>JBHJIP010000237.1:0-16447 GCA_050043365.1 Leptolyngbyaceae cyanobacterium
GGTGTCGACGGCTCAATGTTGATTATGAGCGCTTACCTGAATCCTCTGAAGCACTCATCTACATCGCCATGATCCGTGTCATGTTACGCAGGTTAGCGTGACGATTTAGACGCTCTACGTGTTTCCAAATATCCTCTGAGGGCTGCAACTGCTCAGCGGAGTTTTCTGTCCCGGTTTGCTGATATTGGTTAATGTTGCCTTCGGCTTGAGCGATGGGCGAGTTCGTAACTGTACTGCCGCTAATGCTGATGCTCTGTGACGATGAGGGTTCAGAGGGCATGACTCGAATTTCCAGGTAGATTGCCACAACTATATCAACCCGTTTTAGCGAATGGGTAGCCCTTTGGCCTGAAAAGTGCGTGAAAATGCGTAAGCGTCAGTTTGCTGACGAAAATTCAACGAACATGAAAGTGAGTTACTAATAGGTTGAGGTGGGGGCAGGCTGACAGGGGGCTGCTGTTTGTGCTACGGGAATTCGGCGAGGGTTTGTACTTCTTCTAGTAGACCGTCGGACATGTCGTCGACCAGGCAGCAAAGTCTGATCGGCGTAGACGACCTCGAAATCCATAGCTTCCCGAAAGGCATCGGGAGCTTTGGCCTAAGAGGAAGTAATTAATCTAGAGCCTGGCAACCACTCATCCCCAGCATTAGCTTTAGTCCTGATGGACAGCAGATTGCGCTTGGAGGTGGGGATGGTTGGGTCACCGTGCGCCCCATTGAAGACCTCAGCTTGAGCGAGTTGTTAGATCGAGGCTGTGCCTGGTTGCAAGACTACTTGACTCATAACTCAACGGTGCAAGAGCAAAATCGCGCCTTGTGTGCACCCAAAATCAGCCCTTAATTCCAAACTCGATACATTTCCCAAACCCACAGACCCAGGGCAGTATCATGATTGAGCTAGATTAAGGGCGCATCACCTCCTTTCTGTGGAGCAACCTCCATGAGTCAGCGTCAAGGGGCCTTCCAAGAAATGGATCCACGCATCAAAGAGCCAAACGTGCCGCTGCACTTGAGTGACAGACACCTCTTCATTATCGAAGACAGCCTGGGTCGCCGCAAAATCGAGTTAGATAAGTTCGTCTACGCCATTGGCAGAGACCCCAAATGCGACATTTGCCTCTGGTCTGAGTTTGCTTCCCGCCATCACGCCACCTTGGTGCAGCTCTCCGGGGTCGGACTGGACGAGGGGTACTACCGCATTGTCGATGGCGACCTCAACAAGAAACCCAGCACCAATGGCATCTTTGTGAATGGCCGCAGGGTCAAGGCCCATGATTTAAAAAACGAAGACCAGATTATTTTTGGTTTCCAAACCCGTGCTATTTACTACCACCTAAAGCAGGAACGCGATGCCGATTCAGTTGATGCCCTAGAGCAAACCATTATTTCTAAACGCCCTGAAATAGAGCCTGAATAAGTCTTCATCAGGTCGCGCAGGAGGTTCAATCCCTTTTCGAGCCCCTGCCCGTTTCCACCGCCACGTTGGCCCAGATAAAATCGCCTAGCTGGAAACAGTCTTGGCTTTGTCAGCGCACATTTTCTCGGTGACTTGATGGCGATAGTCAAACATGTCCTGCAGGCGATCGCCCACAAACCCACTCACCCACGTCTCGACCGGTTCTCCCCCCGGCAGAGCAAACTCAATTGAGTCCGTCAGTCGGGTGGTGTCGCCCAAAGGCTCAAACTGATGGCGGTGAATCCAATGATCGAGGGGGCCTTCTTCTTGGCGATCGCAAAACAGCCGGTAGGGCTCGCACTCGATGTGCAGGGCCAGCCACTTGACCGGAATCGGCCCCAACCAGATGCGAAACTCGGTAATTGCGCCCACACCCAGCCCGCCTTCTCGCCGCACCACTTGCACCGGCTGCCAGGGCGGCGTCAGCAATTCGAGAATATCGAGCCGCTCATGGAATTCCCACACCACTTCGACCGGGGCGTTAATCACGCTGGATTTCTCGAAGGTCAGCATTCGTCATCCTCATCTGCGATGTCTTGCCGGTTTACGCCGTTAACCCCTAGGGCGCGTCATCTATTACGGGTGAAAGCCTTGTTGGACAAGTTGACCGCGCCCGTTCCCACAACATTGCTAGGGGCTGAAACTGTCTCACCACCAGGATTCTAGTTTTAATTGATGATAGCCCCTAGAACAGTTGGTTCACCGCAATCTTGATATCTGAAAAAGCCACAGGAACGATGCTGCCTCGGGTTACCGTTCTTTCCTGCTGATAGTCGCCATCCTTGGGTTCGGTCAGCACAATCACCTGACGCTTTTGTAGGTTTACAACCCAATATTCAGCAATATTGGCAGAGGCATAGGTTTTGCGCTTGGGGTTGAGGTCTTTAGCCAGACTGGTGTTGGCGTATTCAATCAGCCAAAAAACATTTTCTGGGTAAGGATGGCGTGTACGGTATGCTGCCCGTAGAGGCTCGACAATGGCAATATCCGGTTCTGGCTCAGAGCCATTATGGGGCAATGTAATCGGCTTCGCCTCTCGAATCAGGGCTTTCTCCCCTAAACAACTTCGCAGTACATCGGCAGCGTCTGTACTTAGTTGGGCATGTTCCGGCCCTTCCGGTGCCATTTCAACAATTTCCCCATTTAATAATTCAACGCGACGCCCCACTAAAATCCCAGAGGCAATCATCTGGTGATACTCATCGAGAGACCATTTTGCTGTGGTGACTGTCATCTTCTCAGCCGCTGTGGAATCTTTACCCTCTACTAGGGTAATGCGGCGCTAGTCCCGTTGAAAAATCGCTCGATAGACCGGCAGACCCTTACCCAGGGTAAGTTCTTCCCGTTCTGTTTGAGCAGAGAAAGGGCTCTCGGGTAGCCAGCGATCGCCCGCCCGCTGAAATTGAGGCGACTCTGCAAAACAGTCCACCATCGCCGCTGCAACTTCTAAAACATCGGACTGCAAGACCACCTCCCCCCCTTGGGGCAACGTCTCCGCCAACAAGGCCACCAGTTCCGGCTGCACCACACGCCGCTTTTGATGGCGCTTCTTAAACCACGGATCGGGGAACTGAATGCTAACCCGCCGAAGTCGACCCGCTGGCAAGCTAGTTAAGACATCCTTGAGGGCCGTGTTGGCGTTGCAGAAAATGAAGTGGAGATTGTCTTGCTGGGCTGCGTCCCGTCGCCGCAGGCAATCGTCGACCAAGGGCTGACGGATCTCAACCCCAAGAAAATTCCAATTGGGGCAGTGACGCGCCATCCTGTTCAGAAAATAGCCCTTCGCAGAGCCAATATCGAGGTGCAGGGGGAGATGGGGCTGCGTATAAATCTGGCTCCAATCCGGTGGCTCTACCGTGCCTTGGTACTTATTACTGAGGGGATTGACATGGTGACGAACGCGCACAGCCACGGAACAGACTCCTGATATCCGGCAAGCCTTTACCGTAAGGGCAAGATTGGTCGAACGACAACCCGCTTCTCGCCAAAAGGCCACAACAAAAGCGGCGGAATCATTGTGTGCTCCGCCGCTTTTCAAAATTTAGGTGAGTGACCTGCTAAAGCTAGAACCCTTGGCGAGAAACCATCTTCTCGAAGTCTGCCTGGGTTTCATGGAGCAAGGTCTTGCGGCGATCGCTCTTTTTGCCCAAAGAAGGGACCAAGTTACGGGCTTGTAGGGTCATGTGAAGCTGTAAGTTGGCGACGTAATCGCTACAGGCTTCCCGAGTCTCGGCGATTGCTGGGGCAGAGTTCTCAGTGGATGGCAGCACGCAGGTTATCTCCGTTACGGAATGCAATCTTCAACATGTTTGAAGGTATCACGGTCGTTACATTCCCTGGGTTTTGGCTCAACGAAGCTTAACGCTAGAAGGCGATCAATTCTAAATCCCGTCCGTAAGGATGCTGGGAAAAGCAAACTACAGCCCTACAATAAGGGCGCTCTACACCACATCTAGGGTTATGACCGCCTCCGTTAATGCTGCCACTTCCGGCTTACCCGAGCGGCTAGCCAAACATACCGTTCGCTATGGCCATCACCGAGAGGTGAACCGCGACGATCTGACCCCGATGATGGCTCACTTTGTGGCGGTCAAGGATGAGTATCCCCATGCGCTGTTGCTCTATCGCGTCGGAGACTTTTTTGAAACCTTTTTTGAAGACAGCATCACCATTGCCCGCGCCCTAGAGCTGGTGCTCACCAGCAAGGATGCTGGTAAGGCCGTGGGCAAGGTGCCGATGGCGGGCATCCCCCACCATGCTTTGGACCGGTACTGTACCCAGTTGGTGGAAAAGGGTTACGCGATCGCCATTTGCGATCAAGTCGAAGACCCGGCCCAGGCCCAGGGCTTGGTAAAGCGGGAAGTGACTCGGGTGATTACCCCCGGCACCATTCTGGAGGAAGGCATGCTCAGCGCCCGCCAGAATAACTTTTTGGCCGCGGTGGTGATTGCCAACCACCATTGGGGGCTGGCCTATGCCGATGTCTCCACGGGCGAATTTTGGACCACCCAATCCAGTGATTTAGAGCATTTGGCCCAGGAGCTGCTGCGGCTGCAGCCTGCCGAAATCTTGGTGCCCACTACGGCCCCCGATCTGCAAACCATGCTGCGCCCAGGGGAGCAGTCTGACCAGTTACCGAGCTGCTTGCCCCGGCAATTTTGCTATACCTTTCGCACCCAGGGGGCCTTTAACCAGGCCGAGGCGCGACAGCGGCTTTTACAGGTGTTTCGACTGCGATCGCTCGAAGGGGTGGGGTGCGATCACCTCCCCTTGGCGGTGCGGGCGGCAGGGGGTTTGCTGCAATACCTGGAGGCCACCCAAAAAGACACCCAGGTCCCCTTACAGCTCCTCTCAACCTATGTGTTGAGCGACTTTTTGGTTCTCGATCACCAAACCCGCCGCAACCTCGAAATCACCCAAACCTGTCGAGATGGCACCTACAACGGCTCTCTGCTCTGGGCCTTAGACCGCACCGTTACCGCCATGGGTGGGCGGGCCTTAAGGCGTTGGCTGCTGCAGCCTTTACTAGAGCCTGCAGCGGTTTGCCAGCGCCAAGCCACGATTACCGAACTGGTCACCAACGGCCCCTTGCGGCAAGCGCTGCAGCAGCAACTCAAGCAAATTTATGACCTAGAGCGGTTAGCCGGTCGGGCCGGTTCGGGAACCGCCAATGGTCGGGATCTAGTGGCCCTAGCGGATTCCTTTGGTCGCCTGCCCATCTTGGCTGCCCTAGTAGAGTCGGCAGAGTCGCCCCACTTGACTGCCCTGCAGCATGTGCCTCCTGAATTAGAGCAGCTAGGAGATAAGCTGCGATCTCACCTAGTCGAGCAGCCGCCCCTCTATCTAACCGAGGGCAACCTGATTCGAGACGGGGTAAATCCAGATTTGGACCAGCTCCGCAGTCAGGTCAAGGGAGACCAAGACTGGATTGCCCAGCTCGAACCGGCAGAGCGGCAGCGCAGCGGGATCAGCACCCTCAAGGTGGGCTTTAATAAAGCCTTTGGCTACTACATCAGCATTTCGCGCAATAAGGCTGACCAAGCCCCCGATAACTACATCCGCAAGCAAACCCTCACCAATGAGGAGCGCTATATCACTCCAGAACTGAAGGAACGAGAAGCGCGGGTATTCAATACCCAGGCCCAGATTCATGCCCTGGAGTACGAGATTTTTCAGCAGTTGCGGGAAGAAGTGGGCCACCATGTCGCCACCATCCGTGCAGTGGCGCGTCGCGTGGCCGCAGCGGATGTGCTAGCAGGTCTGGCAGAGGTGGCCATTTACCAGGGCTACTGCTGCCCTGAAATCACCCCCACCCGTGAACTGAGCCTCACCAGTGGACGCCACCCGGTCGTGGAGCAGCTCTTGCCTGCAGGCTTCTTTGTTCCCAATGACACGGGACTGGGAGGCCGGGCAGAGCAGGGGAGCAGCGGGGCAGGGGAGCAGGGGAGCGGGGGAGATGAGGATATAGCCAGCGATATTACACCTAAGCCCTCTAGGCAGGCTGCGCCATCACCCCTAACGCCTCCGGCGACGCTACGCGAACACCCCATCACCCCATCACCCCATCACCCTACGCCTGATCTGGTCATCCTTACCGGCCCCAACGCCAGCGGTAAGAGCTGCTATCTGCGGCAGGTCGGGCTGATTCAATTGATGGCCCAGGTGGGCAGCTTTGTCCCCGCTAAAGCGGCTACGTTGGGAATCTGCGATCGCATTTTTACGCGGGTGGGCGCTGTCGATGACCTGGCCACGGGGCAATCCACCTTCATGGTGGAGATGAACGAGACGGCTAATATTTTGAATCACGCCAGCGATCGCTCCCTAGTGCTGCTGGATGAAATTGGCCGGGGCACCGCCACTTTTGACGGCCTCTCCATTGCCTGGTCCGTCGCAGAATACCTGGCCAGTGAGCTGCGGGCACGCACCATCTTTGCCACCCACTATCACGAGCTGAATGAACTGGCCGGGATTTTAGACAACGTGGCCAATTACCAGGTCACCGTCAAAGAAATGCCTGACCAAATTGTGTTTCTGCATCAAGTCCGTCCGGGGGGAGCCGATCGCTCCTACGGCATTGAGGCGGGCCGTTTGGCGGGCCTGCCCCCCACCGTGATTAAACGGGCGCGAGAAGTGAAGGGCCAAATAGAGAAGCACAGCAAAATAGCCGTGGGCTTACGCAAAGGGGCACAATTTGAGCGCAATGGAGCCAAGCATCGCACCCGCCGTTCGGCTGAAGCCTCCCCTAACGGGCAATTGGATATTTTTGGCGCTTGATTGGCAAGACGGGCGTGGCCATGTTCACCCGGCTAGGTTTCTGCAATTCACTACCCACACGCCCTGCTCAGTTAACGAGCTGCACTTTTCCCGCGCGAATATCATCAAGGACGCGGTTGATTTGATTGCGATCGCGGACATCCATACTGGGATTCCCCAAGATAGCCGTAGTTAACTGCAGGTGTTCGCGGCGACTGAGGCGACGGCGACTGAGGACACGTTGCACCATAGCTTCGATGGGGGATGGAGGGGTACCTTCAGTGGCGACTGCCATAGCTGCGACTCCTGGAAAATAAATCTCACGAAAAGGCCGTTAAACCTCTTTAAGCTTGAGTTTAAGAAGAGAGTATGGGCACCAGCATCAGCAGAGTTTCGGACTCCCAGGGCGAGTCCACAAGTAAGTGCTCCGTATTTCCATGGGGTTTAAGTCAGCAAGGGGATGTAGACATCCAGGTATGGCCAATGCCGCAAGCTTTGCGGCATTGGCCACGCCAGAAAGCTTGTGGATAAAGACTTAGCGCTTGCAAGCGTGCCGGAGGCTTTCTGGCCAAAGCTATAAAAGTCTTGCTGGGCAAGTTGACCACGCCCGTTCCCAATTACTAGGGGCTGAAACCTTCGCACCACCAGGATCCTAATTTTAATTGATGACAACCCCTAGCACTCTTTAAAGAGTGGCTGCCTTCAATGCGTCAAGGTTAGGGCGCACCTTAACGCGGACCATCATAGCGGTAATGTTGTCGTGGCCATTGTGCTCATTGGCTAGCTCCACCAATTGCGAAACGCCTTCTTCTAAATCAGCGCGGGATCGCATCAGCGGCTCAATATGGCTCTCTGCATAATTCTCAAGAAAGTCATTGTCGCTGAGGCCATCGGAGCAGAGCAGCAGCAGCATATCTTCTGAGAGAGGCAGGCGCGTAATCCCAGGACGAACATCTTTTTGGGAACGAGGCCCCAGGGCTTGGGTAAGTTGGTAAGCATCAGGACGCGCGTAGGCGATCGCGGGCTCTACCCCTCGCTGAATCTCCCGCTGGCCCACCTCATGGTCAACAGTAATTTGCTGCAGCCCTTGGCGACGGGTCAATGTGTATAAACGGCTATCCCCCACATGGGCAACCAGGGCGTTGCTATCTTGCAGGAGCACCATCACCAAAGTAGTTCCCATGCGGCCACTCCCGGCCTGCCCCTCAGATTCATTTTTCTCAAAAATACTTTGATTGGCAGCCATAATGGCCGCCTTGACCGTTTCGTCATCAGGTAGTTGGTCTGGGTCTGACCAATGGGCCTGAAAATAGTCCTTTAAGGTCGAAACCGCTAGGGCACTGGCCACCTCTCCCCCAGCGTGCCCCCCCATACCGTCGCACAGAATATACAAACCCTTAGCCTTGAGCTTTGGGCCTTTCGGAGTATCCATCTTTTGCAGATGGGTTTCAGCAAAGAAGGAGTCTTCGTTATGATCCCGCTGCTGACCCACGTGGGTGCGCCCGACCTCATCCAGCTTGAAGAGCTGCATCGGCAAGGCCATAGTGGGTAAGTCTGACAGCTCGGCTCCGGTCTTAGCCTCGCTTACATCGTCCCCTAAGGTGTCATCGTCTGACAAATTAGCCAAGAGATCCTCATCTGAGATCATCTCAACCGCAGCAGCCTTATCGTCTAAGTTAAGAGGCTCTTCGTTAAGAGGCTCTTCAACAGTCTCAACCCAATCGACGGGGGGTTCCATCGTATCGGCAAACGCATCAATTTCGGGAACAGAGGATTGCGCTTCCCCCTGCTGGAGTTGATCCGCCAGGTTCGCTAGGGTTTCCTTAACCGCAGTCGCCTGGATCAGCTTGCCCGCCGCAACGGCTTCTGCTAAGGCTTCTACAGCGTTCAACGCTTTGTCCTCTTGAGCCGTATCCGCTAAGAGCCGCTGCCAGGTTTTACCCAAATGACTCAAGGTTAAATCGCCGCTAGCTTCCCCGATCTGAAGCCGTCGCAAGCAGAAAATCTGGTCCTCATCAACCCGCAAGTTGTCGAGGTCCAGCAAACTCCCTTGGCCCGACCACGGTACGAGCGCTTCCCACAGGTCCACCATTTCATAAAGCCAATGGATCACCTGTAGCGGCTCAATGCCCTCGTTAGCCAGCGCTGCAGATAGGCTTTCCCAACTGGAGCGATCTTCTAAGATAAGGGCCACATATCCATTCCGCTGCCAGGCCGCATGCAGCTCTGGAATCGCTGGAAACAGTTGTCCTTTTAAGCCAATGTAAGGCTGGCTAATGGAGGGTAGCGTAATGGTTTCGCCCTCATCCGCCTCACCATCGTCATCTTCCTCGCCCCCTTGGGTCAAAACCGCCACAGGCGAGAGCGAAGCGGGCTTACAGTCAACAACTTTGAGTTCTAAAACCTCATCAATGAGGCGATCGCTTTCTACCCCACCATGGACTTGATAGCGCTGCTTGGCATCCAAAAAGCGATCGCTAACCAGCCATTTTTGTAGCGCTAGAACGGGAGCGGTTTCACCCTCATCAAGTACTGCGCAGGGAACTAAAACGGCCTGCAGTGTCCTCAAAGGACTGCCACAGCGTTGGCAAAATCGATTTTCGGTGGGGTTCTCAAACTGACATTGAGGGCAGACGAGCATAGCCAGGAGACCAGACGTTTTATACGGCAATGAGTTCAGTAAGCGCCGCTACCATACCGCAACCCAGGAACCCCAGACAGCCAGACTGACTACTGATGTTTAATTCAATCAGGATTGAGATCCTAGAGGTTCCCATTAACGATATATCGAAATTCGGGGACTGCCTACCTAAATTTATGGCAAAGCCTAGCCCCCTTTGTCAGGACAGTCCCCGCCACTTTGCAGAAGCTTTATATTGATTGCGTCAAATGCCCGTACCAAGCCGGTACTGATAGTACCTTACAGTGGCAGCCCCACCGCCTGCCCTAAAGTCTGACGCTCCGATGCTTGCAGCGATCGCCATTGCCCTGGGGGCAAATCGGCTAAATGCAACGGCCCAATCTGAACCCGCACCAGCCGCAATGTAGGATGTCCAACAGCGGCGGTCATGCGTCTAACTTGACGGTTGCGCCCCTCCTTCAGGGTCAACGCCAGCCAGCAAGTTGGGACCGTCTTACGCAATCGAATCGGAGGCGTTCGCGGCGGCAGGTTAGGTTCCGTTTCTAAGCGTCGAACCTGGGCAGGGCGGGTTGAGCGCCCTCGAATCATCACCCCTGTCCTCAAAGCCTCCAAAGCTGAATCGCTGGGCATGCGCTCTACTTGTACCCAATAGGTGCGGGGATGGCCTTGAGCCGGATCACTGAGGCGATGCTGTAGTACCCCATGGTTGCTGAGGAGCATCAGCCCCTCGCTATCGCGATCCAGCCGACCAATCGGATAAACCCTAGCCACAGGAACGTAGTCCTTCAGGGTCAGGCGATGGTCCTTCAGGACCGGTCTAGCCCCCTTAGGGCGGCTACGCCAACGACCATCTTCCTGGCGATCGGTGAATTGACTCAGCACATCGTAGGGTTTGTGAAATACCAGATAGCGATAGCTTTTGGGATGCGATGCCTTAAACGGTTTACTGCGCCGAAAAGATCCTCTGGACAATCAAGACCTCCCAAGGTTTGAAGGGGGCATCAAGCTCTTTACAGAGCGCAATGAATTAGTGGATTATCCTCAATTAATGTTGAGAAACAATGCTGTTTTCAGGCGGGCAGATATGCTGAATAAATTAAGCGCCCTGCCAGGAAACTTTAAGCCATGGATAAGCTACAACGATACCGTTTTGTCTGCACCCTAACCTTTGGTGATGTGTACGGTCAGATCATTGCTTGGCTAGTTGTACTGTTGATTAGCTTGGCGGCATCTATGGGGCTGATGGGGGCGCGCCAACCGCTCTATGCCTTAGTTTCCGTAGGGTTGATCTTGGTGTTGTCTTTACCCTTCCTACTATTTGCATTTGTCACGACCCTGGTTAACCACATTGAGTTTGCCACGGTTGATCCAGCTGCAGAAACCGCTGAAAAGAATGACGCTGCTTTTGCTCAGCAAACGGCCCAGGCAGCGGGTTAAGGCATGGCGGTTTTAAACTAAATTCCTCCTCAGTTTTGCCAGGGTCGAGTCTAGCTCGGCCCTGGCTTTTAAGGGATGCTGAGGCGGTTTTCAACGGCCTCTAGGCTGCGGCGATCGCGCAGCATGAGGGGATGGGCTAGGGCTGGAATTTGCCCCATTGTCCCAACCGATAGTCGTGAACTGTGGGCGGGCAAAATCATCAGGTCATAGGGGGTCCAAAGGGAGGTAAACTGCACCTGCTCTAAGTCAGTCAACGTGCCGTTGAGGTCATTTAAAAAGTCACTGTTGGGGCGCATTTGTTTTACCCCAGGGCGATGGCGGGCATAGGCTGTCCAGGTGCCGTTGTGAGGAGAGGACAAGGTGATAAATCGCTGAACCTGTTTCAAACCACCTAGGCGTTGTAGATAGTAGCGGCTAACGATTCCCCCCATACTGAAGCCAATTAAATCAAAGGGTTGGTCGGCAAGATCCCTAGCCACATAATCGCGAACCTGCAGAGCTAACTGGTCCAGCCCCACTTCGCCTCGATTGGGCACCAGATCAAGGGAGTGGACAGACCAAGCGTGATCGCCTAGATAAGCCGCCATCTTGTCAAAAACGCGATGGGTGTCACCGATCCCGTGGATTAGCAGCACTGGATTCTTGCTTGCGGCCATGGCCCACCCTTAAATCAGCCCTTGCAGTTTAAGCAGCCCTAGCCTTGCCCCAACAGTCCCGAGGGCAGTTTTTGAACTGATCCCATTTATAAAATTGTGGATGACGACGCGATCGCCCTACAATTTCAATCTCGCCCTATTGCCCAGTCACCATGCTCGATACCACTGACCTAAAACGGGAACTCGCCACGTTGTCTGAACGCCTGGGTAAAGCCCAGGCCTGTCTTTGACATTCCCGCCATCACTGCCACCATTCAAGACTTAGAGCAGCAAGCCGCTCAACCGGAGCTATGGGATGACCCAGCCCAAGCCCAACAAA
The DNA here is from genome assembly GCA_050043365.1 of Leptolyngbyaceae cyanobacterium. GTDB lineage: Bacteria > Cyanobacteriota > Cyanobacteriia > Phormidesmidales > Phormidesmidaceae > PCC-6406. The sequence goes on from JBHJIP010000237.1 coordinate 11,763, forward strand.
CCCTGCAAACCCTGAACGACCACAAGGCCCAACTGAGTCAAATGGATCAGTGGCAGGGTCGGTTTGAGGATGCCGAAGCCATTTTGGAACTCTTAGCTGAAGAACCAGATGACGCTCTCCTTGCTGAAGCCCAAACCAACGTCACAGAGCTCAACCAAGCCCTAGATCAGTGGGAATTGCAACAGCTACTCTCAGGTCCCTACGACAAAAATGGAGTGGTCTTGACCATTAATGCTGGAGCCGGGGGCACCGATGCTCAGGACTGGGCCGAGATGCTGCTGCGTATGTATACCCGCTGGGGTGAACGCCAGGGCTACAGCTTGAAATTGGTCGAACTCTCAGAAGGGGAAGAAGCCGGCATCAAATCTGCAACCCTAGAGATGGTGGGTCGCTATGCCTTTGGCTATCTCAAAAGTGAAAAGGGCACCCATCGACTGGTGAGAATTTCTCCCTTTAATGCCAACGGCAAGCGCCAAACCAGCTTCGCTGGCATTGAGGTGATGCCCATCTTGGACAAATCCCTAGAACTGGACATCCCAGAGAAAGATCTAGAAATTAAAACGTCCCGCTCGGGCGGTGCCGGAGGCCAAAACGTTAACAAGGTGGAAACGGCAGTCCGCATTACCCACCTGCCCACCGGGCTATCGGTACGCTGCACCCAAGAGCGATCTCAGCTTCAAAACCGAGAGAAGGCCATGGCCCTGCTCACGGCCAAACTATTGGTGATTGCCCAAGAACAGCAGGCCCAGGCCATCGCTGAGATCCGGGGTGATATGGTCGAGGCCGCCTGGGGCAACCAGATTCGCAACTATGTTTTTCATCCCTACCAGATGGTCAAAGACCTGCGCACTAATGAGGAAACCACCGCCATCGAGGATGTGATGGGGGGCGAGTTAGACCGGTTTATCCAAGCCTCTTTGCGACAGGGCACACAGATGGCCGAGATGGAGGCGGTGTAATACACTTGCCGCCGCTTTGCTTCACAATAAGCAATATCGCTGCCTAACTTTTGTGAGCCCAATGTCTGAAACGCCAATCCCTGAATCTCCCGTTGCCGAAGCACCTGCTGCTGAAGGCGCGGCCTCTTCTGAGCCACCTCCCAGCTATGTGAAGCTGGCCATGCGCAACATGGTGCGCAAAGGGGGCAAGTCGCTGTTTCATTTCACCCTAACGGCGATCGGTCTGATGGGGCTATTTGTGGGGCTAGCCTATCTCACCCACTAAGGAATGAGGGTTATGGCAGTCGCCAGTCCGGTTAGGACAAGACTGCGAGCCACTTTGCTTTTGCGCAAAGCATCAGGAGGATACTTGGTGTCTTAGAGTATTCCATCTAAAAAAGCATCCCGGCTGTCACTATGCCGAACGGGCGTTGTCTAGACAAACGAATCAATCCTTGACGGATGTTTTGACAACTAATTTAGCTGGAACACTCTTAAGCAAAGTGGCCAAAGCTACATATATCGCCCTTCAATGACTCTCGCCAAAGAATAGCTGAATCGATGGAAACTTGTTAATGCCAGGGCCGGGGCAATATCCGGCAATGCCCCAGCCGCTCACAAACAAATTGACCTGCCCCCAAAAATTAGCGGCAGATCAACTTGTTTGGCAGTGGGCAAATAAAAGCTGGGACTGAGCAACGGGTAAGACAGCCGCAGTCCAAACATATTGCGTTTCTCCGAGTAAGCGGCCTCTTAACGGGTGGCAAAGTTTGCCGGGTCCTGATCGCGGAGGTGGCGCATGGTTATCGGTGGGCCTTGGCGATCTCCCACCAGCGCAGCGGTTTCTTCTAAGGCCATGCGGAATCGTTTCGCCGCATAGATCGACATGTCGCGGGGCACATTGACGCGATCGCGCAAATACCGCAACCCAGCGTCAGACCCTTTCGGGGGTGGGCAGGGCTCTCCCGTCATCATCTGGGTGAGGGCACAGCGTAGGGCTTCCTCAAATAAGCCATCTTTGGCTGGATTCACTCGAATAATGTTCTGCCGATGCTTGAGCACCCGCTGTAGCGCCTCCGCTTTTGCTGTTTCTGGTTCTGGATAGGTGACATCGGGCAGCCCCAGCCAGGGGCCTTGATCCACCCGGTTTTTATTCACCTGCATCTGGGGTTCGCCATTCTCGTAGCAGCCGCCCATTTGCGGGGGCAGATCATGGGCATGGGTGTGAAAGTCGCTCTGGGTGCCGCAATACGTGGGGCGGGTTTCCATGGCGTCAAACCAGGCGGAAAAACCGGGATTGTCCTCCCTGAGGGAATAGCCCTTGTAGTAATAAAGGCTGGCATTCATACGCTCCACATAGGGGGTGAAAACCACATCAACAATGCCAAAGTCCTCTAAAAAGTAAGGGCCGGGGGTGCTGGCAAAGGCCTCCTCTACCAAGGACACTACCTTCGTAAATTGGTCGCGGTTGCGCTGATCCTCTCGGGCCGAGCGGGTGGGATAGCACAGCCAGCCACACCAAGCCCGGAACAGCAAACGCTCTAGCTGCCGCAGCGGCATCACCTGGGGATCGCTCATGGTCCAACCCAGGGGACCAAAGACTTTTTCGAGGGCAATCAAAATGTCGTCACTTTCGGTGATCAGACGCCCGTCCAGTTCCACGGCAGGCAACATGCCCGACGGGACCTTGCGCTTATACCAGCGCTCCTTCTCCCCGTAGCAAAACATGGTGACTTTCTCGATGCGGTAGGGGATTTGCTTCTCCTCTAGCCACAGCCAGATCTTTTGGCAATAGGGGCACCAGGCATGGTTATCCCGGTAGAGGGTGACCCGCACCTCGCTTTCTGATTGGCCAAACAGGCGCAACCGCGCTTGGGCATTGGTAGGGCCATTGACGGTGTCAATGTGAAAGTCGGTAAGGGCTTCTAGCTCTGGCCAACTGAGGGGGGTGGTCATGGGGCGATCGCTCACTGCAGTCTCTCAATTGAGCCTAGCCCAAGCGGGGCAGCTTGTGGGTGCGACCCCAAGCCGATGCCATAAGAAGCCGAATTGGGTTTACCCTTAGTCTCTTCACCCTTACACCCCGTCGCCCTTACACCCTTTCACTCCTCAACCCATGACCGTCGAAATCACCACCGCCACCCCAGCTGATATCCCCGTCCTATTTGAGCTGGTCCAAGCCTTAGCCGAATACGAAAAGCTCACCCACGAGGTCACGGGTACCCCAGAGGCCCTAGCAGAAAGCCTCTTCGGACCACGGCCCTATGCCGAAGCCTTGGTGGCACGGGTGGAGGCCGAAAGCGAAACCAGAGGGGTGGGGTTTGCCCTGTTCTTCCACAACTTCTCGACCTTTTTGATGCAGCCCGGTCTTTATCTAGAAGATCTGTTTGTGCTGCCCGACTATCGCGGGCTGGGCATTGGCAAAGCGCTCTTGCAGCGGTTGGGGCAACTGGCCGTAGAACGCAACTGTGGGCGATTGGAATGGATGGTGCTGGATTGGAACGAACCCGCGATTCAGTTTTACAAACGGATGGGAGCCCAACTTAAAACTGAATGGCAGCTCTGTCGGGTTACGGGAGAGGCGTTAGAAACGTTAGCAAGTCAAGCGCCTTAGCGAAACTGCCAAAGACGGATACTTTCGATGATCAAAATGATTGCCCAGACCAGAATGCTCAACCCCGTAGCAGCGGCAGCGATATCTTTGGTAATGCGAATCCGTTCATTGTGTTGGGGTTCGACAAAATCACAAAGCACCTCAAGGGCGCTGTTAAACAACTCTGCAATCAACATCAGCCCCAGGGCTAGCAAAATCAAGCTGGCATCCACCCATTGACGAAACAGAAAGGCAAACCCGAGCACCGGTCCCGACAAGATCACCTTGTAGGCCACGCTGAAGTCGGTAACCACAGCCACGTGGAGACCCGACAAAATCACCTTGATCTTGCGAATCGGGTCATATCCAGGGGTTCGGAACCGTTGACTCACAGGTTGTTGAGTTCCTGACAACGCCAACCCAATGCTAAGGGAAACAGCGCCTTGGCACGTGCCAAGGCAATAGGGCGTGTGGACAATCAACGGCGAAACCCTTATGAGGTTGGCATGACCACGCCCGTTCTGATGAATCAAACTAGGGGCTGTAACCGCCTTGTGGCGAGGAATCTAGCTTTAATTATCTGCAGCCCCTAGACCTTAGGCCATCCATGCTTTCCAGAACATACAGCGTGAGGCGGTTTGCATAAGATGACCTAACAACAAGGGGCCTACAAGGGGGTACTCAACTCAGAGGGCATCTCCTCACCTTGGTATTCTCGGGTCGGCGTATCAAACCCACAGGAGGTGCCGTCGGTATAGATCACCTCATCTTCCCAAGGCAGGCGATAGTTGCCTTCCACCATGTCTTTCATGTATGTATAGGGGCAATCTTTGGCACCGCCTTTCACCGCCACTTAGCCCCGATGGCCAAACTGATAGATGTTGTTTTCTACCGCCCAGTGCTTGCGGGCCTCCCGCACCAGGTCAGGACGTACTTCAGCGGTGATGATTTCGTCCGGACGGTGGCTGCCCATGACTAAGGGCTCACCGTCAAAGTTAACGATCATCCCCTCTCCCATGGAGTCAAAGCTACCGTCACTGCCACACATGCAGACCGACGCCGTGGCCATCAGGTTGCAGAAGGCATTGGCTTGATTAGTAACTCGCCAACTGTGGCGAATGGGGGCGGTATAGCCCGCTGTGCGAATCATGATT
>JBHJIP010000238.1:0-26106 GCA_050043365.1 Leptolyngbyaceae cyanobacterium
GGAGAGGAGGATGCTCCATGAGCTTAGTTCTAAGTTGGGGAACTTGAGCTTCTCATGGAGTGCCTCTTTCAAAAACCTCTGTCTCAAATGAGACTCACCTATTCAAAGGGGTTGCAGGACTTTTCTGCACCACTAAGCATAAGAACCCTGGGATCGCTCGTATTTAACCCAGCTTTTCCTGGCAAAGCTGCCGAAAATGATCGCCTCGCACTTCAAAATTCGGATACTGGTCAAAACTGGCGCAGGCCGGTGACAGCAACACCACTTTGGCCCCCACCTCAGGCGCTAGCTCCCGACTGCGCTCCACCGCCTGATCCATCGTTTCTAAACAGGTGTAAGTGCTGTAGCCCACCGCCTTCAATCGCTCTGCAAAAGTCGCAGCCGCATCCCCAATCAGCAACACATGGGCCGCCTTGGTTTGAATCACCTGTAGCCAAGCCGTGTCATCCCCCTCCTTTAGAGCCCCCCCGGCAATCAGCAGGGCCGGAGCGTCCACCGCCTTTAGCCCCACCTCCGCCGCATCGTAGTTGGTGGCTTTGCTGTCATTAATAAAGTCGATACCCTGCCAGGTGCAGATTTTCTCCAAGCGGTGGGCCACCCCAGGGAAGTTGGCGACACCTTGGGCGATCGCCCCCACCTCAATCCCTGCTAAATGGGCCGCTGCCACCGCCAGCAAAAGATTCTGCTGATTGTGGGTTCCCAGCATACCAAGGGCATCCACCTCCACAATCGATTGCTCGCCGATGCGTACCCAGCCGAGATCGATATAGGCCAAGGGCTTTAACGGAGCAATGGCATCTTGGCCTTTGACGCTGGTCCAATGGGCCTCGGGGAAAAAGTCCGGAGCCTGGTCCCGCAGATAGGGATCATCCCCATTCAGCACCACCTGCTCCGCCCGTTCGAGCAGACTGGCCTTGATCGCAAAGTAGTTGGCTAGGGTCTTGTGGCGGGCCAGGTGATCGGGGGTGAAGGTGGTCCAGATAGCGATCTCCGGGGTGAGGGTAGAGGTAGCTTCGATTTGGTAGCTGCTCAGCTCCGCAATCACCCAATCCGGCACCGTGCCCTTGAGGGCCAGCTCACAAAAGGCATAGCCAATGTTGCCGCAGGCCGGGGCCTCCAGCCCCGCTGCTTGGAAGATGGCTGCGGTCAGGGCCGTAACGGTGGTTTTGCCATTGGTGCCGGTAATGCCTACCCAAGGCCGATCTTTCAGGTGTCGCCAGGCCAATTCGGCCTCGCCAATCACCTCTAGATCTTGCTCACGCGCCGTCACCAAAGCAGGCACATCCCAAGGCACACCCGGACTGACCACCACCAGATTGTCGGATCCCGTGGGGCTAAAGCTGTGGCCCAGCTTCACGGTAATGCCTTCTGCGGTCAGGGCCTCCACATCCCCTTGGCGGCGCGGCTCAGGACTGCGATCGCTAAGCACCACCCGCCAGCCATCCTGACGCAGTAGCCGAGCGGCGGCGATGCCGGAAGTCCCCAGACCGATGACGTGGGCATTATTCAACATGCAGGTGTTACCCATGGTTTAGCCTTTCACAATGGCGCCAAAGTCACCCAGCACCCGAGCATGGTTACGCAACAGCCCTAGCAAGGCGAGGCGGTTGGTTTGAATGGCGGGATCTTCGGCCATGACCATGACGCTATCGGGACCGTCGAAAAAGGCGCTGACCACGGGGGCGGCTTGCTCTAAGCCAGTGACCAACTGGCTGTAGTCGCGATTCGTCTGGGCCGCTTCGGTTTGGGGCAGCAACGCCTGCAGGCTCTCAAAGAAGGCTTTTTCAGAGTCCTGCTGGAACTGAGCCGGATCCACACAACCGCTGGGGTCGAGGGTGACCGTATCGAGGCTACCTTTGGTGGCCAGCCGGGAGGCCCGGTTGACGGTGGCGTAAATGGCATCCAAGCGACCATCGTTGCGGATGGTTTGCAGGAACTGGGCGCGATCGCGCCCATCCAGCAAATTCTCTAAAATCCTGGCCCCGTAGCTGGCGTCATCCACCCCAACCACCGCATTCACCAGGTCGTAGTCGATCTGCAACTCATCCTGTAAGAGGGTCTGCACCCGCTGCAGGAAGAAGGATTGCAGCTGCGATCGCAGTTCACCGCCGTCCTCTAGGGGCACCTCCGGATTAGCCTCAAAGTCCGTCACCACCTGATCCAGCAGCTGGGTCAGGTTTAGATCCAGATTGGCTTGCCAAATAATATTGACGATCGCATTTGCGGCCCGCCGCAGGGCGAAGGGATCTGACGACCCGGTGGGAATCATGCCCAGGCTAAAAATCGCCACCAGGGTATCAAGGCGATCGGCCAAGCCCGCCACCTGACCGGTGAGAGTTTGGGGCAAGACGTCCCCGGCTCCTCGGGGTAAATAATGTTCGGCAATGGCCACCGCCACCGCCTCCGGCTCACCGCTGTGGCGGGCGTAGGTTTCGCCCATCTGCCCCTGTAGTTCCGGGAACTCACCCACCATTTGGGTCACCAAGTCCGCCTTGCAGAGATGCACCGCCCGCTGAATCAGTTCCCCTTGCTCAGCGCTGATCTGCAGTTGGCTGCAAATGTGGGTGGCGATCGCCCCCGCCCGTTGCACCTTAGCCGCCACCGAGCCCAGCCGCTCCTCAAAGGTGACGGTTTCTAGCTTGGGGACAAAGTCGGCTAGGGGCTGAGCGCGATCTGCATCAAAGAAAAACTTGCCGTCCGACAGTCGGGCGCGAATCACCCGACCATTGCCCTCGGCAATCAGCGCCGCTTTGTCAGGGTCGCCGTTAGAAATGGTGATGAAATAGGGCAGCAACGCTGACTGATCCGGCCCTTTGCAAATGGGGAAATAGCGCTGGTGGCTTTCCATTTCCATCACCGCCACTGCCGGGGGCAGCTCTAAGAATTCGGCGTCAAATTCGCCCACTACCGCAGTAGGCCATTCCACCAGGTTGGTGACTTCCGCCAGCAACTCGGGGTTGACCTGGGCATGGCCGTTGACCGTAGCGGCTGCAGCTTGGACCTGGGCGGCGATGGTCTTTTGGCGCTGAGCCGGGTCCACATCTACAAACCCTTGCTTGAGGATGGCCTGATAGTTTTCAGCCTGGTCGATGGTGAGTACCTCTGGATGCAGGACCCGATGCCCGTAGGAGAGGCGATCGCTACTACATTTCGACATCCCATTTTCGATGGTCAGGGGAATTAGCTGATCGTCCAGCAGGGTGACCAGCCAGCGGATCGGGCGGGGAAAGCGTAGGTCGCCATCCCCCCAGCGCATAAAGCGTTTGCCTTCTAAGCCAAAGATCCAGGTGGGGATTTGCTCGGTCAAGATGTCTACGGCGGACTGGCCCGGAATCTTGTGGTTCACAAACACAAAAGAGCCTTTGTCGGTCTCTCGCACTTCTAGGGCGTCTACCTCGACCCCTTTGGAGCGGGCAAAGCCGATCGCCGCTTTTGTGGGCTGGTCGTCTTTAAAGGCGGCTTGGGCGGGGGGACCCTTGGCGTCTTCTTCGCGGTCCGGTTGCTTGAGGGGCAAGCCTTTGATGACCAGGGCAAGGCGGCGGGGGGTGCCGTAGTATTCGATGGACTCGGGGGTGAGGAGGGCTTCATCGAGGGCGGTGGGGATGCGATCGCGCCATTGAGCCAATGCGTCTGCTACGAAACTCGCGGGCAGTTCTTCGGTGCCCACTTCCAACAAAAATGTCGCCATTGCCGATTGATAAGGGTGCCTTGTGCTGGAGGGATGTTCATCAGCCTACCAAGGACTGCTTCACAGGGATCACTTTAATGTAGAGAACGCAAGTTTGCGGTCTCAAACGCCCTGTAAAACTGCAAGTAGCAAGGGTAGTAAATTCTGCTGTGTTGCTATTGCCCCTTAAAGAAACCATGACCACATCCAACAAGGAGCTGAATCGCTTTACAGAAAGGGCTGTCGGCTCTGTGGTGGTGATTTTAGGAATAGCTCTGTCAGGATGTAATGACCCGGTATTCCTGATGAATGATTCGGAGCGGGCATTCTGGAGAGCGCAAAGGGGAATACCTGAGAAGGAGGTCCGGTTACTGCAAGTTCAAAATTTGAGTCGTGATCTGGAATATTGCTCCCAACGAACTAACGGCTATTCCTTAACCGATGAGGATTTCCAGCGATTGTCTCGAAGGAAAAATACCGATTTTCGCGGCGAGTTAGCGTACAAGCTGCCTTCCTGTCAGGGCATCATCAATAATCTGTTCCGCCACATTCAGCTTGCCCTTGAAACGAAGAATTCCCGTAAGAGTATTCGTCAAGCCTTGGTAGACGGGAAGGAAGATGCCGTCCTACGTTGATGCCCTCAGGTTAATCGGGCCGACATTGGGTTAAACCGTGAGCATGGCAGTAGCAGTGAGCTGCCAATCAGGAAAACTGGGAGATTGCACTACGCTATCGTCGCTGAAGATGGCTTCTTCGTAGCCCTGTTCCGTCAGGGCTAGAACCGTAACCTGCTTCAGAGTCGGATCTAGAATCCAAAACTCAGGAATGCCGCGCCATTCGTACAGATTGCGTTTATCAATATAGTCACGGCGATGGTTTTCGGTCCCTGGGCTCACCACTTCAACCACCAGCAAAGGGGGAGCCATTTCGAGGGTGATAGCCGCTTGTCCTAGGGCACTCATTTGTTCGGGATGCTCAGGACGCAATACGGTCAAGTCAGGATACCGATTTTTGGGTTGCCCAAACATGGCTAGTGCCAAGCCCTGCAAGCGAATCTGCCGCATCCCCACCAGGCTTTTCAATGCCTCGTACAGTTTCATAGCCCGATAGAGATTGTCATCGGACTCAGGGGGCATTTCAATCAGTTCTCCGTTAGTCAGCTCGTAGTAACCTTCAGCGGCTTGGGCTTGAACCAAGAAGTCGCTGAAGGTTGTGAGCTGAGGTTGAGCCTGCACCATGAGGACGTAATCTCTAGAGTGCTGAACAATCGCTGATCTTAAGGTTAGTCCAGTAATGCCGGATGCAGTAGAGCCTGGGCAATCACAACAAAGCTAACGTTTTTACCAACTTGCCAGATGACCTAAACGAAGAGGTGTTTGAACGCCGTAGCCCTGTTCCGTCAGGGTTAGAACCGTAACTTGCTCCAGGGTCGGATCTAAAATCCAATACTCGGGAACACCGCGCCATTCGTACTGGTTGCGTTTATCGATGGCGGCGTTAAGGCCAAATGATTTGGCCGATGAATAATCCGCGTATGGAAACTCTGAGCCAGAATCAGGGCAAGGGGACAATGGTTTTGCCCTCAATTGGCCCAGACTGAGTGCATCTGGGAGTTGCCCGATGTCCAGATTGCTGGTGACGCAATCTATATTGTGGAGATGCAGGCGGACGTAAAACACAATCCCAGAATCTTCGGCACCCAAAATAATGTTTCTGGCATTCAAACTGGAATTGCTGTGATGTTTTTAGTAAAAGAAGCTACTGAGGAGGGTAAGAAATGATTCAACCTGTAATTTTAAAAAAGTTAGAGGCACTGCCAAAATCCTTGCAAACAGAGGTGCTTCACTACATTGAATTTTTGTCGGAGCGATATATCGAAAAGGCTAGCGAGTCAGAACCACAGAAGCAAAAGCGAAGTGGATTTGGTATTTGGAAAGGCAAGATTTGGATGTCGGATGATTTTGATGCGCCTCTGGAAGACATGAAGGACTACATGTAGCGATGAGAGCCTTGATCGATACGCATACTTTCCTTTGGCACATTGAAGGTAGTCCAAAGCTAAGCGTGCAAGCCAGGGAAGTCATTGACTCAAGTGTGAATGATCTATTTTTGAGCGTTGCCAGCCTTTGGGAAATTGCTATTAAGCTAGGTCTCAATAAACTTAGCTTGGAGAATTCTTTCAGTGAGCTAGAAGGGCTGCTCACTGAACTCGAAATAGAGCTGCTTCCGATCGCCTTTAGCGATACCAATCAGTATTTAGCATTGCCGCTGCATCATCGCGATCCCTTTGACCGCATGCTGATTGCTCAAGCAATTACGAACTCATTGATCATTGTGAGTGCTGATACAGCTTTTGATGCCTATGACGTGCAGCGTATGTGGGAATGAGCAAGTCGGACCTAACTCCAGTGCCTCTGCGCCGTCAGCGTTGAAACCATGCAAATCATTCAGCAAAACATGAGCAATCACAGCATGGCTAACGTCTTTGCCGATTTGCCAGATGATCTCAGCGAGGAGGTGTTTGAACGTCTTGCCGGAAACGACACCGTCACGATCGAGCGGATCATTTCCAAAGGGCACACCACCCCCGAAAACGACTGGTACGACCAAGATCGGAATGAATGGGTGATGGTGTTGCAAGGAGAGGCGGTTCTGGTCTTTGAGGATGACGCATCCCTCAGGCTGAAAGCGGGGGATTACGTCGATATTCCGGCCCACAAAAAGCATCGTGTCGCCTGGACCGACCCGGACCGTGAAACCCTGTGGCTGGCCGTCCACTACTGATCTGTCTAGCAACCGTTTGCGGCATGATTGTGGCAGATGCGAATGCTGCCTTTAGCGCTGCTTTACAGCAGCCCTGGACTGCCCTCTATGCCAAACTGATCGCTCTGGTGCTCTCTCTACCACCGTTCATATCGGTAATATGGCGGGCTTCACCGGCACCGGCTCTCGACCCCGTTACTGTGGCGGAGCATGGATGTGGTGCTGTTGACATGATTTCCCTAAGCGGCTGATTCATAATGAACGATCGCAAACAGTGCCCCTTGGGGATCTTGAATTAGGGCGAAGGTGCCGACATCAGGGGCGGTTAGCGGCGGCATCAAGACCTTCCCCCCTAACTCAGTCGCCTTAGCCGCAGTTTCCGCCACGTTATCTACGGTGATGAAGGTCCCCCAAGTGGACTTCATCTGGGGCTGACTGGGGGGAATCGGGGCAATATGACCCATTTCTTGGCCCGCCACCTCGATCACATTTTGTACGGAACGTCCCATTTGGCGGGGTTTTAGCGTCCAGCCAAATAGCTCACCGTAGAAGGTCTTCGCTGCCTCAGGATCGGAGGTGATTAACTCGCTCCAGCTCAATGCACCGTGCTGTTCAAAGGGATTCATAGGCTCAACATCACTACCATCAAAGCTGCTGTCATCCTGTCATATTCCAGAGGTTCATTCATGTCTCTGTCGTGCAGAACACAAAACGTCTGAGCAGAGATAGTAGTGCTAATTTTTGGCCGGGCAAACCGCCGAAATCAGTTGATAATTGAGTCGCAGGTTAGGCAGGTAAAGGGCATGGATTTGGCTCAGCTCAACGCAGATTACGGCATTGGCGAACAACTGCAGTTCATCTCAGGAAAAGGGGATTTTCCTTATGTTCAGGTCACCAACGACCAGGCCACAGCTTTGATTTCGCTCTACGGAGGCCAGGTGCTTTCCTTTCAGCCCCAGGGCGAATCCCAGGATCTAATGTTCGTGAGCGAAAACGCCTACTACCAAACTGGCAAGGCCATCAAAGGGGGTGTCCCGGTTTGCTGGCCCTGGTTTGGCCCCGATCCAGAAGGGGCCGGCAGACCCAGCCACGGCTTTGCCCGCAATCGTCTCTGGCAGGTGCTAGGAACCGAAGCCCTTGCCGATGGGCAAACCCAGGTCAATCTAGGCTTTAGGGACAGCGATGAGACTCAAGCCCTTTGGCCCCATGCCTTCGAGCTAGCCCTAGAAATTACGGTAGGGACCACTTTGAAGCTGGCGTTGGTCAGCCGCAACCGCAGCGACATCCCTTTTGAGATCACCCAAGCTTTGCACACGTATTTCACCATTGGCGATATTGCCCAGGTGGCGGTGCTAGGGCTCGACGGCACCCGCTACATCGATAAGGTGGACGGCGGTGCTGTAAAGCCCCAGGTGGGAGCGGTGGCGATCGCCTCCGAAGTGGATCGCATTTACACGGGCGTTCCGAAGGCGTTGCTGATTCAAGATGCGGCATTGGGCCGTAACATCCGCATCACCTCCATCGGGAACCAAACGGCAGTTGTGTGGAATCCTTGGGCCGAAATCTCAGTCCAGATGGCAGACCTGACCGCCCAGGATTACAGAGGCTTTGTCTGTGTAGAAACCACCAATGCCGCAGCGGATGTTGTAACCGTGCCTGCCCAAGGGGCCTATCGCCTTGAGGTGACGTATCAGATCGAACGCTAATTCACAAACACTAATTCACAATGCGCCCTAGGGCGCGTCATCAACACCGGATGAAAGCCTTGCTGGGTAGGTCTTGCCGCGCCCGTCCCCACAATATTGCTAGGGGCTGAAACCGTTGCACCACAAGGATTCTAGCTTGTATTAATGACAGCCCCTAGTTGGGGAGGTTCCAACCGTTTTATGACAAACAGGGGATTTTTTTAAGATTTTTGCGCACAATATCGGCAATCCACTGCGCCATATCGGCCATTTGTGGATACAACAGGAAGGCAGCGCGGCCAAGCTGGGGAGCGATCATCCATGGGCCAAATGGATAGGGATAACGATTTAGGGGCGGATGCCCGAGCGATTTTACGCGATGTGACCCAAAACTTGGCGGGTTTGCAGTCCCAACTTACGGGGCAACTGGGTCAAGATATTGAGCGTCTTCAAGCCAAAAAGCAGCAGCTCCTCAGTGACCTAGACATTCTTGAAGAGGAATATCAGGATCTGCAAACCAAATATGAGGCATTGCAGGGCAACCATGAGGTCACCCTATCTCAGCAGCAGTTGGCGCAGCAGCAGCTCTGGGCCAAGCGCCTTGCCCAAGCCCTGGCCTCCCACTTCAAAACCCGCATAACAGAATCCGTACAGGCGGCGATGCCGACCTATAGCGGCGGTCAGCCCCCGTCTTTAGATAACGCTTACCAGTTGCTGGCATCCTTAGATTCCAGCCTGAGCGACACGCTGCGCTCCCTCCAGCAGGATCTGAATAGCTATCGCAGTACCCTGTCCCAGCAGATTAACCGCATGCAGAGTATGGAGCAGCAGGGGGAGGTGATTTTAGAGGCTTTGATCAATCGCCTGAGCCAGCAGTTGCAAACCCAGATGATGCAACCCCCCATGGGGGGGATGCCTTTGCCTAGCACTGAACAACCCCGCCTCGGTCAAAACCACCCAGGGCAAGATGCTCGCATCCCGCCCTCAGGCTACGGGGGCGTATCCGGTGCTGCCAACCATTGGCAACAGATTTCGACCCCTTTACCGATTTCGACCCCCCAGCCCCTGTCAAGTCGGAGATCGCCCAGTCAATCCTCACCCAAATTGCGTCGTCCCCGCTCCGCGGAAGGCTGGCAGCGGGGATTAGTTTGCATGGTTTTGGCCACTGTTGCGATCGCCCTGCATAACGTCTGGGTCGGCCATATTAGCGGTGCAGCACAGACATTTACCCTGGCTCTGCCCCAAGTGCTGATGCTGCTGTGGTTGCGAATGCTGGTGGTGTTGCCGGTGATTGCACTGGTGGCGGTTCGGCTTTATCCAGAGGTGTGGCGAGATCTGAGGCAGTTGTTTGAAGCCCCAGACCGACGCCCGCTCTTCCAAGTCATTCTCAGTGGCGTCTTTTTGTTCATCTCCCAGGTCTTGATTTATAAAGCGATCGCTGCGGTCGGGGCTGGGGTCGCGATCGCCCTGCTGTTTACCTATCCCCTGTTGACCGTGCCCTTGGCCTGGTTTTTATTTGGCGATCGCCCCACGCCACTTAAGGGGGTTGTCATGGCAGCAGTCGCGATGGGAGTCGTCTTTACCGTCCTCCCTCGCCTTGGCGCAGACGGCACGTTTCTGTGGAGTGTGGCGATGGCGCTACTGGCCAGTGGCGCTTTTGCCCTGTACATGGTAGCCATGCAGCTGAGTTCACGGCGCTTACACCCAGTGCCTGTCAATGTGGTTCAGTTTACGACCCTGTTCGTTTTGTCTGGGCTTGTTCTGCTGGTGGCTCGCTTCCTGGGACTATTTCAGCCGGTGGAAGCTACGACTGACGGTTTAGGGGTGGGAGGCATTGTGCTCGGGGTCCTAACGGTGTTGTGGTATCTGTTCAACACCTACGGGGTGCGTCTGATGGGAGCCGCCCAAGCCGCCCTTGTGGCAGCGGCAGTCCCGATCTTGACCGCAATTATCGCCGTCAGCCTGACACCTGCCGTTTCAGGGATGCATTTTCTCCAATGGATTGGGGTGGCCATGATTACGCTGGGGACGTTTGCCCTCAGCGCCGAGCGGCTCAGTCCAAGCAGTGGAGTCAAGCCAAAGCGGGTCAGGGCTTGAGCTTGTCTTGAGGCAGACATCAGATCTTAAGCTCAGAGAAATACCCTTCTAGGGGCTGTGGGCTAAACTAAGATTCTTGCTGGAAGGTGGTTACAGCCCCTGGTTTGATTCGTTAGGACGGGCGTGGCCATGCTAACCCAGTAAGGGGTTTGCCGCTAATTGTCCGCCCTAAAACCCTGGAAGCATCACGCGCATCGAATCACCTGCGTCGATTTGGGTTGTCCCCATAGGGACAATACCTAAAGCGTTGGTCCCTGCTAGGTTGATCAGGTTCCCGGAGCTGTGGCTACCGCCAGAAAGGCTAAATTCAAACCCTGCTTCAGTAAGATGAACTTGCCCCCAGAGATAGGTTTCTCGCCTGCCCCCAGCGCGTAGGGTTTGCTGCGATCGCGCTGGCACAAATACTGGCCCCCAGCCCTGGGAGCGCCCCGATAACCTGCGCAGGGCGGGTTCTACAAATCGCCAGAAACTGACTAGGGCTGAAACGGGATTCCCAGGCAGGCCAAAATAGAGGGCTGCAGAGGATGAAGGTGCAGCAGCGAATGAAGATATTGTCGCAACGGTCAGGGGTTTGCCCGGTTTCACAGCCACGGCTCGAATGTGCAAAGTCGCCCCTAGGTCTGTCAAAATTTGATCCACGTAGTCGTAATCCCCCACTGAAACGCCACCGGAGGAAAGCACCATATCGGCTTGGGCGATCGCGTCTGTGATTGCTGCCTTGAGTCGCTCCGGTTGATCAGGCACAATCCCCAAAGGAACCGCATCTGCGCCAGCCTTCTGGACCAGTGCTGCCAAGGCATATTGATTCGAATCTACAATCTGCCCCGGCTGCAAGGGGCGATCAGGCGTGACCAATTCATCGCCCGTTGAGAGCAGGGCCACCCGAGGCCGACGGTACACCGGCACCTGAGCACACTGCGCTGCAGCCAACACCGCAATTTCAGGCCCTTGCAATACCGCGCCAGCCGCCAATAGCGGCTCTCCCATCCGATGAAAACTGGCTCGATGCCGAACAAAGGCCTGGGGCTGAGGTGCAGCCAAAATCCGCACATGATTCCCCTGCCGTTGCGTCTCTTCTTGAATGACGATGGTGTCCGCCCCATCGGGCACCATCGATCCGGTCAAAATGCGGGCAGCCTGTCCGGGTTCAACGGTTTGCTGGGGGGGCTTACCCGCCGGAATTTCTTCGATTACCGTGAGTGTCGCCGGATCTGCTGCCGTTGCGTGCTGCACATCCTCAAATCGCACCGCATACCCATCCATCGCCGAGTTATCCCAATGGGGGAAATCCAGGGGACTCGGGATCGGAGCAGTCAAAATGCGTCCCATAGCTTGGGACAAGGGAACCACTTCGCGATCTCGCTCTGGATGGAGCGGCGCAACTAGACCTAGAATTTCGGCCTCAGCAACATCAGCGGGAATCATACACAGCGGCTAGAACGGTAGGGCTATCCTACTGCAGTCTCTGGGGACCAAGGGGGGATTTTGGGAGGAATGGCGATTTTGGTAATGGGCACGCAGAGTTGAATGTGATCAGGCCATTGGGGCTGACGGATCCAAGCGCGATCGCCCCGACAGCCCGTCACCAAAAATGCAGGAATATGGGTCGGTTGACGCTTCAGACGAATGGAAACTCCGGGACGCAATGTCAACGCAGGCATAGACACCTCTATCGTTCAACCAGGGTGTGAGCACGATACGAATATAGTTCATATGTACTAAATAATCAATCCCTTGCTGAGGTGGCTGACCCGCCGTCAGGATCGCTCTGGCAACTCAAAATGCCCGCTGCACCCTCAGGCGGTGACAACGGGCATTCAAGGTGTTTATCGCTAACCCAGAAATGGCTTTATTTCATTGCAAGTACATTTCGATCTAAATCGCCTTGGGTTACCTCATAGGTATAGGTATAAGATTCGCTAGCACCCGGCGCTAAAGTTAAATCTCTAACAATCCAAACACTCAAGAGCGAATCTTCAATAGAGACATTGTTCAGAGTTTGGTTGCCCGTATTGGTAATAACGACTTCGTACGTGACGGTCTCACCCGCATTATTTAGAACGCCATCTCCACTTTCATCAATACTCAGCGTTCTCTTTTCCACTTGAATATCTGGATTTTGTGAGATAGGAACTTCCTCAAAATCTCTAGCTGGATCTGTTTGTGCTGTCGTAACCTCCACCACATTATCAACATCGCCATCACCCCCGCCATTTGTATCAATGTCAGTTTGACTCAGGCTGTATTTAGAAGTGAAAGATTGAACTTCCCCAGGGGCAAGGTCATTAATTCGACTATTGCCAAGTTGTGGATCATTGACAACGACATCTGTTAACGTCTGGTTGCCTGTGTTCTCCACGACAATGACATATTCAATCAGATCACCAGATTTATTCAGAATCTCATCGTTTTTCACATCGACACCAACCGCTTCCTTGCTGACTTTCAAGGCAGGAATTTGTCGAACGGGAACAGCCTCTGAATCACTTTTAAGATCCGTTTGATCACTAATTGCTGTGGCTTCATTCTCAATAGAGCTGTAAGTGTCGATATCACTTTGGGTAACGGTATGGCTAGCCTCAAACGTTTGCTCGTCGCCGACCTCAAACGTTTGATTGATCGCTAAAGCTCCTCCTGTTATCGGGTCATCAACCGTTACGCCTGTCAAAGTTATATTGCCTACATTTCTAACTCTAATACTGTATTTGATAATATCTCCAGGCTCATCTACGGTGCCCTCAACAGCAGTTGAGCCATCTGGATTAAGCACCTCAACCACTGATTTATTGATGCTTAATCCGGGCGAACTGGATACGGGCACATTTTCGCTATCGTCAACAAAATCAGTTTCAACACTTGATGCAGTGGCAGTATTTCTAACCCCTACACCCGATACTTCGATATCTGTAGTCAAGGGGGTTGCTGCACCAAACAAAGCCGTGGATGTTTGAGGGCCAACGACTCCATCTTGGGGCAAACCCTGGGAGGCTTGGAATTCCATAACCGCTTTCTGGGTGGCTTCTCCAAAGATTCCGTCTACTGCTGTGGCGATACCAGCTTCATTCAGTTTTTCCTGTAGCTCCGATACTTTATCTCCCTGATCACCTAAACCAAGGCTATTAGAATTAGACCATAAAGGGCTTTTGCTGAGCTCTATGACATTTCCGTAGATTCGCGTTGAAGCGGGTAAAGGCTCTAAGGTATCAGCAGTATTCTCACTCCCTACACTGGCGTTATCGCTAACGTTAATAGCGCTGTCATTATTTGCTGATGAAGTTGACCACTGCACCTCTAGATTTTGAGCAACTGAAGGTGAATTTGAAGTCTGAACTTCAGTGTCTAGCATGGCAAGCTTATCACTGTGACAATCTATCCCACGGGTCTCATCTTCAATATTTTCACAAGCATAGACATTTAGGGGTTGGGCGTTAGAAAGTCCTGTCAGTAGGGCGCAACCAGCCGACACGCCGACAATTTTTCTTAAGCCAATATTTAAATCTGATATTTTTATCTTTGTTTCTAGACCTTGAATATTAGAGGTTTGACCTTCGGGTTGACAGAAGAGATCTTCCGGCTTGATTACCATGATCATTTTTCCTGTAGATAAGTAACACATTCAGATCAAAAGCAACTCATGTGACCATTGCTTTTGGTTGAAAATACTTATAAGCAGGGTCAAATCCGGAAGAACAAACATAAAGTATTGTTATCTATTTTTGTATATACACTGCCGTGACTGGGGCAGCCATATAAGGCTGTCACAATACTTTTTCCAGTCCAGATGGCCTATGTTTCAGAATCGTTCTGAATGATAGATAGGCTAGAGAGTCAAAAGGGGGAGAAATTGAAATAGCTATGGGAATTACACTATTTAGAACTAGCCGAATCTTGATGATTTATGGGCTTCAGGTAGAGTGTCTACCTAAGCAGAATCCATGTCTCATTAGATCGGATAGATTGTTTCTATAGTGTTTCTTGAATAGATCGAGTGCTCCGGAAAATATTCAGCACTTTTGCAACCCCTCCACGGTGCCGAGGTCGAGGCGGCGATCACCCGCATTTTGACACTGAAGCCATCTTGGGCAACGCCGGCACAGAATCCTGAGTGACGGGCCAAATGGAGGGGGCCAATGTGACTCACTTGGCCACCCACAGCTTCCTAACCGCACGGGAAATTTCCCAGCTCTCGCTGACGGCACAGTTGGTCGTGCTCAGCGCCTGCGATTCCGGCTTGGGTGAGGTCACAGGTGATGGGGTAGTGGGGTTCAGGGGCAGACAGTACGGTGGTGTCCCTCTGGGCGGTGCCCGATGCCCCCACGGCGGATTTAATGATGGCGTTTTACGAGGGGTTGTAGTGGGGGGAGAACAAGGCGGTAGCGTTGCAGCAGGCGATGTTGCAAACGATGGAGGCATATCCGAATCCACTGGCCTGGGCGGCGTTTGTACTGGTGGGGAACCCCATACCGTTGCAAGTTAAGGAGCATCACTATATCAATCCCTTAAGAAGACGTTGGCGTTTAATGTGGTTTGAATCTTTTAGAGTTGAGGCTAACATCTACCTGCGACAGGACAGATTATGTAATACAGATTCGTAGATTCAAATATTAAGTGCAACGGCCTGTACAAAGCTGCTGGAATCGTTCAGAGGGATCTGAGTATACAGAATTCTCGCTGTCCTCACGCCAGAGAGCGTTTCATCCTCCTAGAGGTTATATCTCCTTTGCCTCATCAAGAGCGGCTTTTGGCAGGCCGTTGCACTTCATTCTTGAATTGGCCAGTGTCCATCACCCTCTAACAGAACAGTGCCCTGGTTTGGCTTTGTCAGTGACGGCCCAGCCAGATGGTTTAGCCTTAGGCTAGGATAACGGCACGTGCAACTGGCGCGTCCGGTCCGCGGGAAGGGCTGCGCCCACAGTTTGGTTTGATTGTATTTACGGTTTCCTCGCCTGATTAGCGGACCCAGGCGGTATTGGAGGAAGTCGTATGGCTACTGACCGCCCGGTTGAGCAACTCAATTTAGCTCAGCAACGAAAACGCGCTAAAGCATTACTCAAACGCTATCAGAACGCTGAGGCCGAGGCTTTACAGCGGTTTCAAAAGCACCATCCCCAGACCAAAAAACAGCAGGCTGCGTTTCGCCCCCGCTTGAGCGATGCCCAATGGGTGATAGCGCGGGAGCAGGGATTGCCCAGTTGGCCGAAGCTCAAAGCCCACATCGAGCGGATGGCCCTGGAAAGACAGGAGATCGCGGCGGGCAATCCGGTTGCCCTAGATGCCGACATCCCCACATTGCATCTGCGCTGTGGTTCTGACATTCAACAGCGTCTAAAAACTGCTGGGTTCGTTGGGGACTTTTTAGCATTTGTCGATCCCTACTGCCAGGGGCCGGTCCCGTCCGACGCTGATTTTTCAGCATTCCTAGCCCAACGCAGTGCTTTTATCGCCAGGGCCTACGGCATTGCGCCCCACGACGCTCACCAGCGCCTCATCCGTGAATACGATCGCCTCCATAACAGCGCCAGCTATCCGCGCGTCGTACTCTGGTTTGAGCATGATGCCTACGATCAATTGACGCTGGCCCATGTGCTGCACCACTATGGCCAAACCCAAGCGCCCCAATCCCTTGAGCTGATTTGCATTCAGCAATTCCCAGGGATTGAACGATTTGTCGGGCTAGGGCAACTGTCCCCCGAAAGCTTGCGGCTACTCTGGGAAACGCGGCAGTCGATCACGCCTGCACAACTGCGTCTCGGCCAACGGGTGTGGCAAGCCCTGACTACCCCCTCACCGACGGCCCTGGTCAACTTAGTCCAAACAGGGACCCCTGCAATTCCCACCATGGCACCAGCCCTGCGCCGCCATCTCCAAGAACTGCCCTGGCTTGAGGATGGCCTGGGGCTGACCGAGCGATTGACCCTAGAGATTTTGGCAGACCTAGCACCCCTCACGGCTGGACGCGTCTTCGGTGAATTGACCGGTCACCGTGAACCCTTGCCCTACCTGGGAGACACCATGTATTGGCGGGTCCTACAAGAACTCAGCCAAGGGCCACACCCCTTGATGACAGCGGTGGCCGACCCCGAGAACCCCGCTTGGTATCGGCGATCGCTACGGTTAACTCCACTGGGGCGGGCGATTCTGAACCGACAGGCCCATCGCTTAGTTGCAGGCGCGATCGACCGATGGGTGGGGGGCATACAACTCCGCAGCGGGGCACCGATTTGGTGTTGGGATGAGGCCCACCATCAGGCGTTACTGGTTCCCCCTAATGAGAGGTGATGAACACCGTAATGGGCCTGCAGCAGGGATTACGCTACAGTTGAGATCAAATCCGCATCGCCTCAGTCTTTTGATTTTTCAGTTCATATCGGATTAACAGAGCCATGTTTTTCGATCCCATTTATCTCGTGTTTATGGTGCCGGGTCTCTTGCTCACCCTGTGGGCTCAGAGCCAGGTCAAAGGCACCTATCGTCGCTATTCTCAGGTCAACTCGCGCATGGGCATGACTGGGGCTCAAGTGGCCCAAACCATTTTGAGCAAGATGGGGGTGCAGGGGGTGCGCGTAGAGCCCGTTGCCGGAGAACTCACCGATCATTACGATCCCGGTGCCAAAACAGTGCGCCTGTCCCAGGGGATTTACAATTCCACCTCCCTAGCCGCAGCGGCAGTGGCGGCCCATGAATGTGGCCATGTGCTGCAAGACGTGCAGGGCTACAAGTTTATGAACGTGCGGGCTGCGCTGGTGCCAGCGGTCAACCTCGGGTCGCGCCTAGGTCCGATGTTGATTATGGCGGGCCTAATTTTTAATTTCTTGGGCTTAGCTTGGCTGGGCGTGATCTTTTTTGCCGCCGTTTTGCTGTTCCATGTTGTGACGCTACCGGTTGAGTTTGATGCCTCTAGCCGCGCCCTGCGTCTCATTGACGACTTCGGCATTCTGCAAGGCGACGAAAATCGGGGGGCACGGGCGGTCTTGAATGCAGCCGCTTTCACCTATGTGGCCACGGCGTTTTACGCGCTGCTAAACCTGCTGTACTACGTCTCGCTGCTCAGCCGCCGCTAGACCGGGGCGGATCCTGACTTGGGCAAATTCTAGACCGTTAGTCAGGCAGTTGCGTTTGAAATGCCTTGACCCAGTACCTGAGGGTCTGGGCGCGTCTGGCCATGGTGGCATCAGATAGATTTATGCTGTGGGCTTTCAAAAAGGCCATAGCCGAATCTGGGGCAAGATCCACCGCTGTTTGTTTGCCTGCATGATCTAACCAGGCAAAGCCTACGGGTGAGCTTTCAAACAGCATCATGGCAATCTCATAGCGCTCGACCTGATGGGCAAGGCTGACCAGATAATGACCTCGGCTCGTGAGCCCGTCTCGGTCATTGAGCAAATCTAAGATACGGGCCGCCTGCTTGTGATAGTTGATGTGTCTGGGCGATAGGCCGAGGTGATAGCTCAGGTTTGATTCGCCCGCTTGGATGAGTTCCAGCATCCTAAACAGCTTGTTGAGGTCATCCGCTTGGGGAATGTCCTGAGGCCCAATTTTGGATTGGCTGATTTCGAGGAATGCTGCCCTCAAAGCTTTAGCGCTGGCCGGGGAGAGAATCACAGGTGGCGACTCTAAATTGCTTTGCAGCTGAATCGACAGCGTGAGTTTGTCGGCGCATAAGCCGTCGAGCAGTTGCGTCAGCGCTGCAGCGTCTTGGGCACCGATCGCCTGACTCTGCTCAGAATTTGGGGATGTGATCAGCGTTTGAAGCTGTTGCAAGAACTGGGGCAATCCAGTATCGGCATCCGTCTGCAGCGTGAAAACGCATGGATCAACCTGGGCTGCGACAACCGTTGGTGGGCTATTCAAGACAGATTGCACGAGCTTTGCCCAACGTGCCGCAACCGTGGCCACGGCAGCAAACGGCAGCGCTTTGCTGGATCGGGGGCGATGGATTTTAATCCCATGTACAACTGGCAATGCGTCGTGGCCAGCACTTACTGCTGGTTCAGCCGTAAACGTTGCTTGGGGTTCTAGAAAGATATTCTCTGGGGGCAGTAAAGCCTGATCCAACGCTTCGGCAGGGATAACCTCGACCGTGGCTGGGGCTGCATGAGGGATATCCACCCGAAACACAAAGCCATCTTCGGGCTGCGTGTAGATTTGCCTTAAGGCTACCTGACCGGAAACCAAGCCATCAATCCGGGATTCCGAAGCAGAAGCGTAAAGCCAGCGGCATCCTTGGTCGGTTTCGCTCACCCGAAACGCAACATAACGGTGACCCGAAGCATTTTCGGCAATTAAGAGGCGATAGCTGTCTCGCCAATTAAGATGCTCAATCACCCGCAACTGACCTAGCAGGGTATTGGTCGGAAGATGGTTACTCAAGGGGCCTTTTTACCAAATAAGTTGTAAGACGAAGATGGACTGTGCCTGGACACTGGATTCAGTGGGGTAGGTGCGGCAAGCCGATAGAGGCAATATCCAGCCACTCCTAAGATGTAGATGCAGCCACGGTGTCTTGAACGAGCCCTGCCAGTTGGGCGGCACTGCCTGGAATCGCCAAACTGGCTGCGGCCTCGGCCATCTCTTTGAGCCGCTGCGGATCATCGATCAGGGTGAGTACTTTGTCTTGTAAATGCTCGACGGTGAGATCGGCCTGGCGGCTGACGACTGCCGCGTTGGCGGCGGCAAAGGCAGCAGCATTGTAAGCCTGGTGATCTTCTGCAGCAAAGGGATAGGGGATCAAAATAGAAGGAGCATGGGTGAAGGCCAGTTCCGTTAAGGTTCCGGCCCCAGCCCGGCTAATCACCAGGCTGGCGCGGGCAAACAAACCGGCCATTTGATCGAAAAAGGGGCGATGGATGTAGTGGGGGTGGTTGAGGCTATCGGCCTCGGGATCACTGGCTCCAGTTTGGTGGATGATCCAAGCTCCGGCCTCTAGCCAGGCAGGCGCGGCCGATCGCACCAACTGATTCACCGCGACGGCGCCCTGACTGCCCCCCACCACCACAATTACGGGGGCTTCGTTAGGAATTGCCAGATCGCCCAGATCGGGGGCAGATTCTAAAAACTGCGATCGCACCGGCGTTCCCACCACGATGCTTTTGGCCTTGGGCAGATGGGTAGTCGCGGCCTCAAAGCCGAGGGCCACCAGCGAACACCAGGGACTGAGCCAGCGGGTGACTTTGCCGGGTAGCGCATTCGACTCATGCAAGATTGCCGGTAGTCCTAGGGAGCGAGCCGCCAGAATCGCCGGAGCGGCAATATAGCCGCCCGTGGTAAACACCCCCTGGAACTGCTCTTGCTGCAGCAGCGATCGCACCTGCAGCGTTGCCTTGACCACCTGGAATAAGAGCCGCAGCGCGCCTAAGCCCATGCCCCCTTGGAAGCCCCCGAGCCGGACGGTATGTAGAGGGTATAAATCCGGGACCAGCTCTGTTTCGAGGCGATCAGGAACCCCCAGCCATTCAATCCGGTAGTCGGGCAACTGTTCAGCCGTGGCGATCGCCGGGAAAAGGTGCCCTCCAGTGCCACTGGCGGCAATCAAAAGCTTCACTGGACTTGCCAAGGTCATCCCCTCGCTGCTCACGCCTTTTTTCTACCTGCAGTTATACCCGCTTTTCGGACCCGAGCCTTCAGGATTGCTCCACCAGCTCACTATTGAGTTCATTCACCGGGGCACGGCGTAACTCCGCAGATTCTGAGCGGGGCAGTAGGCCAAACACCTCCCGCATCACATCATCAATGGCTTCGTAGCTGGCCTCGCCGGTGACATCTAAACGCACCTGGCCTTCTGCATCAAAAATCAGGGTTTGGGGGACGGTGCCTTTAAAGTAGTACGCCGCCTGGGTGGGGTCATCACTGGTTTGGAAGGAGATCGAGTCCGCCATCACGGCAATGAAGTTGGCGGCGCGTCCGTAAGGGGCTTGCAGCTGAGAAATCACCGATGAAAACCGCTTACAGTCGGCGCTGTCATCCACAAAAAAGGTCAACAACGTCGGCTTGTCCTGGGCTAGGGCCTGGGTCAAATTCATCCGAGGGGGCACCAACGCCCCATTCCCGGCATAGAGGGCAAAAATATTGCCGTCGTAGCGATCGTCATCCAGGCTGGCCAGGGCCGTTCCCCCAATCATTAGCCAGCTCACCACGCTCACCAGAGCCAGGGCCAGCCACTGTTGCCATCCCCACCGGTTTGATTTGATCGGGTTTGATCTCATCGGGGCTCCATTCGCCTTAAAAGGTCTCTAGCCTTACTAGGCTACAGGTTGGCTGCCTCACCCCTCAAGCAACCACAGGATAAAGTCCTGATTTGCAGCTATAAGGACTCAGAAGATTTCCAGGCAAGTGCCTACCCTCCGCCCATTGCCCCTGAACCCATCGATTTCCCGATTCGTGCCGTCCAGTTATCGAGGGCACCCACAAGAGGTGCCCCTACATCAGTGATCGCGAGGGATAACGCATCATCACCAGGGTATTTCTTAAAAGAAAATGCCCTAATCCAGCACCCCAGGGCTATGGCTCCCTTGCGCCCCAGTTCAGCAATTACGAGGCCTGATCGTCCAGGGTTTCGCGGAAGCTTTCGACGATGGTTTGTAGCTCGGTCTTATAGAACTGATATTGATCAGGGGTGGTCCAGGCCACGACTTGGTAATAGCGATTCTCGGTTAACACGGTGGTGTGCAGATAAACCACGGGCGATCCTTCCGCCAACTGTCCCCGAACTTCATACTGGCTGGCAAATTCGTCTCCGATGAAGGCGACATCGGTAGCGGTTTGGTTATCGAAGCGGTTGAGGTTGCCGACCAATAGGGTGCGGTAGGTATCGGCATTGTCTTTTAGACCAAACCGATTCAGGGCGGCCTCGTCTTCGGCCACGACAATTAGATAAAGCTGGTTGGTCGGATCGGAGGCTTGCAGTTCGGCGGACGGGTGCAGGCGATTGTCCTCTTGCCAAGTCGAGGGCAGAGTTACCTGAATGCCCTCGTTTTCATTACGGAGGGTTGTAACCCCGTCGGTCGTGTCCAGTTCTTGGATGGATGGGCGACCATCGTCTTCAGCCTCAGAATCGCTGCCGCCAAATCCCAAAAACTGTCGCAGCCCACAGCCTGTCAAGCTGACCGTGAGCAACATCAAGGTAATTAGTAAACGCACCTTAGCCATAAGCATCCTGTCCGCAGCCCGTCGACACCAAAGGATAGCACCGGATCTCGGCTACCGTTTGCCCCGCCACTCTCCTATGCTGTAAAAGGTTTGACCTCCTAGATGCGATCGCTATGCTCAGAGCCGGAATTGTTGGCCTGCCCAACGTCGGAAAATCGACTTTATTTAATGCTGTCGTCGCGAACGCCAAGGCCCAAGCGGCTAACTTTCCTTTTTGCACGATCGAGCCCAATGTGGGCGTCGTGGCCGTACCCGATGAACGTTTGAACGAACTGGCCCAAATTTCAGATTCGGCAGAGATTGTGCCTGCACGGGTAGAATTCGTTGACATTGCGGGCTTGGTGAAAGGGGCCAGCCAAGGGGAAGGGCTGGGCAACCAGTTTTTGGCCAATATCCGCGAAGTGGACGCCATCATCCATGTGGTGCGCTGCTTTGAAAATGACGACATCATCCATGTCTCGGGCTCCATTGATCCGGCCCGAGATGCCGATGTGATCAACCTGGAGCTGGCCCTGGCCGATCTCTCCCAACTGGAAAAACGACTGGAGCGGGTGCGCAAACAGGCTCGCACTAATAAAGAAGCCCAGGCCGAGATGGCCGTCATTGAAAAAATCTTGCCCGTCCTGAACGAAGGTAAAACCGCGCGCCAAGTCGATCTCACCCCAGAAGAAGAACTGATCATTAAGCCCCTGGGGCTCCTCACCCGCAAGCCGGTAATCTATGCCGCCAACGTCAGCGAAGACGACCTCGCCAGCGGCAATGAATGGGTGGAAAAGGTGCGCGGTATCGCGGCTAGCGAAGATGACCAAGTCGTCATAGTATCGGCCCAGGTGGAAGCAGAACTGGTGGAGCTGCCCGCCGAAGATCGGGCTGACTTTTTAGAAGCACTGGGTGTGGAAGAAGGGGGGCTGCGATCGCTGATTCGCGCCACCTACGCTCTGCTGGGTCTGCGCACCTACTTCACCACTGGCCCTAAGGAAACCCGCGCCTGGACAATTCGCGCCGGGATGGTCGCCCCCCAAGCCGCAGGGGTAATTCACACCGACTTTGAGCGGGGCTTTATCCGGGCTGAAACCATTGGCTACGCGGATCTGGTTTCACTGGGCTCCATGGGGGCCGCAAAAGAAAAGGGCCTGTTGCGCAGTGAGGGCAAGGAATATGTGGTCAAGGAAGGAGACGTGATGCTCTTTCGGTTCAATGTGTAGGTGCTGATGGACGCAACCTTACTCGCCACGTCGCCCCAGGGGCACTTCCGGGCCTACGGTAAATCGTTGGCGGCGAATACCCTGCAGATTCAAATCGAGACGGTGGATGGGGCGCTCATTGACTGGGTGACCTGGCAGGAGGCGATCGCCCTGCTCCAAAGCAACGGCGAATTTCGGACCTTGCTCACGACCGCTTTGGCGGGCTGCCCCTACGCTGCTTTTTTCTGGGAAACCCCACCGATCACGGTCGCAACCCTGACGCAGCCTTGGGAATGCGTGGTGGTGGATGCGCCCAGTCTGGCCCAGGTGCAAGCCAATCCCCAAGCCTTTGGCCGCTATATTGCGCCGGGTCAAGGCACCAATACGGTGACCACCTTCCCCAATCTAAAAGGCGATGCCCAATTAGTGGTGCCCTGCTGCAATGGCTCCCTAGAAACCTACGGCCACATCGGCACGTTCTTGCGGCAAGGGCCAAAGCCGCAGATTAATGCCCTGTGGCAGCGGGTGGGGCAGGGCATCCAAACGGTGCTGGCAGAACGAAGGGCTGAACCCCTATGGGTGAGTACTTCTGGACTGGGGGTTTACTGGCTACATATTCGGTTAGACAACCGCCCCAAGTACTACACCCATACCCCTTATCGACAGGTTGTTTGAGCCTTGTTGGCATATGGACGCAGTGGTGACCGTCAGTTGTTGCCCTGATATATATGGGATTAGGTAGGGGCAATCCCTTGTGGTTGCCCTCATATGAACCAAGCAACTGAGCAAGATAGACCATGGAAAATCTGACCGGAATGGATATGGTGCTGGCGGCAGTCGCGGGCACGATTTTGCTAGGAGGCCTGTGGATGCTACTCGATGGCGCTTGGTCGGCGCGGGAGTGACGGTGTCTTCCAGTACAGATCCCAGGGTTCTTCTATGAGGTAGACCGTTAACTGTGGCTCAGTCTAAAGAACCCTGGGATCTTTGCCGGTGCGAAAGTGACCCTACAGATTTACCTGGAAGAGATCTTTAAAGAGGGTCCTGACGTTTTCAGGGTTACCTTGCTTTACGGTTGATTCCCGTAGACTGGCGATCGCCTCTAGCTCCGCCTCATCCACATCTCCATAGGCAATCGGGTAAAACCGCACCTCGCTATAGGTCATGATGCCTTCAATCTCGCTGAACCGATGGCCCCGATTCACATCCCCATCGGTGAGCAGCAGCAAATAAAAGCGCCCGTTCGGATCGCTGGCGCGTTTTCCCAGTAAATCTGCGAGACCCACCATCACGCCGTCATACATGGCGGTCTTGCCGTTGGCTTGTAATTGATCAACCGCAGCCAAAAATCGTTGGTGCTGCGGCTCGTCAAAGGGGGCCAGGGGCAGATGGCGGACAGGGCGATCTGCAAAGGTAACCAGGCCCACTTGATTGCCCCGGTTGATTTCTTGACTGGCAATGCGCAGCCCCTCCTTAAGCGCCTGAATGGGCTCACCTTCCATAGAGCCGCTGGTATCGATCACCATTTCCAGATATACGGTGTTGCCGCTGTCCTTATTCAGCTTCCAACTGGATTGGGCGGCCAGTAAAACTTCGCCATCGGGGATCGGGGGATGAGCCGCTTGGAAATAGTCAGTTTCTACAAATCCTTGGGTTTGAGCCAGTTGAATCATCTCTGGGGAGCGGGCAAAGGCTGCGAACTGCTCTAGAGCGGCGGCTTGCTCGGGTGTATTCCAGGCAAAGCCCACGAGCGGGTTGTTGTGGGGAATGCCGAAGGGAATGAATTCCGTGGTTTCAAACCCTGGTACCTGCCTGAGGGCCAAGTAGTTTTGATATTCCAGGGGAAAGGCCTGCAGCTTACTTTGATCCCGCAGGAACAGCTCTTGCAGTTCCAAGGTGGTGGGGGTGGTGATCAGCACCTGAGATTGAAATTGCTCAAATACCGACTTCACCTGGGGGGTCTGCAGCTCGGGGATGGTGAGATTGCCCCCCTGCTCATGGTGGCTAGCGGCCCGCCAGTAGAGGGTGTAGAGCAAATTTAGGGCAGTCGAGCTTTTGTAGGGGTTGGGATAGGCGACGGTGATTTGATCTTGGGCGATCGCATTCAGCAAAGCATCAAAGGTAACGGGGCCAGCGGCTTCCAATTGCTGGTACACCTCAGCGGGCACTACCCAGCCTGCGGTATTGGGCACGAGCTGCGGCGATACCGGCGTCACCTCCACCCCCTGACTCTGAATCATCGAGACCCACAAATCATTGGAAGGGCTATAGCCTGTGGGCTTTACCGCCCCCGCCCCCAACAGCCGTGCCGCTGTCCCAGAGGCAATCTTCCGCACCCCGATACGGATCACCTGACCTGAGGGCAAGGTTTCGTTGCGCTGGTTAAAGGCTTCGGCCACTTCCACCAGCCACCGCTCGTTTTGGCGATCGATATTCGCCTTTTCGGAGGAGCTGTAAAGTTCCAAATAGACCTCGTTGCTGCCGGTTTGAGGCGTGGCGGCATAGAGGGGGAAGTCCTCGATGTTGGGGAGTGGCTCCTGAATTTGGTCGATCGCATAGCGGCTGGCGACGGCATCGGACACAGTCTCGACGCCGATATCAATGTTGGGCAGCACCCGATTTTCTAGCGCGGCCTGGGCGCTTTCGAGGGAATCCACCGGGGTGACGCCCTCTAAGCAACTGCTCAAGACAACGGGCATTAGGGCCAGGATCATGCCCAGCAGGAAACTGAGCAGGCGGCGATAAATCCGAGGCAGGGAACGGCCCAGCGATTTTTGGGGAAGGACGAGCATGGCTATGGGGATGTGGAGACGTTGTGATGTCAGCCTCAGACCGAGGGGCTGCATGGGCTGATGACGGTCATCGTACCGAGCACAGTGGTTAGGCCGGTAATAACGAGGGTTATGACATTGCAAATCCCAGGATTCTTCTCCAAGTTAGGCAGTTAGCTGTTGCCCTGCCCAAAGGAGCCTGGAATCTTGAGCCAGCGCCCCACCCCGAAACTTGAACTCAGGCTATGCTTTTGCCAACCCCGATTGAGGGCTTGGGTGATGGGGCGGTGATGACAGGGCAGGGCAGGGCAGGGCAAGTATCCGGACTGCGGCTGAAGGCGAAGGAGGTCTTGCGGCTCTACGCAGCGGGGGAGCGGGATTTTCGGGGGGCGATTTTACGGGGCTGTAACGTTAAGTTGTGCGGCGGTCAGCACCCTATTTCAGCCGATAGCTTTTACTCCTTTACACCAACGCAGTGTTAGACCTACTCAATACCAATTCCTCAGAGACTAATAATTAACTCAAAGTAATAATATTCCACGTAAACGGCTCATGATAGAGTTGCGCTATGCTGTCGTCAAAAATCATTGAGTACTGCAATACGGAATATTCTTGCTCATTTTGATGTTCATGAAACAGTCTATCCGCCCAAGCTTAATGGTGCAGAAAACTTTTGCCCATCTCAAGTGAGACTGCGAATGCAGGTGAAATAGAGGCTGAAACCCATTGCCTAGGTGGAAATTTGGGATGGAACCTCGAATCAATTCTTAATGAGAACCCTTTTCTGACAAGGG
>JBHJIP010000239.1:0-4973 GCA_050043365.1 Leptolyngbyaceae cyanobacterium
GCCCATTCCCCCTAACCAAGGGCGGACCATCGCCCACGCCAGGGGGGAAACCGTCGTTCCCAAACAGCCTGAGCGGGTGGTGGTTTTAGGGTCGGTTCTAGATGCCCTAGCCCTGGGAGTTGAACCTGTGGGCGCAGCCTTGAGTGGTATTCCTCAGCGGGCCAATCAAGGGGCATTGGCCCCCCTGTTTGGAGAGCGCACCGAAGCCATCACCGTCGTGGGCCATACCAATCAGCCAAGCCTAGAGGGCATCGTCAAACTGCAGCCAGACTTGATTTTGGGAGCCAAAGAGATGGGGAACACTTACTCCCGTCTAGCCCAAATTGCCCCCACTGTTGCCATTGATGTGTCCCGTGGAGCCGAAGGCTGGAAGGACTACGTACTGGAGGCGGCCACCGCCATGGGCAAGGCCGACCAGGCGAAAACCCTGATTCAGCAGTACGAGCAGCGGATTGCCCAATTTCAGACTGCCATGGGCGATCGCCTCGACAACACGGTGGTGTCGGTGGTGCGTTTTCGCCCCGATCACGTGCGGATTTATCAGCAAAATAGCTTCTCTGGAGCAATCTTGGCGGAAACAGGGTTACCCCGCCCCGTCAGTCAGCAGCGGCAGCGGCCCTATGAAGCCATCAGTCTGGAAAAGCTCTCTGCGATGGACGGCGACGTGCTGTTTTTTATGCAAGACAATCCAGAGCAGTCCATCCTCACCGAAGTCGAAAACCACCCCCTTTGGTCCCAGTTGGATGTGGTGCAGCGAAATCAAATTCACGAGATTTCTTTGGAGGTCTGGTTTCTGAATTCGGGTATTGTCAGCGCCAACATGATGCTGAATGACCTGTTTCGCACCTTGGTTCCCGATGGCGAACAGTACGTGGTTGATCGGGTGGGCGAGCTGGTGCTGCCGTGAACCGACTCACCCGTAACCTCCGCACTTTTCTGGTGGTGTGGCTGGGGCAAACGGGGTCTAATTTGGGCAGCCGCATGACTGCCTTTGCCCTCACCCTCTGGGCCTGGGATTTAACCCAACAGGCCACTGGTCTGGCCCTGGTGGGCTTTTTTACCCAGATCCCGCAGCTGCTGCTCACCCCGCTGGCGGGCGTGATGGTCGATCGCTGGAATCGCAAATGGCTAATGATGGTGGGCGATACCGTGGCAGGGCTCTCTACCATCGTGCTCCTCTGGCTCTACGCCAGCGACCACCTGCAAATCTGGCACCTGTACTGTGCTGGGGCCATTAAAGGTGCGTTTGTCCAAATTCAGCAGTTGGCCTACACCACTTCAATGACGCTGATGGTGCCCCAGCGCCACTACAGCCGCGCCATCAGCCTCAACTTATTATCAGGATACGGGGCCAATATTATCGGCCCTGCGTTGGCCGGGACGCTTTACCCCTTTATCGGTTTGATTGGCATTTTCCTGGTGGATTTAAGCACCTTTGCGATTGCCATCCTCACCGTCTGTCGAGCGACCATCCCCCAGCCAGAGGCCCCCAAGACCACTGCAGCCTGGCACCAAGACTTTGCCGTTGGGTTTCGCTACCTGGCTCAGCGTCCCGGCATGATTGGCATTTTGGTGACGGCGACCCTATTTCAACTGATGAACGGCATGGCCAATGCCATCCATTCCCCAATGATTTTGGCGCGCAGTGGCGGCTCCGCCTACACCCTGGCTGCGGTCTCCGCCACCGCTGGCATTGGCGGCGTCATGGGGGCGATTCTGATCACGACTTGGGGCGGACCCAACCCCCGCATCTACGGTGTACTGCTGGGCATGGTGGGGGCAGGTATTGGCAAGTTGGGGGTGGGCTTGGGACGAAATTTATTCTTTTGGCTGCCCATGCAGTTTTGCTCAAGCTTTAACTTCCCGATGATGGGCAGTTCCGGCAATGCCATTTGGTTGAGCACGGTGCCCCCAGACTTACAGGGGCGAGTATTTTCCATCAGTGTGTTGATCAAGGGGGTGATGAGTCCCCTTGGCCGCTTACTGGTCGGTCCCTTAGCTGATCGCGTCTTTGAGCCAGCGATGATGCCCGGCGGTTCATTAACCCCCCTGTTCGGTCCTTATTTCGGGACGGGGCGGGGGGCCGGTATGGGGGTGCTCTACGGCCTGGCTGCGATCGCCATGATGCTGATCGGCTTGGGTGGTTTTCTATATCGCCCTTTGAGAACCGTGGAGACAAAGCTCTCCCAACACAGTTAATTGTTGATTGGAAAAAAGCAATGTTGAAAGACTGCCAATTTTGCTCAGGACAACAAATAGCAGAAGGCAATGGCTGAGAGGAATATTGAATTGTGTGAAATGTCTAGGTCTGAATGGCCCACATGACAGTGGGCAATCTCACCTCGGCTCAATGGTTGAGCTTACCTTTGCGTAATAGTAGCAACCACTGCTTGTGAGCCATTCAATACGGAACTAAGCGTGGCCTTGTTCACGCTGCCGATCCGCTTGCAAATCCCTAGGGCCATGTAACCCCACATAATTCTTGTCAGGGTCTTTGACGATGGCAAATCTCGCCTGCCATGGCGGTGTGCAGGGTTCAAGATGTGGCGTGTACCCTGCCGCGACTAAACGCTTGTAAGTGACGTCTACATCTGCGTCAGATTCAAAATCGAAGCCAATAGTACAACTACCCGGTTGACCGGGAGCCACCCAGTTCGGGTCATAGCTTCGAGTCAGTTCAGCGGTACCAAATGAGAGCGTTAGCCCATTACGCCATGTTGCTCTGGCGAAGGTATCGCTAACGACTTCGACTTCTAGACCAAGGCGTTCGTAGAACGAGATCGTCCGTTGGATATCTTCAACAAAGACGTAAATACCGTGAAACTGCGGCCCCTTTGCTGCCATGTTCACCCATCCTAATCGAGCAGTCTAACCATCAAAATCACCGGGCGGACTAAAGCGAATAATCGTAAAACAATCAAAAAACTCAAGCAAAACGAACGATGTGGAAAACCTAAAACGATGCCCGCTCCGGGCATCGTTTTGTTATCCGCCAACATTGCCGCTAGGAAGTCCGCAAGATCTTCTCCATCTTGCGTCCCTTGGCGAGTTCATCCACCAATTTGTCCATGTATCGGGCCTGTTGGGTCAAGGGTGTTTCGATTTCTTCTACTCGATACCCGCAGATGACACCCGTAATCAGGCTTGCGTTTGGGTTGACCGTTGCTTCAGCGAAGAATTGTCGAATCGTAGCGCCACTCTCAATCAGAGCTTGCAGTTTGGCTTCGCTGAATCCCGTCAGCCATGAAATGACTTGATGGAGTTCGTCAATCGTTCGCCCCTTCTTCTCAACCTTTGCAACGTAAAGCGGATAGACAGAAGCAAAGGTCATGTTGGCGATGCGTTCATCTTGCTTATGGGTGGTCTTCATAGGGGCTATTGCTCGTTTGTGTGGCAGCTTAAACAGTTGCTATGTCGGGTCTTTGACCAATTGTCTGACCCGATATTGGGGGACGGTTTTGAGGGAGATCGCCTCTCCTGCTTTGGGCGATTGGGCGGCCGTCGTGACCTCACCGTTCTGCTCGACCCGAGCCCGATAGTGACCCGAGGTCACGCGATCTGCGCTCATGAACTGAATCTGCACGTCAGCCCAAGTGGCATCGCGGGTCCATTGTTCTAAAAAGAACTGGGCTCGCTTGAGCGGAATCCAACGCAACAGGGGATAGAGATAACGCTTGATGCCGGTCAGCCCTTTGCGCAGGGTACGCCCCGATTTCTGATAAGCCAGCCAATCCCAGCCTTCCTGTATCCAGGCGTCTCGCTCCGCCATTTGCTCAAATTTACTCAGCCCCGACCAGCCCCGATAAAACGGCCTCAGCCCAGCCACATCACCCTGCCGATTCACCAGCAGATCTAGGCTGTCCGATTCTAGATGTCCCCAATATTGCCCCTGGGGCAGATCAATTAGCGTCGGTGCAAACTGGTGGCCACCAAAGTGGCTACAGCGCCAGGCCCTGAGCTGACCATCGGAATGCGCCGCATAGTCTTCCTTCAGCTGCTTATAAATCGGGAATCCAAAGCGGGCACAGGCCGCATCCACATTGCCATGGGTACACACCAGAATCTCGCGAATATGGCTGGTATC
The DNA here is from genome assembly GCA_050043365.1 of Leptolyngbyaceae cyanobacterium. Classification (GTDB taxonomy): domain Bacteria; phylum Cyanobacteriota; class Cyanobacteriia; order Phormidesmidales; family Phormidesmidaceae; genus PCC-6406. The sequence goes on from JBHJIP010000239.1 coordinate 4,085, forward strand.
TCGTTGATAGGTCTGAAATTGGTCCAGTTGGTTCGGTTTTTTCATTAATCGCTTGATCAGTGCCGTGATCAAATCTGCAGAACGTTCTTCTGGCACGATGAACTCCTGCTTCTCAAACCGAGCAAACTGCTGCTGGGGGCGGTAATAGTAGATCACCCGAGTTTGTCCAGGTTGAGAGTACTCTGGCTCAGGCACAATCAGGGTCGGGGATAACATCACCCCGTACTTCATAAACAGTTGTTTGAACAGTTTGAGCAGCTCAGCGATACGAGGATCTTCCTGAAACATCTGCTCAGTCCAGGGGAGAGGTCGCTCGATCAATAGCCAGTGATCGGCGGTGCGGGCGGTGCCAATCGGGTCCTCACCATTGGCCTTAGAGACTTGAGAGCACCATCGACAGTCGGTCAGCGTATCCTGCGTAATCATGGGTCATTCTCCAGACAAGTGGGCAAGATCTGCACTGGATGGGGATTTACTATCCTGCAAACAGGGCGGTCCTCAGGCAATGTGTCGTTGTTTCGGGATCCGCGATTAAAAAACACATCGAGTACGAGAGAGGTAGGGGCGCACGGCGTTGCGCCCTGGTGAAGCGCTACCAATGGCACGCTTGCCTCCCAGAGTAGGGCTACCGCCTATACACATCTTTGGAACAACCTTAAAGTGCTGCATTTGGCCCCCCTCCGCCCCCCAATTCTGGGAGGAACTGAGTTCAAAGTCCCCCAGAATTGGGGGATTTAGGGGGCTTAGAAACACGACTTGGCAAACTTCAGTGAGAGGAAAATAAATAAGGAGTTGAGTTGTGTATTTCAGATAGGCATCATCACCTCCACGACTTGCTCAACCGATTGGCCTTGCTCAAAGAGAGCATTAGCCAACTGCAACATTGCCA
>JBHJIP010000240.1:0-5633 GCA_050043365.1 Leptolyngbyaceae cyanobacterium
AGGATACTGAGGAAAAAAATCGGTAAATGCTGCGATTGAGGGGTTCTGCGCAGCACCTGACACATCTCTAAGCCGGTGATGTGGGGCAGCTCGATATCGAGCACCAGCAAGTCTGGCATGACCTCGTTGAACAAAGCCCAAAACCGTTGAGGATTGGTCAACGGCGTAATTTGAAAATTCCAGGGTTGTAGCAACTGGGTAACGTGCTGCAAATGATGGGCATCATCATCAACGATCATAATTTTGCCGCGATTGCCAGGGTAAATCACCTGGGTAATCACCTCCAAAACTTCTGAAGGAATGATTGGGTACTCGAGAATCATGGCTCCGCCTCGACGAATCAAATCGAGGCGGTTACCAAAGTCGGCTTGGGGGGTAATGACAAGTACGGGCAGTTGGGGTCGGACAGCGGTGAGCTGGCTAATAAACTGCAGTAACAGATGCTGGGTTGGCTCATCTAAAAGGGGATCTATTTCCGCAGCAACCAGGTTTATGAGCACTAAATCCGGTGCGTCAAGGCTAGAATCATCATTCTGAGAACGAGGCAGCAATGACAGGGCTGCAGACTCAATCGATGCCGCCATCGTCGTTTGAAATCCCTGGGCCACTGCCAGTGCGGTCATCTGCCGGATGTGAGGGGTTTCATTCACATCTAAGACCAAAAGTTTGGGTCGGTGAGGGGCTTCTTCTTCCAAAGGACGCACCAGTTGAGGCGACTCATCCAGGGCATGACCCAGGGTGGTAACTAGGGTTTGGAATTGGGCGGCCTGATTGGCTGAAAAGAGCGCTGACGTTTGCAACAACTGCTCTAATTGCAGGGCCAGACGATACCCTTCCATCAGGCCAAAGGTGCCTAGGGTGCCAGCTAGGCTATGGGCCATCTGCTGAGCTTGGGTCCGCTGTTGCTCAGTCAATCCTTTGGTCCTCAAAATATGGGCCGCTTGGGTTAAGTAGTTCCAACGCTCTAAACTGTCTCCTTTGTGGGCGCGCCAGGCTTGGGTGAGCCCCTCTAAATACTGCGCTTGGCGATCGCCCTGCACCGGTGAGGCCAGATCGCGATCGTGAGTGGTCGGTAGAGACTGGGTCTTGAGACGATATCCTAATCCATGCACCGTTTCGATTAAGTCAGCGGGAGCCCCCGCCCGTTTGAGCTTGCGCCGTAACCCGCGAATGTGGGAGCGCACCGTGGCTTCACTGGGAAATTCTTCCGAGGACCAAACCCGATCCAGTAGCGTACTGGCCCCAAACACCTGTTGACTGTGGCGCAAAAATAACGCTAACAACGCATATTCCTTGGCCGTGAGCGCCACCGGTTGGTCTTGGTAGGTGACTTCACAACTGATCGGATCCAGGCAAAGGGTGCCCCAGGTCAACACTGGGGCCGCTTCCGTGAGGGCACGCCGCAGCAATACCCGGATTCGAGCCAGCAACTCCTCGCTGTCGAAGGGCTTAACTACATAATCATCGGCACCGGCTTCTAGACCTCGCACCTTATCTGTTTGCTCATCCTTGGCGGTGAGCAATAAGACGGGTACCCCATACCCTTGCTCCCGCAGCCGCTGGCAAAGGTGAATGCCACTCAGCTGGGGCAGCATCCAATCCATAATAATCAGGTCATACTCAAAGGTTGAGCTATAGGCCCAGCCCGTTTCGCCGTCGGCCACGCGGTCTACCACATAGTTTTGGGCCGTCAACTGCTGAGTCAACAGTGCCGTGAGCGCGTCATCATCGTCGATCAAAAGCACTCGCATAGTTACAAAGGCCAATCCAGCAAACTGGCAATTTGGCTGGCTAGGGTTAACGGGTTAAAAGGCTTTGTAATCACCCCGGCAACGCCGATTTTCTGAAACAAACGCTTCTCAGCGGTACGGGTTTTAGCGGTGAGCAATACCACTGGAATCGTCTGGGTGCGAGGGTTTTCGCACAGGGCCTCAAAGGTGGCAATGCCGTCCATTTCTGGCATCATCACATCCAACAAAATCACATCTGGCCCGTGGAGCTCGGCCTGAGCAATCCCTTCTTGGCCTGAGGAGGCAGTCACAATGTCCCAGTTGGCTTCCATTTTTAAACTGAGGCTGACCACCTTCTGAATGGACTCTTCATCATCAACAACAAGGACACGTTTTAAGGTCATCGATTTCAACGCCATGGTTTTAGGCTGCGCTATCGGCACTCAGGGGGACCGTAAAGTAGAAACAACTCCCGACGCCCATCTGACTTTCGGCCCAAATTTGACCGCCATGTTGCTCAACAATTTTTCGACAAATGGTTAGCCCCAGACCCGTGCCGCCTTTTTTGCGGGAGTCTGAGGAATCCACCTGCTGAAAGCGCTCGAAAATGCTGTTGAGCTTGTCAGAAGGGATACCCTGGCCCTGGTCTTGAACACAAAACAGCGCCATGGCGGGCAGAGTATGACGGTGATGGAAGGTGGCATTCGAGGGTCGAGGCGGCAACGCCGACTCAAAGTAAGGCTGAACAGTTAAGTCAATCACGTTGCCAGGGGTTGAAAACTTGATGGCGTTGCCAATCAGATTGGTCAAGGTCTGCACGATATAGTCTGGGTCCGCCCAAATCGCAATGGAATCGGGCTGGGTTTGAATCTGAATGCCCTGTTGACGGGCGATCGCCTGCATAGCCTCAGCCGCTTGCACAACCAGATCGGCAGCATCACAGTCATGGGCATCCATGGTGACTTCGCCGGATTCGATCCGCTGCAAGTCCAATACATTGTTGACCAGGCGCACTAAGCGATCGGTGTTTTCATCGGCCACATCCAGCATTTGCTGGCCTTCTTCCGACAGGTGACCGAGTCGCCCCGTTGCGATCAGCTTGAGAGAACCATGAAGAGACGTCAGCGGCGTCCGCAATTCATGGCTGACCACGGCAATAAATTCATCTTTCATGCGCTCAATCGCCTTGCGATCGCTGATATCCATGGTTAGGGCAAAAAAGCCCTTGATTTGTGATGCTCCAGCTTCCTCCTCAATGTGGGGAATATAGGTCACACTCACCGAATGACTGCGCCCGTCTTTAAAAGTCAACTCACTCTCATAACTGACTTGAGCCCCTGTCAATGCCGTTTCCACATAAGGCTGAATGGTCTGGTAGTAAATCTCGCCCATCAATGCTTTCATCGACATCCCTTGAATCGCTTCAGGAGTTTGCCCCAGCCAGTACTCGTAGGCTTGATTATTGAAGCGATAGCGCTGGTCGCCATCAACATAGGCAATCAGCACCGGCAAATTATTGGTAATCAGCCGTAGCTGCGCTTCACTTTGGCGCAGGGCCAACTCGATTTGCTTGCGCTCTTTAATTTCTTGGTGCAGCGCCCAATTCGCCTGGGTGAGTTCAGCGGTGCGCAGTTTAACCCGCTCTTCGAGGTACTCCAACATCTGCCCTTGGGAGAGGGCAATGCTGATTTGATCTGCCAACTGCTGCATCAGCTCCAATTCAAACTCGGTCCACTGACGCGGACTGCGGCATTGATGGGCAATCAGTAGCCCCCACAAATGGTTCCGCAAGGGTGCATCCCCCACCGATTGTTCTGGCTTGAGAGGATGCACAATCGGCACAATCAACTTTGAGCGGATCCCCCACTGGGTAATAAATTCCACCAAACAGTCTGCCAAACCCGAGTCAGGGGCATGGACATCGGAGATCGCCTGCACCCGTCCCTGGGCGTAAAGGGTTTGGTAATCTTCAGGGAAAACCTCCTCCGGAAAGGCATGTCCCAAAATCTCCGGATAGGGTTCTACAACGGCCTCACTGATCGGCTTACCGGTGCCATCGGCCAAAACTTGATAAATCAAAACCCGATCCGCTTTCAGCAACCGCTGAACCTCATTCACCGTGGTTTGCAAAATTTCTTTGAGCTGCAGCGACTGACGGATCTTGAGCGTGATTTCAGCAAAAAGTTGAGCCCGCTGCGCTTGGTGGCGCTGTTGCACCGCAGCCCCCTGTTCTTGAAGGGTCTGCAAAAGGCGCGCTTTGTCTATCACCCCGACTAGATGGTCCTGATCATCTACAACCGGTAGATAACAGATGTCATGGTGGGCAAAGGTTTCAAGCACCAGAGACATGTCTTGCAATTTGCTCTGGCGGACCGTAATCACCGGACGCGTGACCACCTGACTGAGCCGCAACTGGGACGGATCTTGCCGCACCATCGCTTCCAACAAGTCCTGGCAGGTGGCAATGCCCAACACTTTGTTGCGGTGTAGTGCCAAGACGCAACCCCATTCTCGATGGGCAACCACCTGGGCTAACACTTTTGGCAGCTTTGTCTGACCCGAAAAAGCCGGAGGTTGGAGCGCCACAACCCTGTGCCAAATCGTGAGCCCAGGAGACAACTTGTTCGCCTCAAGGGTGGGCGGCATAGTGCGGGAGTTCTAAATCGTAGTCCTCCCAATCTAGAGGATATTGGATCGTTTTCTTTCGCGATTGTTTTGATTCTTTAAGTTTTAATCGCGTTCTGAAACCTAGGCGTCGTTTCACAAGCTGAGGATATGCGATGTCGAGACATCTCTTGGCGGCAAACTTTCAAGCTATGAATGACAAATGGTGCAGTTGAGCTGATGCGGATACTTCTGACCGAGTGGGTTTCGATACTTAAATATTGTTGCCAAGGACCATAACCGCGCTCTGGTTTGGTGGGGTCTTGCAGTTTTCCCTGGGTAACGCAGTACCCAGCCCCATCTAAGGTTGATAGCGTCACCAGTTGACTGCCGATCACTTGTAGCTGCACTTGTAAGAGGGAGCGATGTAAATTCAACACGATTTCTTGTCGGCCCACGATCGGCATGATCACAACCCCAGCGGTCATGAAATCAGGGTTGGAAGGGCGCAAGGCGATCGCATGGGTAAAGCGAATCCCTAAGTCTTCATATTGCCGAGTGACCGATTCATAGGGTTGTAAAGGACTAAAGCAAGCGGTTTGCCAAAGAAATGAGCCGTAACAATTTTCAGGAGACGTCAGCAGTGGGTTCGCGATGCTGACGCTGGCGTTTTGAGGCAGCATAGAGCGGGCAGATCCCTGTGAGCAGATGGGGATATCTACAGGGGAATCAGAATTATTTCGTAGGGAAATCCCGATGTTGTGGCACTTAATAAAGTGTCCTAAACCCCACTCAAATCAAGACTTTTGGGAGAAAAAACTTTTTAGGGGTGGGCTTGTCGAGCAACAGTAACATTAGGTTCTAAGTATCTTACGGATTGGTCTCAGTACTGCTTAAGACGGTTTAATACCCTTTCAATCAACCTCAGAATACGGGCTATGAACCCCCAGGGGGGGCCCTGCGACATTAGCACTCAGGGCGTGGCGTTTATCCATAAAAATTGGCGGTTTTGAGGCTCCTGTGAAATAATTAGAGATTGTGTCTGTAAAATATCTGAAGCTCAATTAACCGTCATGGCCAAAGGCGTCCGCATTGTGATTACTCTGGAATGCACAGAGTGTCGCACTAACCTCAACAAGCGCTCTGCAGGGGTGTCTCGCTACACCACCCAGAAAAATCGCCGCAACACCACAGGGCGCATGGAACTGAAAAAGTTCTGTACGCACTGCAATAAGCACACCGTGCATAAAGAGATCAAGTAAGGCAGATTAAGCCAGATCGTCGTCGTTATTCGTTTCT
>JBHJIP010000241.1:0-29573 GCA_050043365.1 Leptolyngbyaceae cyanobacterium
GCACCAGGGTCAAAACGATCAGCGCTACGAGAGCCAGCCCAAAAGGATCGGGCAGACCAGCGCCCAGAAAGGCACTCACCGCCACAATCGCGGCCGTTTGCACCAGACTCATGGCAGCAATAAATAGGGCCGCCGCCAATACAATCGAATAGCGGGAGGCGAGGGGGGCCACCAAGAACCGGATTAAGAAGCCAAAATCCCGGTCAAACATCACCGGCAACCCAGCATTCAAGGCCCCACCAAAAGCAGTGAAGACGATGATGCCTGCCCCTAAAAACTGTCCGTAGTTTTGGCTGTCCCCAAACAAGCCCTGGGGCACGTTTTGAAAGAGCGCCCCAAATAAAATCAGCCACATCAACGGCTGAATCACCCCCGCCATCAAGGTTGAGGGTCGCCGCTGCAGTTGAATGAACAGCCGCCGGGTCATGGCAATCGTCTCCTGCACAAAGGCGGGAGAAAACAGCCCCGGCGGTTGGGTCGGTGTTTGCGCCGCGATCGCCGCTTTCCAGGCCTGCAGATCGGCATTGTCGATAGCGGTAGAACGATTGGGGGTGGCAGTGGTAGTCATGGGTGTCAATGACGCTGGGTGGATGGCGAGGTTCCTGGGGAAATCGGTTGGGGCTAGGAGCCTTTCATAGCCTGCTTACGTTCTGCCTTGAGATCACGGCTCCCAGCAGCGGCAATTTCCGCATCAAGCAGGGTACGCCCGGTCGCGGCTAGATAAACATCGTCCAGACTGGGGCGAGATTGGGCAATGCCAAAAGTGGGCAGGTTGCCGCCTTTCAGGGCGTGCTGAACGGTCATCAAGGCATCTGCTTGGGCCTCAACCACCAGATTCAGGGAGTTGCCTTGGGCTTCGTTAACAATCACTTCTTGTACGCAGGGGAGGGCTTGCAGCAAGGTCTTCGCCTGCTCAGCCTCATCATCTGGGGTGAATTCCCGAATTCGCAGGGTGATGCGATCACCGCCAATTTGATCCTTCAGCGCGTTAGGGGTGCCAGAGGCAATCACGACGCCACGATCGATAATGGCAACGCGATCGGCCAGGGCATCGACTTCCTCTAAATAGTGGCTCGTGATCAAAATGGTGGTGCCAGCGGCCTTGAGATCTCGCAAAAATTGCCAGACTGCGCTACGGGTCTCGATATCCAAGCCGACCGTGGGTTCATCCAGCACCAGCACATCCGGCTGATGGAGGAGCCCTAAGGCTAAATCAAGGCGCTTGCGAAGGCCACCCGAATAGGTGCCCGTTTTCTGATCGGCCCAGTCACCCAGCTCCAGCAGCTCGATCATTTGGGGGATGCGATCGCGGGCCACCTTAGCGGGCATGTGGTATAAATCGGCCTGCAGTTGCAGCAGTTCTCGACCGGTCAAAACCTTGTCTAAGGCGACCTCCTGGGCGATATATCCCAAATATTGCCGCGCCAAGCGGGGGTTCTCTAGAACCGAAATGCCATTCACCTCAATGCGGCCTGCATCCGGGATCGCTAGGGTGCAAAGGCATCGAATCGTGGTGGTTTTCCCGGCTCCGTTGGGACCGAGCAGGCCAAAAATTTCCCCTGGCTGCAGGGAGAGCGAGACATCCTTGACCGCCTCAAGGGAGCCGTAACGCTTTTTCAATCCTGAAATCAGGACGGCTGGATCCATAGCGATCTAACTTACTTTTGAACAACGAAATAGGCGAATGACCTCTACTTAGTCTACAAGTTTGGTCTATATGAGTCGCTGATATCTAAGCAATCCAAGCGAGGCCTGTTTGCAAGAGGGCGTCAACGCTACCTGCCATGCGGGTCATTACGGTTTGAGTGACGGGTAAGCTGTCAAGCACCATCCCTGCGGAGAGGGCCATCATGTACAGAATTGAGTATTTAAACAAGGAGCGGGCCACATCGCGATCGGTGGGTGCTTGCAGAAGTAACCAAGCCTTTTTGATAAAAATCCACCCCAGTCCCAGGGCAATGGTTAGGTATAGAAAACCGGTTGCCCCTAGGGGAATGGTCATCAGTAGCGTGATCGGCACTAGCACAAGGGTATACGCCCAAATTTGCTTGGCCGTGGCCTCATCCCCAGCAATCACCGGCAGCATCGGCACGCCCACCTTGGCGTAGTCGTCTTGAATCACCATGGCCAAGGCCCAAAAGTGGGGCGGCGTCCACACAAAGACGATCACGAAGAAGAGCCACGCCGCCCAGCCCAGTTCACCCGTGACAGCAGCCCAACCCGCCAACGGGGGAATCGCCCCTGCGGCCCCACCAATCACAATATTTTGAGGCGAAGTTCGCTTCAGCCAGTGGGTATAGACGCCAACATACACCACGAGACCGGCCATCTCTAAAACGGCACTGAGTAGGTTCACCACCAGGGTCTGGATGCCAAAGGCCAAGCTGGCCAGGATCACGGCAAAAATCAGCGCATCTCGCAGCTGAATCCGCCCTGAGGGGATGGGGCGGTGGCGGGTGCGCTCCATGTCGAAGTCGATATCGCGATCGTAGATGCAGTTAATGCTTTGAGCCGCAGCTGCAGATAGGGTGCCGGTCAGCAAGGTGATGGAGAGCACGATGGGATCAACTTGCCCCTGGGCAGCGACCCACATGCTGGCAGCAGTCTCAATCAGCAACAGAGGAATAATCCGAGGCTTGGTGAGTTGGCAATAGCTGCGGCAAACCTGCCAAACAGTTTCATGATGGCGGACGGCAGGGTCCCAAGTGGAAGACGGTTGCATAGAGCGGCAATCCTTGAATAAATGTTTTTGAAGGGGCCTTAGAAAAATGCTGGACGACGGATTGAGCGAAAAAGATCTGAGTAAACTTTTTGGAGCTGAGGGTCTTAAGGGCTAATAGCTTCAGTCTCTGAGAGCAGGGAGGTCGCTTGAGTCTGGGCACGGTCACGCCAGGCCAAAACGGTAAAGCTGACGAGGATGGCTAGCAGCGTCGCTCCACAGGTGTGATGGGCAATGGTCAGCGGCTCTACCTGAAGCCGGAGTCGGAGCGTGACGATCCCCAGGAGAATTTGGGCGGCCAGCACGAGACCCATGGCATTGGCCAAACCCCGCAAGTAAGGGTGCAGGGCGGGGGTACGCCATACGGCCAGCATCAAGGACAGGGTGGCCACGGTCGGGGGCACCACGCCAATCAGGTGACTGTTCATGACTTGGCATAGGTCCGTAGCGCTCAAGCATTGATGGGCAGCCCAGCGAGACCCCACCAGCGCCCCTAACAGACATTGCAGATACACAAGGCCACTGGCCAGCAGCCCCCAAAAAGGCAATTTACCGACGGTTCCCAAGCCTTGATATGGGATCAACCCAAGCCCCATCACCAGTAGGGTGATAAAGAAAGCCAGGGCAGCCCCCAAGTGGGCGGTGACAATATCAAACCGCAGTAACTGGGTTACGGTCAGACCCCCCAATCCCCCTTGAACCACGATCAATGCAAGGGCTCCGAGGGTGGCCCAGGGTAACCACTTGGGTAAATCGCGTCGGCACCACCAGGCTTGGACAGCTAGGGCGATCGCCATCAACCCAATCACCATGGCATCGAGTCGATGGAACCATTCCAAGAACACCCGCAGATTCATTTGCCGGGTGGGCACCAATTGGCCGTAGCAGAGGGGCCAGTCGGGGCAGGCAAGGCCCGCATTCATGACCCGAGTCGCACTGCCAACCGCCATCAACAGGAGAGTGGCGATCGCTAGCTTCCAAATCCAGCGTCGGAGGCGAACCGGGGCTGGGGCAAGCTGAAAACCTGGAAGCCGCAACAGGTTGGCTGCATCCGTTGCGAAGGAAGAAGAAAGATGAGCAGACATGCTGTGCAGGTAAGGAAAGCAGGTAAGGGAAACGCAGGGTCCGTTAACAAAAGTCTGCTTTTGTAATAGTCGTTACTATCAGCCAGAAGTTTGCATCGGTCCTGCGGGGCTGACCCCACTTTATGGACCCTAAACCCTAGACCGGGCAAGGTTTAGGGTTTTCTTCGGAATCTAGGGTTTAGATGAGAGCATCCTGTAAAGATTCAGCAACTTCGTAGAGAGAAATATTTTGCAGTGAGATTGAAATATTTCGTTAAGGTATCCCAGGGGTTAACATGGCGGCACTTTGGGGCATATCATCAATGACCCATAAAATTTGGGCAAGCAGTATTGCACCCGCTTCTGTAGGACAGCTAAGGGCTCTAACCGTCTCACAACAAGAATTCTGGTTTTAATTGATGAAAGCCCCTGTAAAACGGCTAAAGCTAGGAGGAACTGTGACGTGAACCCTGCTCCATTGCAACGAGGCATTCAAGCTTTTAAGCAAGGTCAGTTTCCCGAAGCCATCCAGACTTTAGAGCGGTTTTGCGAGGATCCTGAGAGCACCGCTCAAGTCCTTGCGCAAGCGCAGGGATGGCTAGTACGGGCTTACCTCAGGAATAACCAGCCATCCCAAGCGCTAGCGCTTTGCCAACAGCTCACCCAGACAGATAACCCCAAAGTGCGCCAGTGGGCCACGGACATGGTGAGCAAACTCTCTGCTCAGCCCTCTGGAGAGCCTACTGTTGGAACCGCTTCACCCTCAGAGTCCCCTTCTCTCACCCCTGCTGATACGGCAGCCAACTCGGGGCAGTCTCCCCTGGCCCATTTAGCCCCAACAGCGCTCTTGTCCCCTGAGGCTGCAGAGCAATGCTTGGAAACGGGAATCAAAGAACTGCGACGACGGGATTACAGCGCTGCGATCGCCACCTTAGAAAACTTTATGCGGGGAACGGATGAGAGCTACCCCAACTATGCCTGGGGCCGTACTAGCCTCGCCAAGGCCTACAAGGGCAATGGGCAATATGAGGCAGCGATCGCCCTGTGCAATTCCATGCTGGGGAGCGATCGCGAGCGCACCCGCGCTTGGGCCAGAGATTTCCTAAAATCTCTGCCGAAGGAACTGATCAACCCAGAGCCAGAGGGTGTAGCGACCCCTCCGCAGCCCATAGAGCAAAGTACGCTCTCTGAGGCTGAAGCTCCTGTCATAAAAATGCGTGCCTCACGGGCACCACTATCATCACGCGTCAGCCAGAAGCCTCAGCCAGTAAGAGCCTCCACAGATCTCACGCCCCAGCTTTTGTCGGGCCTGGCCCATGGCTCAGTGTCATTGCTCGCCAGTCTGCTGCTGTATTTGCTGTTTGCAGACTCAATCGCTGCCAATGCGCTGGGCCTACTGCGCATGGCCGTGCCAATCATCATTCTGGTGAAAACCCAAGATGACACGGTTAAGGCCAATGCCAGGGAAGCAACCAACTATGTCGTCACCGCGATCGCTTGGATTATATTGCTCTCTGTCGGGAGCTTTTTCCTGGCTCTGGGGGTTGTTGCTGTAGGCTTGATCTTCTGGCCCCTCCTGCTTTTGCTGGGAGCCGTGATCGTGATCTACATGCTGGCTTTTTCGATCTGGCCCATCTACGCAGCCATTGTTGCATTTCGGCAACCGGGGCGAGTCATTCGCTATCCCGACTGGCTTGTTTTGCACCTCTTCTGACCCAAGCCGACAGGTTTTGGATTTGGACCGCCACCCTCACAGAGAAACCTAGCCCTAGGCCACCATCAACCGGGGAACGCCTGGGACAAATCTTTTTTGAGCAAGTAGCTAATGACATTGTCCTTAAGCATGAGCTGGCGCAGCAGTTCGCGCAAATAGTCTTGGGCTTGCTCTGCACTCAAGCCGGCAATCTGCTTGTCGTAAACCGTTAGATTAAACTGCTGCTCCAAGCTGAGTTCGGTTGGCATATCCATGCGGAAATCCTCTGCATTTCAAAGAACAATAGTCTTATATTAACAAATGTAAAAATAAATTGACTGTGTTCGTTTTACGGTGGTCTTCCCTTAGTCAATCGCTCCCAAAGTGTGCAAAATAGAGCGCTCGACTGGGCTGAGACCCGTGCATCCCTTAATCTTCATAGCTTCATAGGGGCGATCCACCCGCAGCTGGGCCAGATGTTCCCCCGTAGCGACCCGCCAAAGATTGAGATTGCCCTCCTGGCTGGCGCTGAGTAAATGTTGCCCGTCGGGGCTGAGGCTGACATGCCAAAGGGTGCTGCCCTCGTCAGTCAGCGTACAGCGATGGCGATCCTTGCCAATCTCCCAAACTTCTAGGGTTTGAGCACTGCCCGCGATCGCTAAGGGATTGCCCTGAAGATCTGCAGTTACTCCGTAAATGAGTCGGTCTAGGGGCTGCCAGCGGTGCTGAATCTCCTGGCGATCCAGATCCCATAGGCAAACGGTCCCGTATTTGCTGCCACTGAGCAACTGTTGGCCTTTAGGTAAGGGCCACAGGCAGTGAACTTGACGCAAGTGACCAGTGAGCTGGGCAATGGGTTCTCCCTCCAATGTCCAACTTTGAATGGTGCGATCGCGGCTACCGCCAAAGAGGCGATCGCCTTCGGGAGAAAAAACTAAAGTCGTCAGTGGTTCACCTTCGCCTTGATGCTGCCATTGGCAGATCTGACTGGGTAGATGCCAAAGGGCAAGGGTGCCGACGCTATCTGCCGCCGCTAGCCAGGTTTCCGGGTTGTCTAGGGCTAAAGCCGTAATCGCTCCAGGCAACTTCAGGGGTTCTCTGAATGCATCGTGACCGTGAGGATTACAGAGTTGAATTCTTCCTTGGTCATCACCCGTGACCCAGTAATGGCCGCTGCCTCCTACAGCCAATGCGCTGACCGTGCTGGCTCCTAGCCGTAGGCGACGTTGAGGCCGCCATCGCCCCGCAGAAGCGGGTCTCCAGTATCGCAGCGTCTGATCTTGGTGCAAACTCAGAATCTGAGTCTCGGCGGTGAGGGCTAAGGCCGTGACCGAGTGACGTTGGCTTTGCCACGATCTCCAGCACTCCCCGGTTGCCAATGACCAGAGCTGCACGTTGTAGTCACTGCCGGTGATCAGGAGGGTGCTGTCTGGGCTAAAGACGAGCCCCGTAACGGGAGCTTGAAAGGCGGGTAAACAGTGGCATAGCTGCCGGGTCGCCACAGACCAAATCCGCACCGTCTGCTGAATATCACTTAAGGCCAAATACTGACCATTGGGGCTGAGTGCGGCAGTGATCACAGTGTCGCAACGTTCTACCAAGACTCGGTAGGGCCGATGTGAAGCCAGATCCCAAAGCAAGACTTGGCCTTCATCGCGGCCAATGGTGATCGCCTGATGGGGCGCGTCAGGGTCCTGCCTGGGTCGATAGCCCACAGTCCCTAACCAGGCCGTCACCCGCCCTTGAAAGCGGTACCGTGCCCTACCCGTGGTTCGCTCCCATTCCACCGCATGCCCGTCTTGACCCGCGGTGGTGAGCCATTGACCACAGGGGCTAAAGGCGATCGCGGTAATGGGTCCAGTGTGGGCCGAGATTTGCTGTAAACATTCACCGGAATCCAACCGCCACAGATAGAGCAGACCGGTGATGGTTCCCCCCGCTAAGCATTGCCCATCAGGGCTATAAGTGAGCACCCGCAGGGGTGGAATCGCCTCGGGTGTAAGGATTTCAGGCCCATAGTTAGAGCCCAAGGTCCAGAGCTGCACCAGACCATCTTGACGACCTACAGCCAAGTTACGTCCTTGGGGATCCAATGCCACAGCCAAGACGGGACTAAGCTGATCGAATTCCGGCCCCGGCTGTAGCCGACCATCCTGAGGACGCCAAAGCAAAAGCTGACCCGCTTGATCCCCCACCGCCACGGCCTTGTAGTGAGGGTCAATTGCCATTACCGGTTGGCGTCCCAAGGGCTTCGCTAGCAGGGTTTGGTCTAAATCTGAGCCCGACAAGTCTATCCCCTGCCAAGCATCAGACTGTAAATCGGTGCCCCATAAAATTAAATCTCGACAATCCAGCTCGACCAGCGGGAGACGCCAGTGCTGGGCCAGGTTCAGCAGGTTTCCTGCGCTGAAACCCGGTTGCTGCCGTCCCAAGGGGCGGCTGTGACTGAGCTGGGGGGTTAACCATTCCAGGCGATCTTGGGACTCCGGTAAGGCGTCACCTAAATGCTCAGCCAAGGGCTGCAACACTTGCTGGCGCTGCTGTTGTTGTACGGGTTCGGGGGCGTCTACCTGCACCAGAGGATAGGCATGGAGGACGCTGACCAATTGTTCGGGCAACTGCATTGAAAGTCCCCGAATCCAGCGATCGCACAGATACGGTCTCAGCGCTTGAGGCAAGGCAAGGGTGATTTGACTGTCTTCGACGCGGAGCCGACAAAAGCCGCGATCGCAGAGGGAGTCCACGACGGCAAAAAGTGTTTCTGGAACGAGCGGGGTTAGGAGCTGCTGCAAAGACTTAGGCTGGTGGGCCAGGGCCAACTCAGTCAGCACCGATTGCTCATGGTCACTGAGAACTGACAGCCAATTTGCAAAGTATTGATTGATCCCCGCTATGGGTGTGCCGCCATGGTCAAGACAGCGCTCCAGATCATAGGCGACAAATTTCAAGCGATCGACCAGAGGGGGCATCAGTGTCGGCACCCCCCCCAGCCATTGGTGCAGTGCCTGCCATTGGTCAATATCAGCCTTGAGTAGCCGTGGCCAACAAGACAGTTGGGAGACATCCTCACTGGTCATACCCCGCACTATATAGCGGCGAGATCGCCCCATTGCTGTTAATGTCCGAGGCCATTCTCGCCCCACCCACAGCAAACAACTGCGATGGGATTGGGTACTGAGCGCCTGCAGGAACAGCTCATACCCCTGCAAGCTCGCTGGGTAGGTGCCGGATAATTCCCCGGCTTGGTAAAGCTGGTCGCCATCATCCAAGACCAGCAGATAAGAAAATTGATCGAGCTGATGGATTAGAGCGCTGCAAAGGGGCTCTAGGGCGCTATCCGCTTCAGGGGGCGCTCCCAGACCAATTAGCAACTCGGTGGCTAATGCACGGGGATCGGGGCGATCGCGCAAAGACAAGTAAATTACCTGGTGAAACTCACTTTGCAGATGATGGGCCAGCTTCACTGCTAGCCAGGTTTTACCCACCCCCGGAATACCCACCAGTCCGATCAAGCGACAGCGCTCTTGTAGGACTAAGGTGCTGAGGAACTCAATATCGTCACCCCGGCCTCGAAAGTCACTGACATCCATGCGGAGCGCCCCCCAATCAGCAGATAAGGTTGAAACGCGAGGAGCGATCTCTGGCAGGGTTGGCGGCGGAGTCGGATTTTGATGCACCCAGCGCTCGATCGCGGTGCGAAAATTTTTCTTGCTGACGTTGGTGCCTAGGGCCGCTGACAGATCTTTCCAGAGGGTCGGCCCTACATCTCGGCTCAGGTAGCCCGGACTGTAGTCCGCTTCGTCAGCGATCGCTTCATAGGTTTTTTTGTGCCAGGAGCCCTCTAGAACAATCCGCTCGATATCGCGCAGGCCCTCGCCCTCCGGGCGGATCTGCTGAATGGCGATATCGGCATGGCGGAATGCGTCCTCAAAGCTCATTACGGCAAAACGTAGACCTTTACCCCTGATAATGTCTCTGAGTTTATCCTGAGTTTTTCTGAACTTCCTATACAGATTGGACGAAGGGCTACTGTATCTTCAACCAAATCCCTATGCCAAAGGTCGCCACCGGTGACGATAAATACCGCCCAGAAAAAGGGGTGAGCACAGCGGTTAGTGGAAATCTTCTATTAACTGCCGTGAACCCCAGCGCGCTCGCGATCGCTGCGGTGGGTCGGCGCTAGGTCAAAATCTGAGGCAAGCTGGTCTAACCCATCAATAATGCGCGGTGGATCGTGAATAGACAGAGCGTCGTAGCAGCGATCTCGATAGTCTGGCCGCTGTTGAAACTCTAGAATCGCCCGCTGCAGAGGCTCAGCTACGCCATAGGCCGCTTCAGCCTTTGCTAGGGCAGCAGTTGGGATGGGCTGATGTGATCGAACCATAGATAAGTCGATTAGGTCACGGGAGAACACAGAGCGATCTGGCCAGCGATCGCTGTTGGCCAATAGTTTCTCCGCAATTCGGTCTACTGCGCTGAGGCAGGCAACCGGACACCATGGGGGTTGCTCCGGCTGGGCGAGCGTGACTCTACCCTCAGAAATAATTTCAAAGCGAATCGTGCTGTTCCCCACAACTACAGGAAATCGAATCCCATATTGGTTAGTTTGAATCTCACGGGGTAGCCCTATCTGATCTGAGTCTTTAAACAGCGCCTGATACTGCTGCTCAAAGACGGCATTTCTAAGCTGCTGGTACCCAGCTTGGTTGGAGCATAAAAAATCAATATCCTTACTCAATCGATACTCGTCATACATCAGCGCCAGCAGCGTACCGCCGCCAAAGTACACCTGACAGTCCCGCAGAAACGACGCCTTGAGCTGGCTAAGGACGGTCAAAATCTTTTGATGCTGATCTTGGGTAAACATGTGGCTTAGCCAAGAACCATACTGCTGAACCAGGCGATCAACAAATTGCTGCTCTGTAGCGTCCAACGGGCCACTCCGATAACGCCAGCCGCGTTCATAGCAGCGCAACATTTCCAGCGGGGTGAGTTGGTAAACATCAGTGACCTGCCAGCAAATTTCGTTCAGAAAGGGGAGCCGGCTCGGTACGGTAATGCTATAGCGCATAACTGACGGGTGAGGGCGACCTGTACCTAGCGTAGTGGCTTTTGAGCGCAAAACCCGGCAGATTCGGTAGTTACCTTTGGGGTGGTGATTGGGGAGAAAGCTGCTTTGGATTCAATCTAGACTTGATCCGCAATCAAACTTTGGTGTTAGAGCGCGGTGGGGTAATGCCGCGTTTCACCAACCCCGTTTCCAGCTCCTTCAAGAAGGCAAAGTCGGCTTGGGTGTTGAGATTGCTTTCAGCTAGGGTCGCATTGCTAGCTGAGCTTGCCTCCTCTGACAGAAAGCTAAAGGCAGTTTTGAGCTGGGTCGGGGTAAACGAAAAGGGTGCATCTAAATGGCAGGGAATCACCTGCTCAAATTGCCAGCGGGTGACTTGCGCTAGCCACTGGGCAATCTGCTCAGCCCCCCGCGAAAAAATTAGGGTTTGCAACACAGGGGCTACAAAGGGGCGTCCACCCCCGTGCAGCGACTGGAACGAATCCTGCCAGTTTGCCTGCCACTGGAACGGATAAAGCCCCCAATAGGCCCGACGGGAGCGATCTCTGACTTTGCTCGCCTCACGAATGGCCTCTAACAGGGTCGGCACCCCCAAGGATGCAGGCTGAAAGTAGAAGGCAAACAGGGCAATGCGCTGCCAGCCTTTACGACGATTTTCGGGGCTGTCGATGATATCGTCGGTGGCGCGATCTCGGCTATGGAACAGCATGGGATACGGTTCCAGCCCCAACACCGCTGGCGGGTCTGCCGGAACGCTGACCAAGCTATCGGTCAACAGCAGCGTCCGCGAGGCGCGATGAAATAAAGCCAACTCCGAAAATGGCCCCAGCCCCAAAGGAATTGGCCCCAAAATAGCGTAATCAAACTCGTCTGCAAACGGGGCTTGGCTGGCTTCAGCGGGTAGGGTTTGGGTGCGGTTCCCAGGCAACCCCAGCCAGGGCAGTGGCAAATTCAGCGGGTAGCTCCACTGGTGGGGAATCGTATAAATTTGAGCACTTGGAAAGCGGCGGGCAAAGGGACCGACAAACACCTTGTGCTCAATGCCCGTGGCCGTGGTCAGCAGAATGTAGCGTACCGGACCGTAACGCCCCTCTAGTTGCCGCACAAGTCTCACACATTCTGGGGTTGGGGCCACAGGAGAATAAACCAACAGCCCCCCTTGAGCTAAGCGCACCACGGTCATGCGGATGGGCACCACCACATAGAAGATCCCCTGCACCTGTTCGAAGGTCCAGATCGTCTCAGGGATGACCTCTCGGCAGAGGGTTCGACGTTGACCGTAGGGGTAGAGCGGCACGATCGGCCAAAAGGGCCAGCGCCAATCGCCCGGTTGGGAGGGCACGGCGGGGCTCACGGAGGATGGGGGCATGCGGGCATCCAGAGGGTCTTTGAAATTGTAAAGACTCCGGGGACACAACTGGCGTCGTTTTAATTGATGACAGCCCCTAAGCCGGGGCAGCCGCTGTAGATTCCGGGGCCTCAGGTGTTGTTTGGAGCACAGTACTGTGGGCCACTAACACCGAACAGGGGGCATGGTGCATGACATAGTTGCTAACGCTGCCCAGAAACAGCTCACTCAGCCCTTTGCGACCCCGATGACCCACCAGGATCAAATCTGCTGGCCAGCTTCCCGCCACATCACAAATCACCCGACCCGGATCGCCACTGGTTTGGGTAAATTCGGTGGTGACGCCTTGGGCTTCGGCTTGGCTGGCCCATTGCCGCAGTTTGTTCAGACACCCCTGCTCATAGGTCTCCCAGCGCTTCTGGTAAGTCTCCCAAGCGACGCTATCCAAAATTGGGTAGTAGGAGTGGTAAGTGCGCACCGGTAAGCCAGGGCTGTCGGCGTCATAGGCAGAGAGCACATGCACCAGCATCAGACTGGCATTGAGGCTTTTGGCCAAGGATATAGCTTGGTCAAGCACCGCGCTGCGGGCTGCAGAATGGTCAAGGGCAACAAGAATTTTGCGATACATAGGGCCTCCTGAAGTGAAGTCGGTAGCCCTGGCTCGGTGCTAATCCCAAAAGGTGCTCTAGGGGAAATGTAATCGAAGCCTCAGGGATAATCCAGCGGTTTGCCCCATTAACTTTGAAGTGAAACTTAGGGCAAAACGGAACTGGAGTCGGAGGCAACCCCCTAGGTGTCACTGGGAATCGCAGCAATACCAGTTGGTCGGTGGAAACAATTTAATTATAGAAAGGAACCATGGGTCAATTGCGGATGCTTAACATGCGATCGCATCACGTCAGCCAAATCACCGTCCAGACAACTTCACCAGGCCAATGCCGCCAAAGTACAAAAACAAAACCGCCCCCCCCAGCAGGCTCTGGGTGACCGGATCTGTGGATGGGGTCAGCACTGCTCCGAGAATGGCTGCGCCCAGCAGCACATATCGCCAGCCTTTGACCATCGTATTGGAATCGACAATCCCTAAGAGCGCCAGCAAAAGCTGCAGCACCGGCACTTGAAAGGCTAGCCCCGTACTAAACAGCAGCAGCAAAATGAACTCAAAATAGCGATCGATGGACCAGAGCTGCTCAACGACATCAGCCCCGTAATTAATGAAAAAGTTGAGGGCGGCTGGAATCAATGCAATGTAGGCAAACCCTAAACCCGCAAAAAACAGCACACTGGAGCCCAGCACAATCGGCCCCATCAACCGCCGTTCCCGCCGGGTCAGCCCTGGGGTCACAAACATGATGATCTGATAGAGGATGAAGGGGCTGGCCACCAATAGGCCGCTGTACCCTGCCACCTTCAAAGAGACGAAAAAGTATTCCCCTGGGGAGAGCTGTAGAAACTTGGCTCCCTGAGCCGGAATCTCTAGCAGCTCAACAATGCGCTTAACCCCCGCAAAGCAGCCGATGATCCCCACCCCCACTGCAATCAGGGAATAAAACAGTCGCTGCCGCAGTTCATCCAAATGGTCAAACAGCGACATCTCTAAGTCATTGGGGGTTTCGTCCAGATAATTCTCAGGATCAACCCCTGTATCGGTGGTCGGTAGAGAAGTCTTGGGAGGAGAAGAGGTCATCGTTTAGCAGAAGCAGGGGCAATAATCATTGGGTGCATGGTTACGGAATGCAGTGATCTTATTGTAAGCAGCCCGAATGTTACTGGGACCCAGCATCCAGGGCATCTGTACCCTCGGGCGTAAAAGTTTGACTTTGCACTGTTCCCGGGTTTCCCATGGGTGTTTCGCTTGCTCCATTAAAGGACACCAGCACAGCGCCCGCGTTGCCAGCGGTAATCGTCAGCTCACCTTCTGCCGTCCAAGTCTCATTACTGCCCGTGGCGAGGGTGCCTTCATAGGCGACTTCGCCATCAGCGGTGACCCGCATCCAGGCATCACCTGTCAGGTTAACGTCTACCGTAATCGGGGCTGCATCCCCATCCCCTGCCTCTCCAGAAGCAGGGGCTTCAGGTGCTGCTTCCGCAGCCGGAGACTCAGTGGTCTCGGAGACAGCCGGACGATTGGAGTTGGTAACGAATGGCGCGATCGCCCAAACACCCGCCCCAACCACAGCAGCTACGGCAAGACCACCTAGCAGGACCCCAACTCCAGGGCCAGAATTGCGATTAACAGGGGCCGCTTCCGTCACGACCTTGAGTCGATGTTTGTCAGCCTTGGCAACCACCCCATCTACCTGACCACTTTGGGCCTGACTGGGGTTAGGCAGCACTGAAACCAGAGTGATATCAAATTGTTGAGCCAACTCATTGCCATCAAGCCCAAGGGCATCTCCATAGCGACGGATAAATCCTTGGATAAACACCGGTTCCGGCAAAGACTCAAGGTCACCAAGTTCTAATGCTTTGAGCAGGGCAGGGCGAATAAAAATCTGGGTGGCGACTTCCTCAGCAGAGCGACCTTGCTCTTTACGCACGCTCTGGAGGTAAAGCCCTAAACTTGAAAGCTGTTCCTGTTGGGCGGGGGTCAACTTACTCACAGGGCCTCATGGGGGCAATTTTGCAAAGTTCTGTAACAGACTAATTGGTGCCCATTGTAAAGGGTAATCGACGCCCCTTGGAAGTCTTCAACGCATTAAACCAGGGTTATAACTGGGCCAATCGCTGAGAAATTTCTGGATTGTATAGTCGCAAATAATTCCAGTAGCCTCCAAAGACCGCTTTCACATAGCCTCGGGTTTCATCGAAGGGAATGCGGTGGACGAACTCATCCACATCGGCATAGTTGCGGCGATCGATCCAATCGGCCACATTGCCCGGACCGGCGTTATAGCTGGCTACGGCGTAAAGGGAATGGTTGTCGTATTCTCGGTGGGTGTAGTCGAGGTACCAGGTGCCGAGATTAATATTGTCTTCCGGGTTCTCAAGGTTGTTGATGGTGATGTTTGCCTGCCCTTGAATCCAATCAGCGGTGTCGGGCATGACTTGCATCAGACCAGTAGCTCCGACGACAGAACGAATCTTGGGCTCAAAGCGAGACTCCTGCCGAATGAGCGCAATCACCAGTAAGGGATTGAGCTGACGCTGGGCGGACCATTGGGCAATGGTGGGGGCATAGGGAAAGGGATACAGGGTCTGACCATAGGCAGGATGAGATCGCAGGCTAGCGTAGGCGGCCTGCTCTTCGGGCTGATCCCGCCAAGCCAGACTTGAGATCATGTAAATGCCGTCGAGGTTGTCCCCCACCCCGAGGCGCATCACCCCATCAGTAAATTGTTCTTCGACGGTGGGATCTTGGCGATTGGTAAACTCCACCTGCCACAGGGTCCAGACATCTTGATCTTGACCCAGGCGGTAGAGTTCTTGCAGGGCTTCTGAGCCAGCCGGGAGTGGGGTGCGCTGACTGGGCAGGCGGACTTGGGGCTGGCGAGATCGCACCGTTTCAAAGTCGCCCACATCCCAACCCAGATAAACCGCCGAGCGCCAGGCATAGTAGCTCTCAGGGTAGTCCTTGACCACCTGCTCAAAACTGGCTTGAGCGGCTTGGTTTTGGCCCGCTCGAATTTGCCACTTCCCGGCCCAAAATCCGGCCTCGGGGGCTTCATCACTGTCCGGATTTTCCTGCAGGAGTTGCTGAGCCCACTGCACCGCCCCAGACCAATTGCCCGATTCCGCCGCGCCATGGGCGTAGCGCAGCCGTAACTGGGCCGCAGCTTCGGAATCGCTGTATTGACTGAGGATAGATTGGGTCGCCTGCTGAGCAGAGGCGTCACTGCCGAGGGCTTGCAGCACGCTGGCTTTGGCAGAGAGGGCCTCGGCAGCGCGGTCAGGGAAGCGGGCGATCGCCTGATCCAATAGAGAAAGGGCCGTGGCGTCGTCGACTAAATTGACCAGCTTCAGAATGCCCTCGGCAGTTTCTGGAGCCTCCGGAAATTCGGCGATGAGCTGCTCATATTGGGCGATCGCAACGGTGCGATTTTGGGCAATCTGGTTGCCTCGGGCGGCTCGGTAGCGATTGCGGGGCGTGGCCGGGGCTTGACTGTAGGCTTTGCCTGCGCCTCCATAGCTTTGCCGCTCCCAATAGGCAAAGCCGACATCCTGCCATTCCTCAGGGGTGAGCTGTGCGCCATGGCGCTCTACCAGCAGGTCGAGCTGGGCTAGCAGTTCAGGATGCTTGATGCCGTGCCGCGCCAGGATTAATCCCGTGGCTTTGTTGTCAGGGCGATCAGGAGCCTCAACCAGGCGGTTGTAGGCCACCTCTACGGCCCGAGGATGGGCAGGCATAGTCTCTAGAAGTTGATCCCAGTACGAAGGATCACTAAGTCCCAACTGATAAAGGGCTTCCCCAGCCGCAACGCTGTCTTGGTGATCCTGAACCACCGTTTGCCAGGTCTGTTGGGCAGCGTCTTGTTGACCCGAGGCTTTCAGAGCTTGCCCCCGTTTCACCAAGACCAAGGGAGCCAACAGCGGATAGTCTTTCTCTAAGTTTTCGAGCAATGGTAGGGCTTGCCCACCACTGCCTTGATCAATTAAATCCACGGCCCGTAAGTAGCGGGCCCGGGGCTGTTCGTCAGACCGACGCGCGGTGGCAATCTCCTCCAGGGCGGCAGCGCGCTGCTCAGGCGTTTGGAGCGCCAAGGCCAAAACAGCGGAGGTATCAGCGACCCCTTCCCCAGCCCAGTCCTGTTCAGCATCGCGGCTTTCACTGGTCGAAGGCCCACTCGACCAGCCCACCACATGGGCCAGAGCTGCCACCATGCCAATACTCACGGTACTGACTGCAGCAATGGCAATCCAGGGCAGTCCTTTTTGTAGATACTTCCCCATGGCGACCCAACTTCACCCCTTGCAAGATCCTCTAGCTGTTTTAGCAAACTTACATAAAGTTATGCTGAGTTGGAGCAAAGTTGCTGCTGGTCCACGTGATCATGCAATCACTATCTCAGGAGTCGAGAGTGGGTGATGCAACAGCCCCCCTGAGGACAAACTGATTGCCTCAGGTCGCACTCCCAAGCCTTGCGCTACTAGATCCCTAACCCGCCATTTGACGTGATTTCGATCACAGAGGCCCAACCCCGCGTCTGGAACGATGAGTCTCAGATTTAAAAATGTTTACATTTCACTTTTCAATCTCTGTATACGTCCCGCAATGAGATTGATGGGTCATGACTGTTCCCGAGCTCTTGTCTGAATTACTAATCATTCCCTTTCGCTCCTATGACGAAGGGCCTGACGCCTGTCAAAAGATGATGTGCCATAAAGGTACCTACGTTTTGCATGCCGAGTTCAGCGCTGAGCAACACTACGAGGCCGTTAAGTTGGCACGCGAACTCACGCACAAAGCGACAGTCGTTTTGACGGCTAATGGCACCCATTACCGCGTTTGGGTCGAGACTGACCCCCATCCTGCTTTAGCCGCATAGTCTTGGGTGGCACAGCCCGTACAGTGCGCCTTGAAGATGTCCATCTGCCATGTCTTGGGTGGGCCAGGGGCTCTAGCCTTTTGCGTGTGGGATAAAAGCCTAGGCCATGACCTTATCAGGATTGAATACATAGACCCGTTGACCAATCTAGCGCTAGGATGGGGTTTTGGATGCCCATAAAAGCATTGGTACTACTGGGTTTCAGGTTTTCCCAGTCGAGCTGAGCTGCATGTTTAAAGGGTCATGCAGACTGTAACCAAAATGGGCTCAGGGTACATAATTTCAACTATCTTTCACCACTGCAACAGCAAAGACTTTCATGGATCTTCACGCATCGAACCAACAGCGCCTCGACTGGACCGGAGATTGTTTAGCGGTGGGTCTCTCGACAGCCGACGTGCCCCTCACCGGAGATTTAATAACGCTCGATCAGCAGCTATCAGGATTGTTGCAAGACCTGGTTGATGAGGCCGAATTCATCGGTAAATCCGGCACTACAGCCGTGATCCGAGTGGGCAAAACGGGGCCGATTCGCAAACTAGCCTTAGTCGGGTTGGGTGATCTGAGTGACTTAACTGTGGATGGGTTACGCCGCGCTGCGGCCAGTGCCGCTCGATTAGCTAAGCGCGAAAAAGCTAAGCGTCTGGGGTTATCACTCGGTAATGGGGCGATCGCCGCTGACATGGCTGCCCAAGCCCAAGCTGAAGGGGTTGTTTTAGCCCTAGCGGAAGACAACCGGTTTAAATCAGACGCCGATAACGCCGAAACAGTGGAGCGGGTCGATATTTTAGGCTTTCCTGATCAGGCCGCTGCTCTGACCCTGGGACAACAGGTTTGTGATGGGGTGATTTTGGCGCGGGAGTTGGTGGCAGCCCCCGCCAATGTGGTAGACCCCCAAGCTCTAGCCGATACGGCCCAAGCGATCGCCAGTGGCCATGGTCTAGACCTGGAAATTTTGGAACAAGACGCCTGTGAAGCATTGGGCATGGGCGCATTTTTAGGGGTTGCCAAAGCCTCAGACTTGCCCCCCAAGTTTATTCACCTCACCTATCGCCCCAGCGGTACGCCTCGCCGCAAGCTGGCCATTGTCGGTAAGGGGCTCACCTTTGACTCCGGTGGCCTCAACATCAAGGCTGGGGCGGGCAGCATGATTGAAATGATGAAATTTGACATGGGGGGTGCTGCCGCCACCTTTGGAGCCGCAAAAGCGATCGCCCAAATCAAGCCCGATGTGGAGGTTCACTTCATTAGCGCCGCCACCGAAAACATGATCAGCGGCCACGCCATGCGCCCCGGCGACATCTTGACCGCCTCTAACGGCAAGACCATTGAGGTCAACAACACCGACGCCGAAGGCCGCCTCACCCTGGCCGATGCCCTGGTCTTTGCCGAGAAGCTGGGCGTGGATGCGATCGTTGATTTGGCCACCCTAACCGGTGCTTGCATCGTTGCCCTAGGGGATAATATTGCCGGACTCTGGAGCAGCGACAATACCTTGGCAAAGGATCTGCAGGCCGCAGCCGGGGTGGCCGGGGAAAAGTACTGGCAGATGCCCCTCGAAGAGAAGTACTTCGACGGCCTCAAATCCATCGTGGCTGATATGAAAAACACCGGCCCTCGCTTTGGGGGCGCGATTACGGCAGCACTGTTCTTAAAGCAATTTATCGAGACGGTCCCCTGGGCCCACCTCGATATTGCTGGCACCGTCTGGACTGAGAAGGAAAACGGCTACAACAGCCCGGGTGGCACAGGGTTTGGGGTACGGACCCTGGTTCAGTGGGTCCTGTCCTAGGCGGTTTAACCCAAGCCTGATCGATGCCGATGTTAGACCCTGTAAAGACAGTAGGTAGTCTGAGTTACAGTCTTGCAACTCAGTAGCCCTTATCCCATAAGGGTATGTTGATGCCCTGACTGGGGCTGGGGGGTCCTGTTTGATGCCATTGTTTGACGCCTATGACCCTGGCAACTTTTTTGATGAGCTGTTTCTCAAAGCACGGCAACCCCGTCCTGAATCGGCCCTACTGATCGATCGCATCAATACCCTCTCCTTAAATGACTTGAAACAGCGCCAGCAGGTCGCCCAAAACATGCTGTTTAAGCTGGGGGTTACGTTTAATGTCTACAGCGACAGCGAAGGTACGGAGCGGATTTTTCCCTTCGACATCATTCCTCGGGTGGTTTCAGCGGCGGAATGGGCTTGGCTCGGACGGGGCCTGAAGCAGCGGATTGAAGCCCTCAACTGCTTCTTAGATGACATTTACAACGATCAAAAAATTCTGCGAGACTCGGTGATTCCTCGCCATGTGATTGAGTCGGCCCCTGGCTTTTTGCAGCCCTGTATGGGGCTACAGCCGCCGAAGGGAATTTGGTGTCACATCACGGGTACTGATTTAGTGCGCGATCGCGATGGCGGTTGGTACGTGCTCGAAGACAATCTCCGCTGTCCTTCGGGGGTGTCTTATGTGCTCGAAAACCGCCGCGTCATGAAGAGCACCTTTCCCCAGTTGTTTTCGGTGCTGGATATTCAGCCAGTAGATGATTACCCCAGCCAACTGCTCGAAACCCTGCTCAATCTCGCTCCGCCGACTCAGAGCGAGCCGCGCGTAGTCGTGCTCACCCCCGGCACTTACAATTCCGCCTATTTTGAGCATTCCTTTTTGGCCCAGCAGATGGGCACCGAGCTGGTCGAACCGCCCGATTTGGTGGTGGCCGATGGCTATTTAAAAATGCGCACCACCAAGGGGTTGCAGCAGGTGGATGTGATTTATCGCCGCATTGACGATGACTTTATCGATCCGCTGGCCTTTCGGCCCGATTCGCTGCTGGGCATCCCAGGGCTGATGGAGGTATACCGCCAAGGACGGGTGGCGATCGCCAATGCTCTAGGCACCGGCGTTGCTGACGCCAAGCTGGTTTACGCCTACGTGCCGGAAATGATTCGCTACTACCTCGGCGAAGAACAAATCATCCCTAACGTCCCCACCTATCTGTGCGAAGACCCCAAACAGCAGCAGCATGTTCTGGCCAACCTGGACAAACTGGTGGTGAAAGCCACCAACGCCTCTGGCGGATACGGCATGTTAGTCGGTCCCCAATCCACTGCTGAACAGCAGGCCGAGTTCGCAAAACGAATCCAACAAAACCCACGCGGCTATATCGCCCAGCCCACCCTCTGCCTGTCCCGCGTGCCGACCCTAATTGACGACGCGTTTGAAGGCTGCCATGTGGACCTGCGGCCCTATATCCTGTATGGCAAAGATGTCCACGTAAACCCCGGTGGCTTAACTCGGGTGGCTCTGAAAAAAGGTTCACTGGTGGTCAACTCTTCCCAAGGGGGCGGCAGTAAAGACACCTGGGTTGTTAAAGCCGAACCCGGTGAATAGCGTTTTCAAACTACCTCTTCTTGATTTTATTGGGCGCAAGCCTTGCGCCCCTACGCTCCTTTACTTCCCTGCCCTATGCTCAGCCGCGTTGCCGCCTCGATTTACTGGATGAACCGCTATGTGGAGCGGGCCGAAAACGTAGCCCGTTTCGTCGAGGTAAATCTCAACCTGCTGCTCGACTGTCCTCCTGGCGTGAACCAGCAGTGGGAGCCTTTAGTGGTCACCACCGGGGACCTAGAGCTGTTTCGAGAGCGGTATGGGGAATCCACCTCAGAAAATGTGCTGCAGTTCCTCACCTTTGACAGCGGCTATTCCAATTCGATTCTGTCCTGCGTTAAGGCAGCGCGGGAAAATGCCCGCTCGGTGCGGGAAGTGATCTCCTCTGAAATGTGGGAGCAGGTGAACGCCTTTTACTTAATGGTGAAAGACGCAGCTGAGGCAGGCTCCTTAGCCGATGTCCATGCGTTTTACCCCGAGGTCAAGCTCGCCAGTCATCTATTTGCGGGGATCATGGATGCCACCATGAGCCACAACGAAGGCTGGAATTTTGGTCACCTAGGCCGTTTACTGGAACGGGCCGACAAGACTGCCCGCATCCTGGATGTGAAGTACTACATTTTGCTGCCGTCTGTAAAAGCGATCGGCACGCCTTTGGATGATCTGCAGTGGATCGCCCTGCTCAAATCGGCTAGCGCCTATGAGATGTATCGCAAGTGTCAGCAGCGGATTACCCCGATGGGGGTGACGGAGTTTTTGATTTTGAACCGGGAGTTTCCCCGCTCGATTCAGTTCTGTCTGTTGGCGGCTGAGCATTCCCTGCAGCAAATCTCTGGCACCACCTCTGGAACTTGGCACACGAGCTCCGATCGCGCCCTAGGACGACTGCGATCGGAGCTAGAATACACCACCATTGACGAGGTATTCAAAGGGGGCCTCCATGAATATTTGGACCAGTTTCAAACTCGCTTGAATGAGGTGGGAGATCGCATCTTCGACAACTTTTTCTCCCTTGAAACTGCATAGCAGCTTGTTTCAAGGTCAGACTTTCGCGCTGAAACCAAAACAGAGACTCAGCGCCAGCCTTACAGCAATCCAGGCATCAACCCCATGTTCTTGAGATCCCGAAGCGTTGCGCCCAGCATAGCTGACTTAAAATGGTGAGCAACAAATCTGACCCTGTTGCATGGGTCTTTGGCAGGGTCGCCATATTTATAGCACTGGCCACTTTGCCTAGAGCACCTAGGATTGCTCTGAGCTTTAGCGCATAAGCAAAGTGGGTCGCAGTCTTGTCCTAGCCGGACTGGCGACTGCCATAGGAAAGAAATTTTATTTCTATCGAAAAATTACGCAAGTCCTAAAAAGTCAATCCTCTGGCCAACAATCATCACGAAAACGTATTAGGCGCTAATTTTGAATGCACACAACGCGGGAGGTTCCATTTAAATAGACTTGAACAAAACTTATTTCAAACAATTTATTGAGAAATAATTTTAACGCCAAAAAGAAAAGGTTGAGATTCAGAAAATCAGACCAAATCTACTCATACCTATATTTCAAAATAACATAATAAAATCCAGAAATAGAGACTTTACATAGGGGCAAATACGGGTCTAAATATTACGAAGCTACAGATCGAATACAAGTGAGGAACCAAATTTGAGAAGACTTACTTCTAACCTGCCGGGGTGGGTAAAGACCTGCCTGCGTTTCACTATATGGGCGTTATTTTACTCCGGAGAAGAGAGATATTGTCCAGTTTGCAATAAATCATCGGGTCACTTCATGACATACGGAGCAGGAGGGCGTAAAGATGCTCAATGTTCTCATTGCGGTGCTTTAGAGCGCCACCGCCTTCTGTGGTTATTCTTGAAAGAAAAAACCAACCTGTTCGATGGCCATTCTCAGAAAATGCTTCACGTAGCGCCAGAGTCGTGTTTTGAATCAAAGTTCAAGAAGATTTTGGGCAGTAACTACTTAACTGCTGATCTATTTAGTCGCGCTATGGTAACAATGGATATTTGCAATATTCAATATCCAGATCAGTCATTTGATGCCATTTACTGCAACCATGTTTTGGAGCATGTCATTGATGATCGTAAGGCTATTAGGGAATTTTTTCGAGTTCTCAGAAATGATGGATGGGCAATACTCAATGTTCCAATCATGCGCGAGAAAACATTTGAGGATTCATCAATTATTAATCCCAAAGAGCGATTAAAAGTCTTTGGCCAGGAGGATCATGTTAGGTGTTATGGTTTGGATTATGTTGAAAGACTCCGCGATTCAGGATTCTCTGTAGAAGTTATCAACGCAAGCGATTTAGTTGATGATAATGATGCAGAGAAGATGGGACTAACATCTGCTAGTGGTGAAATTTTCTATTGCACAAAGCAATAGTTTTAGACAGTGAATTTCAATGGCAAATCTGCAGTTTTTTCTAACTTATGAGCACCAGAAAACTCAACATTAGGCATTATTTTCTCTAAAGGATCGCCCATGTTCCGACATTAGAGAAGGCGGATCTATACCGGCTTTTAGAAGTCACTGAAAATTCGATTTTGATACCGTATATTCATTGTGGGGCTTACGATACCCATCCTACTTTCCGGCTATGTTCACCTACATCACCCTCGGCAGCAATGATCTGGCCCGCTCCGCCAAATTCTACGATGCCACCCTGAGCGCACTTGGGATGCAGCGCTGTGACATTGCAGGTGAATCAGATTGGGAAGATTGGCTGGGCTGGGGCACCTATGAGGATCACGGCGCAACGGAATTGGCGCTATGGGTCTGTAAGCCCTTTAATGGTCTAGCGGCAACGGTCGGAAATGGAACAATGGTCGCTTTGCGGGCAAAGACCTGGAGAGATGTGAATAACTTCCATCGTCTGGCAGTTCTGAACGGCGGTACTTCAGAAGGTGCCCCAGGGCTGCGCACCCAGTACAATCCAGACTTTTATGCCGCCTATGTACGAGATCCCGACGGCCATAAAATCGCTGCCATATGCCGAGGGTTCACCACGGCGGACGCACAATTCTGAAGGTAACATTGGCTGCTGCAACGTTGAGCCAATTCACCCCATGACCGATTTAGATGTAGTACATCATTCCCGACTGCTGCTTTGCATCCCGCCGCTCTAGCAGCGTCTGCAGCGTACAGTTCGATAACACCTCATGGGCCGCACTCTGCGCCTCTGCCCAAATTTCCTGCACCACAACACTATCCGTCGGCTGCTCATCACAGGGCGACCCATCACCCGTGCCGCCCTCCACACATTCCACAATTTCCAGCAGCGTAATTTCCTGCGGAGCGCGGGCCAGTAAGTACCCTCCGTGCATACCCCGCATACTCTGCACGAGCCCCCCCTTGCGGAGGACCAGCAGCAGCTGTTCCAAATAGCGCTCGGGAATATTTTGCCGCGTGGCAATCTGCCGAATCTGCAGCCGATCGCCCGTTGGGTGATGGGTCGCTAATTCCAGCAGCGCTAATAGAATATATTCGCACTTACAAGACAAGTCAAAAGGCATGAAATCTTTGGGCTAGATCACTCGGACCGCCATCTTCAAGGGCTTTTATGCTTGGGACCAATGCCGTCAAATGAGAATTGACATCATTTTCCTGCAGGTGATCCTAACCGTTTTATCGACAGATAGCTTCGTCATCGCTCTAATTTAGTGATGGGCTGGCTGAGGCTTTTGAGTTCCCGAGATGCGACTGAGCATTGACACTTTATTGTGCTTCTGAAAACAGGAGGAAAACACCTCGCCTAGTCAATGACCTTAAAAAAAGGGCAAGCCAATAGCATTTGTATGGCTCACCCTTCTCTTTGTGCTCAAAGATTTGAATCTGCACTCAATTGACAGATGATAGTTTCGCCTACTTATTGGGCTGTGGTGTCATCCGCAAGTAGGGTTTTACCTCTGTATAGCCTTTCGGAAACTTCTGTTTTAACTCTTCCGGCTCTTTAATGGATGGCACAATCACACAGTCGTCACCATCATTCCAGTTAGCTGGGGTAGCAACACTGTGATAAGCAGTGAGCTGCAAAGAGTCAATCACCCGCAAGATTTCGGCGAAGTTACGCCCTGTACTTGCCGGATAGGTCAGATTGAGCTTGAGCTTTTTATCGGGAGAAATAATAAAGACTGTCCGCACGGTCAGCGTATTGCTGGCGTTAGGGTGAATCATGTCGTAGAGATCTGACACCTTGCGATCTCCATCCGCCAAAATCGGATAGTTCATCGTTGCGGATTGAGTCTCTTCAATATCCTTAATCCACCCTTTATGGGACTCAACATCGTCCACACTCAATGCAATCGCTTTGACATTGCGGGCATCAAATTCGGCCTTAAGATTTGCTACTGTACCCAGCTCTGTTGTGCATACAGGGGTGTAATCAGCTGGATGAGAAAATAAGACGACCCAGCTATCTCCAGCCCAATCATAAAAGTCGATTTCTCCTATGGTGGACTGCTGAGTAAAGTTGGGGACAGTATCCCCCAATCGAAGTGCCATAAATTCAAACTCCTACTCTGACAACACAGATTTTAGATTGATGACCCGCCCGCTAGCCGTTGGCTAAAAAGCAGATCGGAATACTAACACTAGCAGCATGACTGCTTACACGTAGCGCCTCTTAACCCAACGACACTTCAGCCAGGAGATTTGCTGCCTGAGGCAAATCTCCCTCAATACTCACAATTGGCATACATCGTTTCCCCGCTTATCCTTCAGGGTTAGAACATTGCCGCGAGCTCCTAAAAAGCGTGCGCTCACGTGAAAACAAGACTGTCATGAGTTCGCCATTTCTCCCCAAAAGCGGGCCCGCACAACTAGTCACCTGTGATACAGTAGGCCGTATACACCAGAATCTCCATCGGATTACCGGAGAATCTGGATTGAAGCGATTTGATTGGTTAACCTTTCCCTCTCGAAATATAAATATTCTTATGAAGGCTTGAGTTCCTGTTGCCGACGTTTTTGTAGCTTTAGAATCGTCTACCTGTTCATTGTCATCTTTTGCTGAGTCATGGTTCAAGCTCCGATTTCCCCAATTAAGCAAGTCGTTCAGACGTCAGTGCCTGCCACTGAGCCGGTGACTGAACCTACCGCAAGTAAACGTTCTAAGCTTGAGGGTATTAAAGAACGTAGTGATTTTCTGCGGGAGCCGATCGCTTCAGAAATCAAGGAAGATACGGATCACTTCAGCCAGGATGGAATCCAGATTCTTAAGTTTCATGGTTCCTATCAGCAGCAGATTCGGGGCAAGCGAGAGAAAGGGAAGGGAAGAGATTACCGCATGATGTTGCGGACGCGTAATCCTGGCGGATTTATTCCTGCAGAGCTTTACCTGACGCTGGACGAGCTGTCGGATAAGTACGGTTATGGCAATATCCGTGCGACGACCCGTCAGGCATTTCAGCTTCACGGCATTCTCAAGAAAGACCTAAAAGCCACCATGGCGGCGATTATTCGCAGTATGGGATCTACATTGGGGGCCTGTGGTGACCTCAGCCGTAATGTAATGGCGGTCCCCGCCCCGATCAAAGACAAACCTGAGTACGTCTATGCTCGGGACTATGCGAATCGCATTGCCGATTTATTAACCCCACAAACGCCAGCCTATTACGAGATTTGGCTGGACGGGGAAAAAGCCGTAACCGCAGAGGAACACCCGGAGGTGGTCGAAGCTCGGCGGCGCAACCTCCATGGCAGCAATATTGAGGACAGTGTGGAGCCGATTTATGGCACCTACTACATGCCCCGTAAGTTTAAGTGCTCAGTTACGGTCCCTGGCGATAACTCGGTGGATGCCTACACCCAGGATGTCACCCTGGTGGTAATCCTGGATGAGAATCAAGAGCTACAGGGCTTTAATGTTCTGGCTGGCGGCGGTATGGGCCGTACCCATAACAAAGAGGAGACCTTTGCCCGCATTGCCGATGAGATTGGCTATGTCGACAAAGCAGACGTTTACGACGCAGTCAAGGCAATTGTGGCCACCCAGCGCGATTATGGCGATCGCGAACAGCGTCGCCATGCTCGCATGAAGTATCTGCTTCATGACTGGGGGGTTGAGAAGTTTCGGGCCAAGGTTGAGGAGTATTTGGGCAAGAAATTTCAGCCCTATAAGCCTTTACCCGAGTGGAAGTTCTATGACTACTTGGGCTGGCATGAGCAGGGAGACGGCAAGCTTTTCTTAGGGATTCACATTGAGAATGGCCGGGTCTATGACAACGGCACCTTCAAGCTGAAGTCAGCCCTGAAGGAGATTGAGCTGCGCTACCGGTTGCCGATGCGGTTGACCAGTAACCAAAGCCTGTTGCTCACGGAAATTGAGCCTGCCCATAAAGCAGAAATTGATCGGATTTTGCGCAGCAACGGCATTGACGCTGAGGACCAAATCAGTCTGCTGCATCGCTATGCCATGGCCTGCCCGGCTCTACCGACCTGTGGTCTAGCTATGACTGAGGCGGAGCGAGCCCTGCCCAGCATGCTAGATCGCATCCAGATGTTGCTCGATAAGTTCAATCTTGGGGACGAGCATTTTGTTGTGCGCATGACCGGTTGCCCCAACGGCTGTGCCCGTCCCTACATGGCTGAATTGGGATTTGTGGGCAGTGGCGCCACGATGTATCAGCTCTGGCTGGGCGGAGCGCCCCATCAGACTCGTTTGGCGCGGCCCTATATGCAGCGCATGGAGATTGATGATTTAGAAAAGACCCTGGAACCGATGTTTGTCTTCTTTAAGAAGGACCGTCAGCTAAGGGAAAGTTTTGGGGACTTTTGTGATCGGGTTGGGTTTGACGCAATTCGTAACTTTTGCGAATCCTACGTTCCTGGGCAGGCGTCGCCGAGTCGGCGGAAGCACCGGGTTGGCCTCTCTCGTGAGATGCATGCCCAGCTCAAAGAAGCGTCGGCGAAGCAGGGCATTAGCATGGCTGAAATTACTGAGCAGGCCCTTGCCGCCTATTTTCAAAACGGTAAGTCTTAATCTGCCAGGGGACTAGGGTATTGGGACGATCGTCCACAACCTCCTCCTCCAGCAAATTGGTGACTGTATAGCCCTCCATCTCTATGGGGGGTTGTATTGAAGTATCGCTGCCTTCGCCGTACATATCCCAACACCTGAGGATCCAGCCAACCGCTGGATCCTCAGTGCGTTTAAATGCGGCTAGCCCAACGTTGTCACTTCCCAAGGATAGGAAGCTTTGTGATGTGGGAGCGGGCGCAAGGCCTTGCGCCCTTACGGTTAGGCTGGTCGCGTTTTGAATCCTGGCGGTCATGGGTTGCCCGAAAGCGATCGCCCGTTGAGGCGTGCGTGCCTGCCGCCAGTCCCCGGCGTGGGGCAAGATGCCGTAGCGAAATTGGTGGAAACCGCGATCAGCCCCTGGGTCCGGCCATAGGGGGGCTTTGAGTAGGGTCAGTCGCAATTGGTCCGGCCTAGCATCCACCCCGTGTTTGTAATCCGTCAGAAGACTCATCCCCTGTTCCCTATCGCTGAGATCGGCCCATTGCCAAGCCGGCAGTTCCCACTTGGCCTGCTGATGGGGATCAGCGGAGTTAAGGGGACGGGAAATCGCCCCAAAGGGAATACCCGCAGTCACGTGATCGGTTTCTAGATTGCATGGGAAAGCCGCTTTCAGCACCACCTGGCAGGCGTGCCAGTCCACCTCGGTCTCTACGGTCAGATACTGGGCGCAGGCATCCAGCACGTAGTCCTGCTGAATCGTGGAATCGCCCAGTTGTTTCATCACCCGTAACCGCTGCTGCACCGGTCCCTGTTCGACCCATTCAATTGATTGCAAGACCGGGGCTTCGAGCGGATGATCTTGATAGTCAGGGGCAATGTTCCATGCGTCCCAGTATTGCCCTTCATCCTTAAAGACCTGCAGTTGATTCGCAGAAGCCCGAATCAAGGAATCGCCCTCGGATGCCGATCTAAGGGTCAACAAATCACCGGTTTGAGGGCAGACTTCTACGACCAAGGATTCGTTAACAATCTGCCAGGGGGCGTTTGTAGGGGAGGGCGCAAGGCCTTGC
This sequence comes from Leptolyngbyaceae cyanobacterium, assembly GCA_050043365.1. Taxonomy (GTDB): domain Bacteria; phylum Cyanobacteriota; class Cyanobacteriia; order Phormidesmidales; family Phormidesmidaceae; genus PCC-6406. The sequence continues at coordinate 28,805 of JBHJIP010000241.1, forward strand.
GCCCCTACGTCAGATTCTGTGGGTAGGTTGGGTGAAATGGAGTGCAACCCAACATCCGTCCCAGATAGGTTGGGTTCCGCTGATGCTTCACCCAACCTACTAGCATCTGCTTGAGGGATTAGCCAGTACAGACGGTAGCCCACGGACGGCACAGAAGTAGCGACAAACAGCAACACAGATTGCAGTGAAGGGGGATGATCAGCAACCCCAGGTGGGACTTCGGGGCGAATCTGGCTGGGCTGGGAGAGCACAGGGTTTCCAACGTCGTCCACAACCCGCCAAGATTGCATCTCTACATCAGGCCAAGACAGGGTGACGACTTCGGTGCGCTCCCAGTTCAGGCTATTAAACACCGCGATGGGGATGGCCCCAGGGATAGGCGGCTGGGGCCAGACCATCCCTTTCATGAGGGTGGCGATCGCCCGTTCTAAAATCTGCTCTGCGGTGGTCTTTGCCGCTGCCCAGTCCTGATTGGCGGTGACAAATACTTCGGGGATCGCAGTACCGGGCAGGATGTCGTGAAACTGGTTGAAAAGGCTCTGCTTCCAGGCTTGGGGGAGTTCTGCGTGGGGGTAGGGGTGATCGGTGGTGAGGGTGGCGATCGCTGAAAAGATTTCCGCCTGTACCAGTAAGTCCTCACAGCGGCGGTTATACCACTTTTGATCGGCATGGGTGGTCCAGCAGCCCCGGTGGAGTTCGAGGTAGAGTTCGTCGGTCCAGGTGGGGAGTGGGGGAGTGGGGGAGTGAGGGAGTTGTGGGGTGGTGGGGT
>JBHJIP010000242.1:0-2978 GCA_050043365.1 Leptolyngbyaceae cyanobacterium
CCAGTAAAAGTCCACCTAAGGCCTATGCTTCTCAACGAAAACGGCTTGCTTTAGAGCAGCGCATAGAGTTCAACAAGGTGATCAGATTCTCATGGTGAGACTGACTAAGATGCTGAAAAGTTTTCTGCACCACTAAGGGGGCTTACCTAAGGCGAGCCAATTTAGAAGGAGCTTACCTAAGGGCAGCCAATTTGGAAGGGGCCTACCTAGGGTTAGCTTATCTGGAAGGAGCCTACTTAGGGTTAGCTAATCTGGAAGGGGCATTCCTAGGGAAAGCCAATCTGGAAGGGGTCCTCCTTTGTAAAACTGTCCTCCCACAAGGTATGGATCTAGATCCCAACCGTGATTGCGATCGATTAGAAAATTAGGCAAAAGCTTCCTAAGGTAATCGAGCCTCACCACCTGATGGTCATGGCCAAAGACCGGCTCTTTGGAGCCATCGCCCCCCTCCAAATCATCCAACCGCTGAATACAGCGCTGTAGATGCCATCGTTAGGTCGGTTGCCATGCATGGAGATTGAAGATGAAATACTCCCCTTTTTTGCGGCCCTGGCGAAACATTTCACGCTCCAACCCTGCCTCCACCGGGTCTAGCCTTAAGCAACGGCATATCCCGTCTGCGATCGCGCCTAGGGTGAATGCTTTAGGCCATAGTCATGTCCAGTTTTCTAATCTGAGATTTGTAATCCTAGAAAACTCTCGCGTGTTGTTGGTCACCAACGTGACATTCAGACTCAATGCCTGGGCCGCAATCAACATATCTAGCGAACCAATCACCTGCCCCTGCTGCTCCAACGCACTACGCAGCTGACCATAGTCCTGAGTCGCCTGATCATCAAAAGCCATAATTTCCAGTGGGATCAGAAATTGCTGAACTGCCGCCCGGTTACGCTCAGGAACCTGACTTTTGCTAGCGCCATATTCAAGTTCTGCGACTGTGATGGCTGAAATGCCCACGTCTGAGGGCGCTAAAGTTTTAAATCGCTCAATGACCACTTGAGGTTTGCGCTTGATGATGTAGATGCAAATATCCGTATCGAGCAGATATTTCATTCAAACAGGGCCTCACGCCCCGCTTGCTCCGGCTGTTCGCGACGCTCCATAAAATCCGTAGAGAATAGGGCCAAACTTTGGACCAATGCCTGCCAAGGATCATCCTTGGGAATCAAAATGATCACGTTGCCGGTTTTCTTGATGTAGACTTCATCCCCCTGGACTTGGTACTCCCGAGGTAGAGCAAGCGTTTGAATGTCATTCGTCTTGGCAAGCTTAATGGTATTCATAAACGTCCTCTACAGCGAAATAACGCCAGTTGGCTGCAATCTTGACGACTGTTGCTGCTCGTGAAATATAAGCAATATGTTTGAATCGTAACGCTAACCGGCAGGCATTATGGCTGACCGCTATGAAAAGACGCCGTTTCATCACCCTTTCCGCCTGGAGCTGCGCCGCCATTGGGTGTAGTTCAGTCGCGACCATCCCGACCGCCTCGGTGAAGCTAACCCTCTCCGCTGCTGCCAGCGTCCAGGCTGCCCTCGCGGAAATTCAGGCCGCCCATAGACAGGTCGCCCCCCACGTTGACCTCACCCATAACCTGGGCTCCTCCGGTTCCCTGGCCCAACAAATTCACCAGGGTGCCCCCAGTGATATTTTTCTGTCGGCCTCCCCCCGCTGGATGGATGACCTAGAAGCCCAGGGGCAAATCTGGGCAGATTCCCGTCGAGACCTGCTGCAAAATTCCTTGGTGCTGGTGGTGCCACCAGACTCTCAGATCGCCACCTTCACAGACCTACAAAGCGACACCCTCCGCAAAGTCGCCATGGGAGAACCCAACAGCGTCCCCGCTGGCACGTACGCCAAAGAGAGCCTAACCGCCCTCGGTCTGTTCGACCGGCTGCAACCTAAGTTGGTGTACGGCAAAGATGTGCGCCAAGTGCTGGCCTACGTAGAAACTGGCCATGTGGAAGCGGGCCTAGTCTACGCCACCGACGCCCAGCGATCAGACAGGGTAAAGGTCATTGCCACCGCCCCACCCAATAGCCATACCCCCATCACCTATCCGGTGGCGATCGTCAAAGACAGCCCCCACCCCAAAGCCGCCCGCGACTTTATTGCCTTCCTCAGCAGCGCTCCCGCCGCCGCCATCTTCCACCGTTACGGCTTTTCCTTAGTGGCCTGACGCTGCACGGAATTCACAGGTTTAGGAGTAAGAAGTAACAAGTGACGAATTCCAAACCCGCTCACTTCCTACTCGTTACTTTTTCCTTTCTACTCTTCACTTTCCACTTCTCCCCCCCACCCTACCTACCACGCACCCCATCACCCTGCCACCCCACCACCCCTCCGCCCTCTAACGCCCCAAATGCCACCCGTCCTCCCCCCCCTCCGGGGTTCTCTCATAACGGCTGTGGTCGCTACGGGTCTGGCCTTTTTGCTAGGCCTTGCCGCTGCCCGCTGGATGCTGACCTATCAGGGCCGGGGCAAGCGGCTTTTAGACGGACTGCTAACGCTGCCCCTGGTGCTGCCGCCGACGGTGGTGGGCTTTTTGCTGTTGTGGCTGTTGGGCAAAAACAGTCCGGTGGGGCAACTGCTGGACGCTTTGGGCGTTACCGTGATTTTCACCTGGGGGGCCACCGCGATCGCCGCCACCATCGTTGCCTTTCCCTTGATGTACAAAACCGCGTTGGGGGCCTTTGAGCAGATCGACACCCCCCTGCTCAGCTCAGCCCGCATCCTGGGAGCTTCCGAATGGCGGATCTTTTGGCAAATTCTGTTGCCCCTGGCTGGGCCGGGGGTGCTAGCGGGGACGGTGCTAGCCTTTGCCCGTGCCCTGGGGGAATTTGGGGCAACGCTGATGGTGGGGGGCAGCATTCCTGGGGTCAGCCAAACCATCCCCATCGCCATTTTTTTTGCCGCTGAGGGGGGACGCATGGGGGTGGCCCTGGCTTGGGTGCTGCTGATGGTAGCGGTTTCTTTGG
>JBHJIP010000243.1:0-28835 GCA_050043365.1 Leptolyngbyaceae cyanobacterium
GCGGTAACTGTTGACGTAGCGCGATCTCTGAACCAAATCTGTGCGCGTCAGCAGCACCTGGGCCATGGGTTGCCCCAAGGTACTAAACATATCGTCGTACACCCGCATCAACCGCCCTTGCCCGACCGCCGCCACCGCCTGCTTCATGGCCATGGTGCGAGGCCGCTCCGTCAAACCCAGTCGGGCGCAGCCAACGCCAACCGCCCCAGAGGAGACCAAAATCACCCGATACTTGTTCTGCTGTAAATAGCTGAGAGCCTCTACCAAGCTGGCAATGGTGGCTAGAGCCAACTTCCCCGTCGTGCCTTGGGTGAGGCTAGAGGTACCGATCTTAACGACAATGGTGGACAGGTCTGACACGGGGAAACCATTAGACGTGAATCAGCCGTAATCATACAAAATTGCATCGCCAATGCCGCAAGTTTTGCGGCATTGGCGATGTCAGCCCATGGATAAAGATTCGCAGCCTTGAAGCGTGCCGAAAGCTTTCTAAGCCCAACTCTGAGCCCAAATTACAGATGCCCAAAAACACAGTGCGTCGCCGCTTCTATAGGGTGAAGGGCAACGCACTGAAAATATAGGTATTTGTATATAAAGCAGAGTCTTTATTTCTTAACTGACTCTGTTTTAACTATACAAATCTTCTCAGATTCACAGAGATAGGTCGCTGATCATAAGGTTTTCTTTATTTTTCAATCAGGTTTTCCTACATTGAGACCCCCAGCTTTTGGGACAACCACACCTCTGCTGTGCGGACGAAATGCTTGCCCACGACACCCCCAGGGTTCACCATGGGTTCCACCAAAATCGTGAACATGCCTAGCCGATTGCCTGCAAGGACGTCGGTAAAGAGGCGATCGCCCACCATGGCAATCTGCTCAATCGGTAGATCCATGGCCTGGGTGGCCCGGCGCAGCTTGCGCCGTGATGGTTTTCTGGCCCCCATTACGTAGGGCACCTCTAACGTTTCGGCAATCCGGCCAATGCGATTGGCGTTGAGATTGTTGCTCACCAACCACAGAGATACCAAAGGCTTAAGCTGACTCAGCCACTGCCGCACATCTGCAGAGGTGTCTGTTTCGCGGATAGGCACCAAAGTTTCATCTACATCCAAGACTAAGCCCTGGAGCTGATGGCGATGGATCACCTCCGGCGTAATCCCCAGAACAGACTCCCCGAGTACTAAGTCCGGTTGCAGCAGTTTTCCCCAGCTCATAAAGACGCGAATAGAAAGATTCCGTGCAGGACAACTTTATAAGGTGCTTCACTCTAAACAGATTCCTATGCCCAGCTTAGGGGGTTGCGGTACCCATGGACGCGATCGCTGCCCCTATTCTGCTGAAGATTCAGCGGCAGCATCCAGCGCATCGTGAATCGCGGTTTGGGCAGCCTCATGCTCGGCCAAGGTGCGGCTAAACACATGGGTGCCGTCATATCGGGCCACAAAATAGAGATACTCCGTGTCCGGCGGGGCCAGACTTGCTTCTAAACTGGCAATGCCAGGACTGGAAATGGGCGTTGGCGTTAAGCCCGCATTGATGTAGGTGTTGTAGGGTGAGGGCGTTTGTACCTGGGCGAAAGTGAGCGGATTTTCTGGGGTTTGGCGAATGCCCAAGCCGTATTCCACCGTAGGATCAGCCCCCAGGGGAATATTCTCTTCGAGGCGACGATTAAAGACTGCGGCGATTTCATCGCGCTCTTCGGCCACAACCGCCTCCTTTTCCACAATGCTGGCCAGGGTCACCCACTCCAGTAGTGAAAACTCCGACGCAGCCGCCTCATAGGCCGGTAAGGCCACCGACTCGAAACGGCTCAACATCACGTCAATAATGGCTTCAGGGGTAATGGTTTCCGTCGGAATCTGGTAAGTGTCGGGATATAAAAACCCTTCCAGATGGGGCAGGTTACTCGGCAACCAGGGATAGGCATCTAAAGGAATCTGCTGGGTGGCAGCCAAGAAATCTACGGCTGGGAAGAAGCCCTGTTCCTCTAGGGATGCAGCGATTTGCTCCCGATTCCAGCCCTCTGGAATTGTAAAACTGGCCTCTAGCACCTCCCCGTTCCAAATTTGGGCGGCAATTTCCGGTAGGGACTGCTGGGGAGAGAGCACGTAGGTGCCCGCTTGATAGCCCCCTTCCCCGTTGCGAAACCCTTGCCAGCGGCTCCAGAGGTTCCAGGCGAGGCGAGATCGAATCAGACCAGCGGCTTCTAAATCAGCTCCGATTTGCTGGCCAGGGGTGCCGGTCGGAATTTGGAGATAAACCGGTGTGGGCTCTGTCGTCTCAGTGGGCTCAACGGCAGAGGTAGCCCAACTCCACCAAGCCCAACCTTGCCAACCTGCAATGCCCATGGCGATAGGGAGGACACCCAAAAAGAAAACAGCCTTAGAAACACGGGAGGTCATGACGTTGACATTCAGGGTTTACAGCACAATTCGCTAGGGCACATCCTCACGGTGCACCGTGAGGACTCTGATTCTAATGGATGACGGCTCTTAGTCTAGAACGTCGAAGAGTGCCGTCTCTAAATCAGGTCGCAGTTTCTCAAAATCCTCAGGGGGAACCACCTGGGCGGTGCCATCCGAGCGCAATTGGGCAAAAATCAGCAGTGGGTCAACGGGGGTGCAGGCCGTAAACTCCACCTCATTATGGAAAAACGTGGCCAGAATCTGGAAGTCTTCACTGCTCACCTCCTCCTCTTGATGCAACAAATCGTTGATTTCAAGGGTAAAGCAATCTTCCTCGTCGGCTTCAGGGATATCTCCTGCCACGGTCAACGTAACCGCAGTTCTTCTGAGGGTCAGATTTTGCTCTGCCAGCACGGCCTGGGCGGTCGGAAAAATAGCCTCAATCTCGTTGTCGTCTACATCTACCAAGGTTTCTTCGTCTTTATCTTCTCCCTCTGAAGACCAGGCAAATATCTCGATCGGCGTATCGATCGGGAGCAGGAGTGCAAAGGTTTCAGCCTCGATCTCAAAGGTCTGCTCAATTTGGCAGAGAAGCGATCGCCCTGTCTCATCGGTCAGATCAACCGTAGAGCCATCCTGGGCAAATTCGGGGGCAGAGGTCATTGAGAATCTCCTAAAGGGTCAGGATGGGGCAGTAGGGCGCTGGAACGGGCGGAGCGACTGTCGAGCCATTGCTGCAAAATGATCGCGGCGGCCTTGCGATCAATGAGGGCCTTATGGCGAGAGGGAGAGCGCCCCTCTGCTAACAGCATTTGCTCTGCTTGGAAGGAGGTAAGCCGTTCATCCACATATTCAATCGGGAGGGCAATGGCCTGGGACAGCCGCTGGGCAAAGTTGCGGACGCGACGGCCTTGATAACCCACCTGCCCCTCTTTTGAGTAGGGCATGCCCACGACTAAAATTTCGACTTGGCGATCGCTGACCAATGCTTGCAAAGCCTGTACCGCCCCTTCAAAGGAGCGATTTTCAATGGTGGTCAACCCGGTTGCCATCAACCCTAGGCGATCGCAACCGGCCACGCCGATGCGCTTGCGGCCCACATCCAAGCCCAATGCAGAAATAAACTGTGTCACCAGCGTCAGAAAAGTAGGTCAGGCGGTCCCTGAGTCCCATGTAGGGTATCACAAGCCTTGGCTGGGGCGATCTGAGGAAGAGTCCAAGCGCTGCGAAGACTTGGGGGCTGTCCCAGGGGGCCAAAAGGGTCCTTCAGATAGAGAAGTGTGCCAGGTCATCCGGCCTGGAATCGGCTTGCCGACCGGCTGCAGACCCGACAAAACCTCTGGGAGCTGCAAACCCTCTAAAGTCACGGGTTTTGCCTCCCGGACCTTATGCCACACAGAGCGGGAAAGCAGCAGGGTCCGCTCCACCGGTTCCGCTTGAATCTGGGTCAGAAAATCTTCCCGCTCCGGTTGATAATCCCGCGACGTGATTCGTAAAGGCAACTCTGGGTAGTCCTGAAGCAGCCGCGCCATGTGGCTAAGTAGCTCTGGATAAAGCCAAGTATAGGCTGGGTGTACGGTCAGCTCTGCTGTATGGGGGCGGCGAGAATCCCGGCTGGCTGTGACCTCGTAACGACCGATTGCGGCCTTGCGCTGGGACTCGAATACATACCCGCACAAGACGTCTATCCTTTGCATCCGTCGCGCTAATTGGGCCGCCATGCCTTTAAATGGCTCTACTTTAAAATCTTGAATTTGTTGATCAAAGACTTGGCGAACGAGGGGCGGCATTGCCGCCGTGTCTAGCTGATAGAGCAGTTGAGCATCTGCGTTGCTGACGGCCATCACATTGGGGAGATCAGGCTCGCGCTGCGCCAATTCCTGCAGCATCTCTGGTCCCAGCTCCCAGTAAGTGACCTGGGCTAAGGGTTGAAACCCATTTTGGCGATATAGGGCCAGGGCCGTAGTCTGGCTAACTGCCACTTCTGCAAGCCACATGCGGGCTTCCCAGATGGTCTCAAAGCAGTGGCGAAGGAGTTGAGACCCGACGCGATCTAAAGGACTCTGGAGGCTCGGATTCTGGAGACTAAGGTTCAGGACAGCAGGATTAATGGTGACCCGATCCACGCGCCAGGTGCTGCGGGTCCGGTTAAACGGCGATACCTCAATCAGGCCACAGAGCTGGTCGCCCCGCTCGGCCACAAACCCTGACCACCGTTGGCTGGGGATAGCCCATTGCCCGAGTCGCTTCAGCCACATTGACCAAGGGTGTAACCGACTGGGTAAAACGTCGCGCTTGGGATTGAGCGCATCCACCACCACCAGGTCGTCTGGATCCCAAGTGGCCAGATGTTCCAGATCTCTGGGATAAATGGGTCGAATCTTAGGCGCTTGGGTCGAATCTTTGGGGCGAGCCATAGGGAGCTGGAGTTAAACGCGATTGGGCACAACCAATGCCCGCAAAAGCAAAGACTGCTAGGAGTGTCTCCACTCAGCCACTGAGCTTGAAAACAACTGGAGCGCGCTAATCGCGGCTTCAAATTCGGCTCTTGAATTCACCCCTGGGCAGGGCGAATCAGGACTAATGGCGTCTGTTCATCGGCATTCCCCGCAGGGTTATCCAGTAAGGCCTGGGAAATAACCTTGGGATCGGCACCAGATGTTGCTGCCAATATCTTAACTGCTCTCAAATCATTCACATCTACAATTGCCGCTTCTAAACCCGTCGCTTGACGAATCTCATTCACCACCGCTTGGCTGTTTTGGGGACCTAAAACAATGAACTGGTCGTAGGGTGGCAGGGTTCCGGTGACATCGTCGATCAGCCGGGCTTGCGCTCCAGCCAGTTGATAGAATCCCCCGCCCCGCCGTAGAAAGACTTTCATTAAGGCCCCACCGATAAAGGCGAAGAAAACCCGTTGGGCACCGACTAAATCCACTAGGGTTTGCAAGCCACAAGCGGTTGCCAAACTGGAGGTCGGCAAAAAGTAATAGCAAAAGCGCTTTGCCAGCCAACCAGGCTGCACATCAGCCGGGTAGCGCCAGCGGCCCTGCATAATCGCGACGGGAGTTTCGCCAATGGTGACAATGTCTCCGGGCTGACTATTGGGGGATACGTAGCGCTTTACGACTTCGGTTGGGGTATCTAAATGGGTGAGCAAATGGGTTGGCACCGGCAACACCTGGGCGACTGGGGTTGTTCGCCAGGGGCGCTCTGCTTCTGGGTTGGGAAATTTCAGCGGCACGACCACATGACCGAGCTTGGCCATCCGTCCGCCGGGGCCATAGGTGACGTAGCGCACTCGAATCCATAGGGCTTTGAGCGATCGCAGATCGGCCCCTTGGATATCGACCTGCACCCTAAATTGGGTGCGCTTGCGGAGTTTGACGATGTAGGCAAACCAGTAGCCATCTGCCCGGGCTTCAGCATCGGGATGCTGGGGGGTAATGGTGACCGTTGTTGAAACCCCGGTTAGAGCGTCACTCCCTAATAAGGTTGCTTCTGCAGTGAGTTCAGGGACCATGACTTCCAGGGCTTGAGTCTGGTTGATGAGCTCGGGCTCCCCCACGATGGTGTAATGAGTGGGGTCATAGCCTTCGATATTCCAGTCACCAGCGGCGAACTGCAGGCGGTTACCGGGCCGTTGACGATATTGGTACTCGATTCCCAACCCGCCTAAAAGTAGTAACCCCAGTACGACGCCAAGGGCGATCAGCAACCACAGTGTCAATCCCACCAATTCATCCACAAAAACAACAGAAACCCGGAGCAATGGGCGATCTTGTCAAACCGCTCAGTGTGCGCCACTGGAGAAAGCCAAGCTGCTTCAACAGCGATCGCAACTGATTATGTCCAGGGCTCCGTACAGCAGTGTATAGAACTTTTGTCCCCTTCCAGCCAATGGGCCAGCAGAAAGCCATACTCAATCCTCTAAACCGCCTGAATCTAATGGGCTTCAGTCGGTGCCGCAGCCGATTTTCAGACTACCAAGACGGCAAGAAACCCAAATCTAGATCAATTGTTTTAGAAACTTTACAAAAATCAAAAACTGCGGCAGGATCCAAAGCATGAGTTTACGTCTACGGCCTGTCAATGCAGCGGAACGGGCCTGCGGCGCAATTACTAGGGTTTTGAATCATGGATCGTTTGCGTCAGGTGGAGCGTTGGTGCCTGTGGGGACATATTTTGTCCATGGCATTTGGACTAGCAGGCTTGCTAATTGTGATGCCCCATCCTGAACTGCTGGAGCCGATTCCGGCGGGTCCAACCCTTTATAGCTGGAGTCTGGCTGGGGGTGGAGTGGCCTACATTTTGATGGGAACCGTAGCGGTGACGCTGCACACCTACCGCACCCTAGGTCGCTACAGTCTTCTGACGTTTTTGGTTCCGGCTTTAGCCATTTCGCTGGGCGCGGAACTGCTGGGGACCAGCACTGGCTTTCCCTTTGGTGATTACAGCTACCTCAATGGTTTGGGGTACAAGGTTGCTGGTCTAGTGCCGTTCACGATTCCTTTGTCTTGGTTTTATTTGGGCATCTCTGCCTATTTGCTGGCAAGGGGCTTTTTGCTCAAGGAGAAATCAACCCTGGTGCGCCATTTGGGGGCGATCGCAATTGGTGCCACGTTACTCATGTCTTGGGATTTTGTCCTGGATCCTGCCATGAGCCAGACAGCCATGCCGTTTTGGTACTGGCATACCCCCGGCGCTTTCTTTGGCATGCCTTACCAAAATTTCCTGGGCTGGTTTGGCACGGGGGCAATCTTTATGACGGTGGCAGCGCTGCTGTGGGGCCGTAAGCAAACGGTTGCCCCAAGTCGCCAGCAATTGAACAGTCCCCTAGTGATTTACCTGGCTAACTTTGCCTTTGCCATGGTCATGAGTCTGGCCAGCCTAATGGTGATCCCGGTGCTGCTGGGCATCTTGGTTGGGGCATTACCGGCTGTGTTGTGCTGGCGGGCGACCCCTGTGCGCGAGGCGTCGACATCTTTGGAGTCCGATGTTGACCCGCTCGATATCACCGCTGCCCCCGTTGGCATGGTGATGAAGTAAATGCCCGCAGATTTTATCGCTGAGGTCGGAACTTGGGCCTTATTCAGCAGCGCGATCGCCTTCTGCCTATTTGCCTTGCAGGCTCCAGCGGTTTTGGTGTTAATGTCGCGCTTGCTCCAGGGGCCGATGCGTCGTCCCCCCTTGCAGCCGCGTCAGGCTGACCCTGATCAATTTGGCAAGGTTTCAATTGTTGTGCCAACCCTGAACGAAGCTGAGCGGATTCAACCTTGCTTGGCGGGGCTCACCCTGCAATCTGATGAGGTCAGGGAAATATTGGTGGTCGATAGCCATTCTGAGGATGGCACCCCAGACCTGGTGAAGCAGGCCCAACAGCACGATCCGCGCTTTCAGCTCCTGAACGATGATCCGCTCCCCTCTGGGTGGGTCGGGCGTCCTTGGGCTCTGCATACCGGTTATTTACAGAGTTCTGCCGACAGTGATTGGGTCTTGGGCATTGATGCTGACACCCAACCCCAGCCCGGTTTGGTTGCGGCTTTGCTAGCTGAAACAGAGGCGGCAGGGTACGACCTCGTTTCCCTTTCACCCCGATTCATTCTGAAAACCCCTGGCGAACTTTGGCTGCAGCCTGCCCTGCTGATGACCCTGGTTTATCGCTTTGGTCCTACGGGAGGCTTATCCTCTGGGGCAGAGCGGGTTATGGCCAATGGACAGTGCTTTCTGTGTCGGCGATCGCTCCTGCAAGATCTGGATGGCTACAGCACTGCTCGGGGCTCCTTTTGCGACGATGTTACCCTAGCCCGCCATGCTGCCCAGCTTGGCGCCAAAGTCGGTTTCTGGGATGGTGCCCTCATCCTCAAGGTCCGCATGTATGAGGGACTCAAAGAAACCTGGCAGGAATGGGGGCGATCGCTGGATCTCAAAGACGCGTCTCCCACGGGTCAGGTCTGGGGTGACATCTGGTTTTTGACCAGCATTCAGGCGTTACCCTGGCTGGTTTCTCCTTTGCTGTTGCTGAGCTTGATTTCTGGCACAACCACTTTGCCGATGCAATTGGCGCTGGGACTCAATATCAGCCTAATTGTGGTGCGTGTTGCCCTGCAATGGGCGATTTTGCCCTCCTATGACCTGAGTCAGGCTAAGGGTAAATGGGCCTTTTGGCTATCACCGTTGGCGGACGGACTGGCGGTCCTTCGCATTGGCTTATCGTCTTTTCGCACACCGACCCAATGGCGAGGGCGTTGTTATGGCCAGACTGCAGTTGAATGAAGCGTTAATTGCTGCAAAAAGCCATTACCCTAGAGTCAACTTCCCGTGGGGCGACTATGGTGCAGAACGTAACAACCCTAACCCCCCTAGAGACCCTAACGTTCGAACAATATCTTGCTCACCAAGATGGCACCGATACCCGCTATGAACTGGTGCGAGGCTTGTTGCTGCCGATGACCCCAGCCCCATGGCCTCATAGTAAAATCGCCAAGTTTCTAGAGCGCACCTTTGATGATGAGATTGTCCGGCAAGGACTGCCATGGGAGGCGGTACGCGGTGACGTGGGTCAACGTACTGAAGCCGATACGGCTCGATTACCCGATGTTTTGGTGGCCCAACAAGCCGACTTAGATGCCTTAGGCAATCGATCTGCTGTTTTGGAAGTCCCTGCATTTGTGGTGGTTGAGATTGTCAGTGAGAGTTCTAAGCTGGATGACTACCTCTATAAGCTGGCCGAGTATCGAGCCCAAGGCATTCCAGAATATTGGGTAGTTGACTATCTCGGTTTGGGGGCAGCTCGCTATATCGGCGCAGCCAAGGTGCCGACGATCTCAATCTATTCCCTAGTGGATGGGGCTTACCAGGTTCAACGGTTCCACGGCGAGGATGAGATTGCCTCACCCACGTTCTTAGATCTAAATTTGACGGCTGAGCAGGTTTTCCAGGGACGGCGGGAACTGTGAAATTTGTTGATAAATATCGCGATTAAGCTGAGAAACCGATTTGGGTCACCGTTTAAAATTGAGATCTACCTCTCGGTTGCTTGCCATGTACTCTGCTAATGCGATTCTGGATGCCGTCCAAGCAATTCGCCCCTATCTCAAGGACTTACTTGCGGTCCCCATGGCCCAGTCAATGGACCGTCAACTGGCGGAGCTACTCGAAAATCCGGGCGATACTCGCGATCAGAAGTTGCTGGGTCTCTTACGACAAGAGGCGATGACCCGCGAATGGCTGCAGCTTTATTTAGAGGGGCAGCGGCCTGCAGATACGATTTTGCCAATTCTCCGTACCTATAACCCGCTCACGGCAAAATCCAGCAAGATTGAGAGCCCCAAGTATGTCTGCCCCGTCGCCAGTTGCAACCAGACCTGGTATCGGCAGAGCATTGATCAGGAGATTCCCCATTGCCCTATCCATGATGTGGTGATGGTGCGAGACAGTAAGGCCCATCATGGGGCCAAGGTCTAGATCGTGCAGGCAATTAACGGCGAAACCCTTGCTGGGTGAGCATGACTACGCCCGCTCGACTGAATTAAGTTTGGGGCCATAACCCGCTCATTTTAGGGAGTCTAGCTTTGAGCCCCCAGCTCCTAGTTCTGACGCTGGCGCAGCAAGAAAATCAACGTGGTCCCTGTGACTAAGCTGGCCGCAATTTCAACGGCGGTGCCCATCACTAAAAGGTTCTCCTTAAAGTTGCCGGTAGCTGCATCGACGGGCATGAGCAAGGCCGCTATCAATCCCGCGAACGCTGCTAAAACCTGGGCTACAATCCACAGCCAAGCTTTTGGAACCCGACGTCGGAGCACCCACCATTGAGTGACACCAAAGGTTCCACCCATAATTAAGGGGATGGCATAAGCGGTGGTGAAAAATCCCAAGGACGAGATCGCACCGCCCAATAGGGTCGCAACTGGCCACCACTTCATACCCGTTAGGCACTGCTTGAGCACCCACCATTGGGCAAGACCCACCAGCACACAGACTAAGGTCCAGAGTAGTAAAGTTGTAGTCCGCCCGATGTCTCCCTGCTGATCCAGCCGTAAACTCAGGGGCTCGATCAGGGCACAGCCGATCCACCACGGAACAACATTCGCCGCCAACCACAAAATCCAGATTTTCCAATCACTGAGTCGACGGGACATGATTATTCGTCGTCTGTGACCAGACCCTGTTCGAGGGCGTAATATACCCGTTCAGTCCGGCTATTGGGGCCGATTTGATTCAACAGATGGTTGGCATAGATGCAGCCCCCTATCTTTTAGATAGGTCTGTACTGCTTCCCGCAGTCCTGAATATTCACTTAGTTATCCGTTGCCATTACTGTTATTTTACTGCCCGCTCTTGAGGCCAGTCCCTGGCCTGTTGTCGCTGTCGCAACAGAAAAATTAGCGTAGTTCCTGTGACGGCACTGGCGGCCGCTTCCACGGCGGTGCCCATTATGAAGATGGTGTGATTAAAATCGCCCATCATGAAATCGACTGGGGTGAGCAATGCGGCTCCAACTCCAGCGATCGCCGCAACAATTTGAACCACAATCCATAGCCAAGCCTTGGGTACCCGACGCCTTAAGATCAACCATTGGGCCGCCCCAAAAGTCCCGCCCGTTACAAAGGGCGCACCCCAAAAAGTAAAAAATCCGAGAAAGGCGATCGCCCCACCAAGAGCCGTCGCCACCGGCCACCATTTCATCCCAGACAGCCGCTGCTTCAATACCCACCCTTGGGTAATGCCCACTAGAGCACAGGTTATCCCCCAAGCCACCATCAGCATTGGCAGCTCTATGTCTCCCATCAGGGTTTCCAAGGGAAACAAAAGGGCGCAGCCAATCCACCAAGGCACGACATTCGCCACCAACCACAAAATCCAGATTTCAAAATTGCCGGGTTGGCGACGGGGCATGGTTATTCGTCGTCTGTGACCAGACCATGTTCGAGGGCGTAGCGCACCAGTTCAGTCCGGCTATTGGTGCCGGTTTTGCTAAACAAGCGGCTGACGTATTTCTCCACGTTGCGGACGCTGGTTTCCAGGCGGCGGGCAATTTCCTTATTCATCAGACCCTCAGCTACTTTATTGAGCACATCCTGCTCGCGGGGGGTAAAGTCGATGCGGATCGGAGCAGGGGTTTTGGCGATGGTGCCCCGCTGGGTGAGCAGCGCTTTGATTTCTTCGATCTGGCGGGCCATGGCGGCGATATCTGGGGTAGCACCGCCTTCGGGGGTGCGGGCTTCCTGGCGGCCAATTAGGTTGGTGACGATCGCCACCAGTTCTTCGGGGTCAAAGGGTTTGGGCAGGTAGGCGTCAACCCCAGCGCTATAGCCTTGGATGCGGTCGCTGGTCATGCCTCGGGCGGTTAGAAACACCACGGGCAGGGCCTTGTAGCGGGGGTCTTCGCGGACCTGTTCTAAAAACTGGTAGCCATCCACCTGGGGCATCATGATGTCGGAGATCAAGACATCGGGGGTGTTGACCTGGAGCTTGTCCCAGCCTTCGGTGGCATTGCTGGCGGTGTCAACGGTGAAGCCACTGTCTTCTAAGTAAGCTTGCACGGCCTCTCGCAGACCGGCTTCGTCATCTACGAGCAATACTTTTCCGGTGGTGTCAGTCATTGCTGGTCTCGTTACTGTTGTCTTATTGCCACTTTAACCTCTCGCTGATGCCTCAAAACGGGCCACAGTGCAGGGATAACCGTTCTTTTTAGGGCATGAATTACGACAAACATTGGCAACGGCAGTCTACCCAAGTGGTCTTTAGCAACCCCTGGCTCACCGTCAATCAAGCCACCATCGTCCTGCCCAATGGCACCGTGATTGACGATTATTTTTTGGTCTCCCTACCCGACGTGGCCCTAGTCATGCCCGTCACCCCAAATCAAGAGGTGATCATGGTGCGCCAATATCGTCATGGGGCCGATCTCGTCCTACTGGAACTCCCCGCTGGCAGCTTTGACCCCAGCCAAGAAACCGCCGCCACCGCCGCCCAACGGGAGCTGCGGGAGGAAACCGGCTATGCAGCCAGCACTCTGGAGCCCCTGGGGGTGATCTACGACAACCCCGTGAAATGCCCTTACCAAACGCACTTGTTTTTGGCGCGGGATGTGGTTCCGGTCGCGACGCCTACTTGGGATGCCACTGAGGACATTGAAATCGTGAAACGGCCTTTGAGGGAAATTCAGGGGGCGATCGCCCAACGTGAAATTATTGTTTCTGGCTCCATCGTGGCGCTTCATCTCGGCCTAGAAAAGCTGGGATAAAGTCCTGAAAACATTGCTAAGTGCAAACAAGTATTTCAAGGTCGTAATTGTCGACGACAGTAACAACACATCTCTTTGTTAAAAGGCATTTTTAGCCCTGTAATAATTAAAGAGAACAACAGTTTCGTCCGAGTCAGAATTAGCTTCGCTAGGGTGAGGACAACAGGCCTTTAGGTCCTTAGCACTAAAGGCCGATGCATTAATTCATATTTGAATGAATTCCACCATGGCTTCTCGTACTGTCTTTTCTCCAGCCCGCTGGCTCCCTTGGGTCATGGCAGTGGGCGTATTTTGGCTCAGCAGCAGCCTCCTGCTAGACCTGGTGATCATGCCCGTCATGTATACCTCCGGCATGATGGCCGAGCCCAGCTTTGCCCCTGCTGGCTACAGCCTCTTTTGGACCTTTAACCGCTTAGAACTGGTGTGTGCCGCTATTATTCTGACTGGAGTCCTCGCCCTGCGAAAGACCCCAGGGGAGTTTGACGTTCTAACCAGCGGTAGTCGTTCTCGCTGGGCATTGGGCATTGGCATGGCGCTCTTAGGCGTCACGCTGATTTGTACCTATGGCCTCACCCCCGAGATGGGGGCGTTAGGAGTATCCCTTGATACCTTTGCTGAGACCTATGCCGCTCCGGCTGCCATGGACTGGCTACATGGGGCCTATTGGTGCCTCGAAGCCCTGAAATTGCTTGGTTTAGGGCTGCTCACTGGCCTCTGCTATCGAGACGTCAACAAAGGGAATGATATCGAGGCAATTTCGTAGATCATTAGCCCTTTACAAGTTCAAAACGCCTTCTAACCATTGCTCCGCTGCAGCGTTAACGCTTACAGCGGAGTTCTGTTTTTTGGGAACCATCTCTGGCCCGATCGCTTCATCTTGGAAAAGCTGACCTATCATAGCGCCATCGGCCCAGTTGGCTGCTGCCGAGTGAAGGGAATCAGGAAATACTATGGCCACCCTCAAAAATACAATTGCCCTGCTAGGATGTCTGACGTTGTTGGGCAGTGCCGCTCTCCCCACCTGGGCTGCAAAGGATGATGGGGCCGAAACGGTTCCACTCACGGTGGAGAGCACCCAGTCCCCTGCTGAGGCGACTGATCCGGAGGCAGAAGCTGCCCCAGCTGATCCCCTACCCAGTCCGGTGGAGTTTTACAACAGCGGTGTGGGGCGCTTTAACGGGGGTGACTATCCAGGGGCCATTGCCGACTTTGACGAGGCCATCCGTCAAAACCCAGATTATGCCGAAGCCTTTATGTACCGAGGTGCGGCCTACAGTGAGTTGGGTGACTGGACTGAGGCGATCGCCAGCCTCAACCAAGCCATCCGCTTAGATCCCACCTTGGCCCAGGCATACTTACTTAGGGGCACGGCTTATTACGAGCTGGGGGATGTGCAGCGGGCAATTACCGACGTTCAGGCTGCCCTTGTCCATGATCCCACCCTGGTCAATGGTTACCTCTATCAGGGACTGGTGGATGTGCAGGGGGGCGATGCGGAAACGGCGGTTGTTAACTTTACCGAAGCGATTCGGCTCAACCCTGATGAGCTTAATGCCTACATTTTGCGGGGATTTGCCTACGATCAATTAGGCAATTATCAAGCGGCGATCGCCGACTTTTCCTATGTGATTGAACGGGAGCGGGTTAGCCCGATTGCCTATGTGGGTCGCGGTGCTGCCTTCTACCATCAAGGGGAGCTTCGTGAGGCTGAGCGCGATCTGGATATTGCCCTTCGCTATGCGCCCTCCTCTGCGGTGGCCTACTACAACCGCAGTTTTGTCTATGCCGCTCAAAACCGACCCCGCCGTGCTATTCAGGACTTAAATGAAGCGATTAAGCGCAACCCTGAATTTTTTGATGCTTACATCAACCGCGGCCTCCTCCACAACGATTTAGAAGAATACAGTGCGGCCCTAGAAGACTTTGACTTAGCCCTTGCCCTGAATCCTGACTCTGCCAGGGCCTATCTTTATCGGGCGGAAATCCATCTGGCGATGGGAGATGAACTCGATGCCATTGCTGATTACAGCGAATCGATATTCCTGGATGGCAGTAATGCCGAGGCTTATAAAGCTCGGGGCGATGTTCGTCTGAGTCGGGGGGATGTGCCAGGTGCGATCGGAGACTATAACCAAGCCATTTTCCTCAACCCCAGCTATGCCGACGCCTACGCGGCTCGGGGTTTAGCCTATGGACAATCTGGAGATGCCCAGCGGGCCTATGATGACTTGTCCTTGGTAATTGCGATCGCTGAGGACAATGTTGACCCCGATGTGCTCTACCAGCGCGGGGTTTCACGGCTGCGTTTGGGCGATCGCTTTGGGGCGCGACAAGACTTTGAGCAAGCCGCCGCCCGCTATCTGGAAACAGGTCAGGCTGAACCCTACCGCCAAACCCTGCAGCAACTCCGTCAACTTTTATAAGTCGCAATTGTAGGTCGATCAATTCCACGATTTTTCTGACGCTCAGCAGACAAGAATTTGTCTTAGGTAGATTACCGTAAGGCCCCTAAGAGGGTGTTTGAAAAGTTCTTGGGACTTCCTTTAGAGTGTTCCAGCTAATTACTTGTCCAAACATCCGTCAAGGATTGATTCGTTTGTCTAGACAACGCCCGTTCGGCATCATAAAGGCCGGGATGTTTTTTTAGATGGAATACTCTTAGCGACATGGATTATCCAGAAGAGTGACGGTAGCAGCAGGGTTCCGGCCATCCTACTGATGGGCTCCGGTATCGTTCAAGACTGGCTTACCCCCTTTTTAAACACCCTCTAAACTGGTTGGATTCCACACATAATCCGAGATATCCTCCGGCCACTGCACCTGGTTCTGGGTGGGGATATCTAAGCTGCCATGATGCAATTTTTGATCAAGCCCATAGAAGTCACCGACAGCTAAGTCATTGATCTGAAAGGTGGTTTTTAGAAATTCGATCGTGAACATCATGTTGTGAGCTTCAAAGTTACCGGGTTTAAACAGCCTCGGAAACTTCAGAAACTTGATATCGCCCCGTTCACGGCGATTGGCTTGGATCGGGGTTAATCCGAATTTCTCCGGCAGGGGATCCCCTTCGATATAGACCATGCTGTAGCGGGGACCTTTAACCCAGTTGCGGTAGCCATGGCCAAAGGTAAATACATTTATCCATTCGCGGGCTTGCACTTGCCATTGGGCGATTGCTTCACGGCGTTGCTGAAGGTCCCAAGGGCGGCTACTGCGGCGAATAAATTTGCGACGTGCCCGCCACAGGGCTCGGGCCAGCAGAATGGTGCCGTGGCTATCTCCGGAGAGGTTAAGGGAGGTCTCGGTCTCAATCGCCTTCAAAATCAACCGGGCGGTATTTTCGATGACGGGGCTATCAAGCAAGCCGAGGCGATGGATGCCCGCATCCAGCCAGTCAAAGTAGGGATTAATCCGCGCCAAGAAAGGCTTATCGAGGATGAAGGAGCCATTGTGCAGATTGGCAATACCCACATTCAGCACTTGGGCGTAACGGCGGCTACGTTTGGAGGATTCGGCTTCGGTTTGCCCCAACCCTGAGATAAAAACTGTGCAGAGAGCGGCTGATTGGGCGGCTGGGTCTGATTGGGGATAGTAGGCGATGGTTTGGGCGATTTCAGAGATCGGATCTGTGGCAGCGATGATGTCATCGAAGTCGAAAACTTCGCCAGTGTCAGGATTCTGAAACTGACCATCAAAGCGCTTATCAGGAAAAAGCGCTTCTAAGGGTTTACGAAACCATCGCGATTTGATCGGATGGGGATGGGCCGATGGGGGCATAAGGGCAGTGGGATATCGGGATCATTGAACGGGAGTTAGATGCCTTCTCTGAAATACAAACGAGCTGGAACAGAGGGCATGGTGCGGGGTATTAGGTGTCCATCTCATAATATTTGAGTGGAGTTTGAATAACAGGCCGAAAATATCAGGCTTGAGAGGGAGAAAACTAAGGTCACATGGCACAAAAAACAGTCCGATCTTTAAGAATCGCAATCGCGTCTGAGCAGATTGCTAGTTTTTGTCAGCATCACCACGTTCGCAAGTTATCTTTATTTGGCTCCGTACTCCGGGATGACTTCGCCCAAGACAGCGATATTGATGTCTTGGTGGAATTTGAGCCAGGGAAAACCCCTGGCCTTGCAATTGTGCAGATGGCACGCGAATTATCTGCAATGCTGGGAAACCGGACGATTGATCTCAGAACGCCTAAAGAACTGAGTCGGTATTTTAGAGATCGCGTGATAACTGAGGCGTTACCTCTTTATGAGCAGATTGGATGATGCTACCCGGCTCAAACATATGCGGGATGCGGCACAGGAAGCCATCTCATTTATGGCTGGGCAGAGTAAAGAGGATTTAGAAACAAATCGTCAGCTTCTCCTTGCCGTGGTGAAAGATATTGAAATTATTGGAGAGGCCGCCAGCCAGCTTTCTGAGACCTGTCGAAGACAGGAGAACCACTTACCTTGGAGAGACATAATAGGTATGCGCAATCGCTTGGTTCATGCCTATTTTGAGGTGGATGTAGATGTCGTTTGGGCTGTAGTGGCATCTGATTTACCTGCATTACTTCCTGAATTGGAAAAACTGATTTCTAGTGCTTCATAGGCTTCACACAGTTTCGGAAACAGATTGGCTAACGTGGATGATGTAACACCGAGTTTAGATTCAAACTCTAGAGTCCAACTTTTATCATTGCTGTTCTGCCAAGGCCAAATATTCTAAAATCGCTCGGCAATATTGGTTGAGGGCGGGCGAGGTGCGAAATTCAAAGGCTCATCTATCAGTAACACGTTGGGATGGGTGGCAAGGGCATAGACGATCGCGGCAATCGAAGTCGCCCATTAGAATAGTGTTTATCGCTTCAGTAGACTCGCAAGCTGCTGAGCGATCGCTGTTTTTGTCCTTTATTTCTATGCATCGTGATGAGTAACCCTGCCAGTCCAGACCGCATCTTGATCTTTGACACCACCCTCCGGGATGGCGAACAGTCTCCCGGTGCCACCCTTAACGTGGACGAGAAGCTGACGATCGCGCGGCAACTGGCACGACTTGGGGTTGACATCATCTAGGCGGGCTTCCCCTTTGCCAGCCCTAGCGATTTTGAGGCGGTCCATAAAATTGCTCAGCAGGTGGGCGTTGAAGGTGGCCCCACCATTTGTGGGTTAGCCCGCGCTACCCGCTCAGATATTGAAACTGCCGGACGGGCGATCGCCCCAGCGGTGAACGGTCGCATCCACACCTTCATCGCCACCTCCGATATCCACATGAAGTACAAGCTTCGCAAGAGCCGGGAAGAGGTCTTGGCAATTACCTCAGAGATGGTGGCCTATGCCAAGTCCTTTACCGACGATGTGGAGTTCTCTCCTGAGGATGCGGGGCGATCCGATCCGGCGTTCATGTATCAAGTGCTAGAAGCGGCGATCGCCGCCGGAGCCACCACGGTCAACATTCCGGATACCGTCGGCTACCTCACCCCCAGCGAATTTGGGGCGATGATCAAAGGCATCAAAGAAAATGTGCCCAATATCGATCAGGCGATTATTTCCGTTCATGGTCACAATGACCTGGGCCTGGCGGTGGCTAACTTCTTAGAAGCAGTTAAGAACGGAGCCCGCCAGTTGGAATGCACCATCAACGGCATTGGTGAACGGGCCGGGAACGCCGCCCTAGAAGAATTGGTGATGGCCATGCATGTGCGCCGCAGTTACTACAACCCTTTCTTGGGGCGGCCTGCGGACTCGGAAGCGCCCCTCACCAATATCAACACCCCGGAGATCTACAAGACCTCTCGCCTGGTGTCGAACCTGACCAGCATGTTTGTGCAGCCCAACAAGGCGATCGTTGGGGCCAATGCCTTTGCCCATGAGTCCGGCATTCACCAAGACGGCGTCCTCAAAAACCGCCTCACCTACGAAATCATGGACGCCCAGTCCATCGGCCTTACCGACAATCAAATTGTCTTGGGCAAACACTCGGGCCGCAACGCCTTCCGCACTCGCCTAGGTGAACTGGGCTATGAGCTAGCCGACCAAGAATTGAACCGGGCCTTCCTCAAGTTCAAGGACATGGCCGACAAAAAGAAGGAAATCACCGATTGGGATATTCAGGCGATCGTCAATGACGAGACCCAGCAAGCCCCCGAGCATTTCCATCTGGAGCTGGTGCAGGTGTCCTGTGGTGATAATGCCTGCCCCACCGCAACGGTGACCCTGCGCACCCCAGAGGGTCAGGAGTTGACCGATGCCGCCACAGGGACCGGGCCGGTGGATGCGGTCTACAAGGCAGTGAACCGATTGGTGGATATCCCCAATGAGCTGATCGAGTTCTCGGTGCAGTCGGTGACGGCGGGAATTGACGCGATCGGTGAGGTAACCATTCGGGTGCGCCATGAAGAGCGCGTGTTCTCTGGCCATGCCGCAAATACAGATATTGTGGTGGCCTCGACCCAAGCCTATTTGAATGCGCTGAACCGGCTATACACCTCTCTACAGGGGGGGCAGTTTATTCATCCCCAGAAAGATGAGATGACTGCGGCAGCTACAGCTAGGGTGTAAAGAGCGTCATCACCATGGGCGCAGGGACTTCCTGTGCCCATGCATTTGAAGCCGAGTTAGGGATAATGTCAAGGGGATCGAGGTCTGCGAAATTTTAGGTTTAGGTATTTTTTAGCACGCTATTTTTCCCTCCGTGAAACCCCTATAAGCTGGGTAGAAATACGATTCAATTTTCTCTGAAGCTCGGTAAAAATAGGGGATGTTCCTAGCCGTTAGCCCATAAATAAATTTGTAATTAGATATTTAAAATCACCTAATTTAAAGCATCAACCGTAACACTGCCTAAAGTTATAAATACACATAATCACTTCATCGAATAGTGAAGCTTCCGTGATTTGATTGCTTTTGGGTGTTAATTAATATGCACTCCGCGTCAAACTGTTTACATTGATACCAAGGGCAGTCGCCCCATTGCCCTCCTCTTTCTTGAGGAAAATCTGAAGTTACCTGACGTCGCATCTACCACCTGTTTTAGCCATGACTAAATCTGTAAAGTTATCCTGCATCCAGCTCTGTATTATTCCCAAGGGCTTAACTGCTTTTGTCGGTGTGTGTTTTTGCAGCTTGAGCTTATTGATGTTGTGCAATGCCGCTGCTTACGGTGCTGAAGAGGGTGATGAGTTCCCTGGTCACCGCACGGGTGGGGGAACCCATTGGGGTGTCACTTTAGGGCCCGTTGCTGATTAGGGCGCGTCATCAACACCGGGTAAAAGCCTTGCTGTGCAAGTTGGCTGCGCCCGGTTCCCATACTATTGCTAGGGGCTGAAACCGTTGCATCACCAGGATTCTAGTTTTAATTGATGACAGCTCCTAAGCTCATGCGCTGAATATGCCAATACCATTGGGTCGCTCTCAAACGATTTTTAAATCCATTACTAATGTGCTGTCTTCGGTATTCAGTTTCCGGGGGCGAGCGACGGTGGTGGTGAGCTTAATTTCGGTCACTTTAGTCACCGGAATTAAGTACGCTGGCGGACTGCAGCGATTTGAATTGGCCGGGTTTGACTGGCTGACCCGGCTGAGTTCTGCTAAGACGATTGATTCTAGGCTGGTCATTGTTGGCATCACTGAAGCCGACTTGCAGCGCCATGGCTGGCCTTTTTCTGATCAGACGATCGCGGATGTACTCGCCACAATTCAGCGCCATGAACCCAAGGTCATTGGCCTCGATATTTATCGCAATTTCCCCCATGAGCCCGGCCATGCTGCCCTCATAGAGCAGTTGGATCAAGAGAATGTAATTACGATTATGAATGTGGGGAGTCGGGCTCAGGCGGATCAAGTGCCCCCGCCCCCAACCGTGCCTTGGGAACGGGTGGGCTTTAATGACCTCACCATTGACCCTGACGGTTCTTTGCGCCGCAATCTGCTATTTGTTAACGCGGCGGAAAAGCCCTATTTTTCCTTTGCTCTGAGAGTGGCAAAGCAGTATGTTGATCAGCCCAATACGGTTCTCAGTACAGATCAACAGTCCCTGATTTTAGGACAGGGGCGCATCCCTCGACTCAGGCAGGGAGATGGCGGATATCACAATATTGATGCCAGGGGGTATCAGACGCTGCTGCGATACCGCTCCTATGGCGCGCCGGGTCGAAGCTTGACGGCCCAACAAATTCTGACGGGTGATTTTGAGGGGGAATGGCTCAGGGACAAGGTGGTCTTAATCGGGTCAGTTGCCCGCAGTCTTCGGGACGAGTTTCATACCCCCTACCTGGGCGGTTCTGGCGAAAAGTTTGCCATGCCAGGCGTGGTAGCACATGGCCAAATTGTTTCGCAGTTGTTGGATGTCGCCATTGGTAAACCAGCGATATATGCCTTTTTGCCGGCGTGGGGCGAGTTTATCTGGCTGCTGCTGTGGGTTGGTTCGGTCAGTATCTTGGCCTGGTCCATTAAACGCCCTGAGACGGGTTTACTCGTGGGGATTGGCCTTGCTCTGGCTAGCTTTGGGGTGAGCCTTGTGAGCTTTAGCTATTTGGTTTGGCTACCCACTGTCGAACCCATATTGGCGTTGCTGATTGCTATGGGGTTGGTGATGGGCCAAAAGGCGATCTATCACAACACCTACGATGCGCTGACGACGTTGCCCGGTCGCGATTTGTTTTTCTCCTACATCCAGCGATTGTTCTCAAATCCCAGTACAGAGGGCATCACCGTTGCCTTTCTGGATATCAACCGGTTTCAGGTGATCAATAAAAGTCTGGGGCATTCCGCTGGGGATCTGGTTTTAGTCACCGTTGCTGAACGGCTCATAGCCGCCCTAGATGATCGGATGAAACTGGCGCGGGTGGGTGGCGATGAATTTGCCCTCCTCTTTCCCCATAGTCGTCAGACCCAGATCAATGATTGTTTAGAAAAGATGCGGGCTTCATTGCTAGAGCCCTTGATATTGGGCAAGCACCGCCTGTCGATCTCGGTCAGTGTCGGTTTAGCCATTGCCCAAACGCAATCCCATCAAAACCCCGAAGACCTGCTTCGAGATGCCCATACCGCCATGTACCAGGCCAAGGCAATGAACGAATTTCGTCATCAGGTCTTTTCTACCGACATGCGGGAGCATGCTCTCAGTCGTTTGGATTTAGAGAGCGACCTATTGGCTGCTTTCGAAAATCAGGAGTTTTTTCTCAACTATCAGCCGATCGTTGCGTTGCAAACCGGTCGCTTGACCGGTTTTGAAGCCCTAGTCCGTTGGCACTCTAAAGATAAAGGGGTGATTTCCCCCGCCGATTTTATTCCGGTGGTCGAGGAAACAGGGCTGATTTTGCCCTTAGGGGAATGGATTTTTCGAGAAGCCTGTTGCCAGCTCTCTAAATGGCAGACCCAATTTCCTGATCTGGCCCTCAAAATCAGTATCAACCTATCTGCCCAGCAGTTTAAGCAAGAAAATCTCTTTCACAAAATTGAACGCATCCTCAACGAATTTCAACTTGAAGGGCATGCGATTCAAATTGAAATCACTGAAAGCACGATTATTGAAAACTCTCAGGCCGCTTACGAGCTGATGATTCAGTTAAAGCAGCTGGGCATTCAAATTGCGATCGATGACTTTGGCACGGGCTACTCTTCCCTGAGCTATCTCCACCGTTTCCCTAGCGATGCCTTAAAGATTGATCGCTCCTTTGTATGCCGCATGGAAAATAGCACCGAAGACTACGAAATTGTGCAAACCATCGTCAGTTTGGGGCAAAAACTGAATATGCATCTGGTGGCTGAAGGCATTGACAGCCTTAAGCAGCTCGACCTACTTCGTGAAGCTGGGTGTGAATATGCCCAGGGCTACTTTTTCTCTAAGCCGCTGTCCGTTGCCGATGCCAGCAACCTGATTAAAACCCAAACCCAGGCGGTGTTTGGCCTATATCCATAGCATTGCCCCAAGCACAATCAGCAGCACCGATAGTAATACCTGAAATCGCTCAATCGGTAGGTTTTGGTTGCACCAGCCCCCTAATCCGATCGCAATTAAAATTCCTGGCAAAGAAATGCCATAGAGCTGCAGCATGTTCATACTCCAGAGCCCGCCTAATCCATGGCTGATCAGAATGCCGATACCAGTGGGCAAAAAGTAGCCCTGCAGGGTGGCGCGTAATTGATCTGGGGGCCAGCGACGCATGTTGCCGTAGACCACCTCGGGCGGACCATTCGTGTTGTAAGCGCCCCCCAAGACCCCCGCCAAAAGGCCGAAGGGAAAGGCCCAGAGGGGCGACTCAACTTTAGGGAGCCGTGCCCCGGCAAGGCGGTAAACCCCATAAAGAATGAGCAGTACGCTAATCCCGTGAATAATCCAAGGGCTCGGTAGGGCTTTGAGTAGGTACACTCCGACCGGAATGCCCGCTAGGGTAGCGACAATCAACCGCCAAGTAGATGCAAACTCGACCCGTTGCCAATTGGTAGCCAAAATAATCGCGGCGATCGTAGGACCAACCAGACCAAACAAGGGCGTTGCTCGCTGCAACCCCAGCACTAAGGTCAGTAGCGGCATGGCAAATAGGGCACTGCCAAAGCCAAAGGTTGACGACACCAGAGTCGCCATAAATAAAATCAGAGCACTCAATGAGGCTTCAATCATTCGCTGTATTAAAGTGCCAGACCAATGACCCAAAAATCTTGGCTACAGGTTCACTCAGACCAAATTAATCAGGGCTCCCTCGCCTGGCTGATTGTAACAGTTGATTAATTACAGCCCAGTAAGCCTGCTTCTGCAGAGGCCGTGGCGAGTTCTCTGCTAGCAATGGGTGCTAAATTTAAATGGCTCCCGCTAGGTACCCTCTTGAGCAGGTGATAGTATTGATAGGTTGTCAAGAATTTAGCAGCGGTGAGCCATGGCGGTTCCTAAGAAGAAAAAATCCAAATCTAAGCGCAATATGCGCAAGTCCTACTGGAAGAGGACCGCGGCTCTGCAAGCTCAAAAGGCGCTGTCCTTGGGTAAGTCTGTGCTAACGGGTCGTTCTAAGGGCTTTGTCTATCCCTCTGATGAGGATGAGGACGACGAGGAGTAATTGGCAATTCGGTAGGTTTGAGGAGCAAAGGCAGGGTATTGCACCCTGCCTTTGCTTTTGGGTCTTAATTTTCGCGTGCACCGTTGCGGAAACTAAAGCGGGGTAAATCAGTCAAGGGAGTAACTACGGTTTGGTGAACAACGCTCACCACTGAGTGCCTTCAATTTCCGTATGATTTTGGACAACATCGCGATACGGAAACCGGCACGATAAAACCGTAGCTCCCTACAGCACCTCCATTTATTCCGTAAGTCCTATGGCTAAGCTTCAAAAATGCCCCGAATGTGGTCACCTCCATTTAAATCGGATCGGTGTTCGGGGTATCAAGCAATGTGCAGCCTGCAAAACCTATGTTGATATTCGTAAAGGCACATGGTGGCAAAAGCTACTCTCCGCTTAGATAAGCCATGCGGCTCTGCGTTACGCCGACAGATAGGCTAGGGTGCAGCGCTATGATCGTTGCACTAGCGCGATTTAAGCAAGTATCTAGCAGTATGAAATATTTTCAGAAGCCAGGGCCAGAGTTGGCAGATCGGGTTCCACCAGGTCAACATTTGGCCAAGGGGTTTCCGGTACTCACCTACGGAGAGACACCGGACATCACGCCTGAGGCTTGGACCCTAGAGTTGTTTGGGTTTGGAGAGACCCAGACTTTTACCTGGGCTGACCTGATGGCGCTACCCCAGCAGCACTTCACCGCTGACTTTCACTGCGTGACCACCTGGTCAAAGCTAGATGTTACTTGGACAGGGGTGTCCATTCCAGATTTGCTCACCCAGTTCCGACTGGATCCTGCTGCTGCACATGTTATGGCCCATTGCTACGGGGGCTACACCACCAATTTGACCTTGGACGATTTTTCCCGGCCTGGAAACTTTTTAGCTCATACTCTGTTTGGTGAACCATTACCCGCTGATCATGGGGGGCCAGTACGGCTCGTTGTACCCCATCTTTATGCCTGGAAAAGTGCCAAGTGGCTCAAGGGCTTGGAATTCCTATCAGAAGAATCCTTAGGATTTTGGGAGCGCAATGGCTATCACCGCCGTGGCGAGCCTTGGGCAAAAGAGCGCTATAGCGATCGCGGTTTTTAAACTCACCGATCAAAGACGGGAAACCTGCCCGTCAGGGTTGCATCCGTTTGGATGACTCAACCGATGTTTTCTCAAAAAGCTCCCGTTCCTCAGCGATTGATCCGACGCCCCCTTTCCTAGTGAACTTTTCTGCGGCGTTGATGACCTTTAATTGGGTCCGGGAAGTCTAAGTCCTAAAAGGAATTTACGGATCCCTAGTAGACATGGTCTTTGTGCAACCGGACAACGACCCAATTTTTGGCTCTCTACCGGCAGAAGCAAAAACCTGGCTAGAGGGATTGCCCTGGGAACAGCGTCGGTATGTGCTTTCCCTTTGTCATTTAATGTCGGCTTCATCTCCCGAGGTACAAGCCGACTTTTTGGATGATTACACCGCCGATGGTCTGGTCTACCGAGTCATTCAAGATCAAGACACGACTCAAAAAGTCAGTGGTTACCTGCAGCAGTTTCACATCACGACAAAACTTACCGAGGCTGTCTTACGCAGCTATATCCGTCAGTTTTATATCCACACTGCTCAAGATGCGCGCCAGCAGCCCGATTTATACTTAGAATCTGCATTGCGTTTAATGATTAGCAGCCAAGAGCGCAAAAGCGTATTTAGCTATGTGCTGGGCTTTGAGTTGATGAAGCTGATTTTTCAGATGAGCTGGGCGCAGCAAGAGCGTCTCTATCGGTTGCAGGTCAGCCAAGAAGATTTCATCCGCAGCTATATCAAGCCCATTCGCCATGCTCACCGCCTTAACAGCATTATCGTCCCCAAAGATGAGGAGCAGTTCTTTGCGCGACGGGCGTATTACATTCGCCGCCCTCAAATTCGGTCCAAGCAGCTGATTGAATTGGTGATGGCAACCTTCACGTCAGACATCGTCAGCAATCTGGGATTTGAAATTATCCGCACGCCAAAAGCCTTCCAGTTTGACTACAGCTATATCTATGCGGCAGAACCTATTAAGACGATCTTTGATTAGCCCATAGGTTTTGAGCAGGCTGGATAACGGCCTGAGGCCACCATTGGGGAAAGGTCATCGATAATATGGAATTCAGGCTTTTGCCTGTTTACTACCTTCATCTCCGCCTGCCATGCCTGCTGTCTTATCGGCTGTCCAGTCCAGTACCTTTCTTGATCGCCTCCACCACCCTGATCGACCAGTGTTGGTCTTTGATGGGGCGATGGGGACGAACTTGCAGGTGCAAAACCTGACTGCAGCAGATTTTGGTGGCCCTGAATACGAGGGCTGCAATGAATATTTGGTGTTTACGAAACCAGAGGCGGTCGCCAAGGTTCATCGCGGTTTCTTAGAGGCCGGGGCAGATGTGATCGAGACCGACACCTTCGGCGGCACCTCGATTGTCTTGGCAGAATACGACCTGGCCGATCGCGCCTATGAACTCAACAAAACCGCTGCGGCCCTAGCTAAAAGCGTTGCCAAAGAATATTCAACCCCTGACAAACCTAGATTTGTGGCGGGATCGATAGGGCCAGGAACAAAGCTGCCGACTCTGGGCCACATTGATTTCGACACCCTCAAATCGGCCTATGTTGAACAGGCGCGGGGGCTCATCGACGGCGGCGCGGACCTGATGCTGGTGGAAACCTGTCAGGATGTGCTGCAAATCAAAGCCGCTCTGAATGGAATTGAAGTCGCATTTGAGGCTACGGGGACCCGCCTGCCCCTGATGGTTTCCGTGACCATGGAGCAGCAGGGCACCATGCTGGTCGGCACTGAAATGGCAGCGGCGTTGGCGATTTTAGAGCCCTATCCGATCGATATTTTGGGCCTCAACTGCGCCACCGGTCCGGATCTGATGAAGAATCACGTCCGGCATTTGTCGGAGCAATCTCCCTTTGTGATTTCTTGCATTCCCAATGCGGGGCTTCCTGAAAATGTGGGTGGCCATGCGGTGTATCACCTGTCTCCGGTGGAGCTGCGGATATCGCTGATGCACTTTGTCGAAGATTTGGGCGTGCAAGTGATTGGCGGTTGTTGCGGCACACGCCCTGAACACATTGCCCAATTGGCTGATGCGGCAAAGGAGTTGAAACCCAAGGCAAGAGCGGTAAGAGGGGCAGACGAAAGCGAACAGAAAAACAACGGAGCAACGCCGCATTCCAACCCGCGTCCAGCCCTAAACTACCTACCGTCGGCAGCATCGATCTACAGCACCCAGTCCTACGACCAAGACAATTCATTTTTGATTGTGGGGGAGCGACTGAATGCCAGTGGCTCGAAAAAGTGTCGCACCATGCTCAATGATGAGGACTGGGATGGTCTGGTGGCCCTAGCGCGATCGCAGGTCAAAGAAGGGGCCCACGTTCTGGATGTGAACGTGGACTACGTGGGCCGCGATGGCGAAAAAGACATGCATGAGCTGGTGTCTCGCCTCGTCACCAACGTCACCCTGCCCCTGATGCTCGACTCCACAGAATGGACCAAGATGGAGGCGGGTCTGAAGGTGGCAGGGGGCAAATGCATCCTTAACTCCACCAACTATGAGGATGGGGACGAGCGCTTTTTTAAGGTGCTGGAGCTGGCGAAGCAATATGGCGCTGGGATCGTAGTCGGCACCATCGACGAAGACGGCATGGCCCGCACCGCCGAGAAAAAATTCCAGATTGCCCAGCGGGCCTATCGAGACGCTCTGGAATACGGCATCCCCGCCCATGAGCTATTTTTCGACACCCTGGCCCTGCCGATCTCAACCGGAATTGAAGAAGACCGGGTGAACGGCAACGAGACCATTCAGGCGATTCGGATGATTCGGGAAAACCTGCCGGGTGCTCACATCATGCTGGGGGTCTCGAACGTGTCCTTTGGTTTGAATCCCGTGGCGCGGGTCACCCTCAACTCAGTGTTTCTCCATGAAGCCATGCAGGTGGGGTTAGATGGGGCGATCGTTAGTGCCGCCAAGATTTTGCCCCTAGCCAAAATCAAGCCCGAACACCAGCAAATCTGTCGCGATTTGATCTATGACAATCGTGACTTTGACGGCGATATCTGCACCTATGATCCGCTAACGAAGCTCACCACCCTCTTTGAGGGTAAGAGCCTCAAGAAAAAAGAGGCGATCGCCAAAGATTTGCCCATTGACGAACAGCTCAAGCAGCACATTATTGATGGGGAACGGATTGGTCTCGAAGATGCCTTGGCCAAGGCCCTAGAGCAACATCCCCCCCTTGCGATCGTTAACACCTTTTTGCTAGATGGCATGAAGGTGGTGGGGGAGCTATTTGGCTCAGGGCAAATGCAGTTGCCCTTTGTGCTGCAGTCCGCCCAAACCATGAAGGCGGCGGTGGCCTATCTAGAACCCTTCATGGAAAAATCCGACAGCGACGGGTCGGGCAAAGGCACCTTTATCATTGACACGGTCAAGGGCGATGTCCATGACAATGGCAAGAACCTGGTAGACATCATCCTCTCGAACAATGGCTACCAGGTGATCAACCTGGGCATTAAGCAACCGGTGGAAAACATCATTCAGGCCTATCGAGAACACGGGGCCGACTGTATTGCCATGAGTGGCCTGCTGGTTAAGTCCACCGCCTTTATGAAAGACAACCTGGAGACCTTTAACCAAGAAGGTATCACCGTACCGGTGATCTTAGGCGGGGCCGCCCTCACCCCCAAATTCGTCAATCAAGACTGTCAGCACACTTATAACGGTCGGGTGGTCTATGGCAAAGACGCCTTCTCCGATCTGCACTTTATGGATAAGTTGATGCCCGCAAAAGCGGATAGCAACTGGGATGACTTGCAGGGCTTTTTGGATGAAGTCGGGAGTGAAACGGCTGGGGAGCCAGGGAGCCAGGGAGCCCAGGAGTCTTCAGATGCCTCTGCTGATGTTGATCAAGATGATCCATCCACCCCTACCCCCATACACCCAAACACCCACGACACCACCCACAACCAAACCCTCGCCACCCACAAACCCCCCCCCCCACCCCCCAAAAAAGAAAAAGGGGCCGCAACCCCCCCCCAAACAGCACCCACAAAACCCCCCCAACCAGACGAACCAACCACAAAAACCGCAGAAA
The DNA here is from genome assembly GCA_050043365.1 of Leptolyngbyaceae cyanobacterium. GTDB lineage: Bacteria > Cyanobacteriota > Cyanobacteriia > Phormidesmidales > Phormidesmidaceae > PCC-6406. The sequence continues at coordinate 28,831 of JBHJIP010000243.1, forward strand.
AAAAC
>JBHJIP010000244.1:0-8165 GCA_050043365.1 Leptolyngbyaceae cyanobacterium
CAGTAAAAGTCCACCTAAGGCCTATGCTTCTCAACGAAAACGGCTTGCTTTAGAGCAGCGCATAGAGTTCAACAAGGTGATCAGATTCTCATGGTGAGACTGACTAAGATGCTGAAAAGTTTTCTGCACCACTAAGGGGCAACACCTGCTACCAGTTGCCCCAAGCTCGACATTTTTTCCGATTGAATCAGTTGGGCCTGAGCTTCTTTGAGGTCTTGGTAAGACTGCTGGAGTGCTTTAGTTTTGGCCTTGAGTTCAGCCTCAGCCTGTTTACGCTGGGTGATATCTTGAAAAGCTCCGACAATGCCAATCACATCACCCGCTGGGTTCTTGAGAGGGGCCTTATGGGTTTCGATCCAAATTTGTGCTCCATCAGGGGTTGTTATCACTTCTTCGATCGCCAATTTTGCCTTGCCGGAGTTCATCACCTCCTGGTCATCGGCACGGTAATTCAAGGCATTTTCTCGGGTACTGGCAAAATCAAAATCTGTTTTGCCAATAAACGCCTGCTCAGAGGTCACCTCCACTGCCTCTAAGGACCGACGATTCCCCCCTAAAAAAATAGAGTTTCGATCCTTCCAAAAAATGGCCAGGGGCAGCGTATCCAGGACGGTTTGAATAAATTGCCGGGACTCCTGTAGCGCCGCCGCTGATTGCTGCTCCTGGGTGATATCTCTGACCATAATTAAGACTTCGTCAGAACTCAGAGGGCTAATGCGTACTTCCTCATAGGTGATCGCGTCGCCTTTTTGAAACTGATGCTCGTAGACCTGGACCTGGCCGCTGGCGATCGCCTGGGCGATCTCGTCGAGCTGCCGCTGGAGCAATTCAGGGGGTAAGATCTCAGCCAGGTGCTGCTGCACCGGTAAAAATTGCTCTGACTGCTGGGGTTGAAAGCAAGCTAGACAGCCCCCCTCTGCAGTGACCCGCAACAGTAGATCAGGCACCGCTCGGATCATCGCCCGGAACTGAGCCTCACTGGCTCGGAGGGCAGCGGCGCGTTCGGCCACTTTGGCTTCGAGTCGTGCCCTCACGCTAATATCCTGGACAATAATCAGCGCCTCGGTGTCGTTAATGGCGACGATCCGCGCCGTTTCGGAAATTTGTCGGCCATCAATACTTAAGTCGTAGTCATAGCACTGGACTTCTCGGGTTTGGAGGGCCTGGTGGACATAGCCCATACGCTCGTGAGCATGGTCAAAGGGGGTGACATCGTAAATATTGACCCCAGGCTGGATCTGTTCACGATTGAAAAGTTCGACTCCACCCCCAGCGATTACATCCAAATAGTTACCCTCGGCATCAATGCGAATGAGCAAATCCGGAATCACATTCACCAGAGCACAATAGCGGGCTTCGCGCTCCTCTAAGGCAGCGGTGCGCTCAATGACTTTGGCTTCCAAGGTTTGATTGAGCTTTTCCAGAGCTATCTTGGCCCGCTGGCGTTCGAGTTCGGCAGTAGCGCGGGCGGCAAAAACTCGCAAGATTTGCTCAGCCTGCTGGGGATCTGAAATGGGCCGCTGATGATAGATGCAAAGATTACCGATCGCTTCACCCTGGGCATCTTGCAGGGCAATGCCCAGATAGCTCTCGGCCCCCATCTCAATCAATTCTGGACAGTCCGGAAACTGTTGCTGCACCGAGCGGGCACAGTATAAACTCCCTGCTTGCAAGGCCTGTCCACAGGGCGTGGGGGCGGCCAAATAAGCAAAGTTGGGCTGCAATGCCCCATTGGCCCAAAGGGCTAAGGTCTGGAGCTGCTCGCCCATCCGTTCCGTCACGATGGCGTAGGCCACCCCTAACGCATCGGCGATATGGCTAACTAATGCAGGGAAGAAATCTTGCCCTGTGGTAGCTGTACCACTGATGAGATTTTGCAGGATGGCTTCAGTCCGTTTGACGGCCCCAATCTCAATATCCACACAGTAGAGTTCCGGCTCACCAGCCGAATTGTCGAGCACCACTTGGCTAGAGAACACCTCCACTGTGTTGCCCTGTTTATCCATCAGGGTCAATTCACTGGGGGGGATGGGCGCACTGCCCGGCATCCAATCGTCAAATGCAGTCACCACCCCCGCCCGCATTTCTGAAGGAATAATCAGATCTTCGAGCTTTTGACCTATGGCTTCTGCTGAACTATAGCCATAGAGCTGCTCACTGGCTGGATTCCAGTAGATGACGCGGCGATAGCGATCATAGCCCTGCACAACAATCTGTGGCGTGGCCTCAAATAATTGGCGAAAGCGCTGCTCACTGGCGGTGAGGGCCGCAATGGCGCGTTTACGATCGCTGATATCGCGAATCATAAACAGCGCTTCATCTTCACCACTTTTGACCACGCGCACCTCGTCACACAACAGGTCATCTCCGACCGGTACGCATTGTTCATAGACTTGCAGTTCCCCAGTGTGAATGGCTTGCTGTAAATAATGCTGATGACGGGCGGCGAGGTCAGCGGGCAGCACTTCGGCTAGGGTGGAGCCTACTGGGTTGAGATCAACCGGTAACAGGCGGATGTCGCGATTACGGTTGATCAGTTCCCGGTATTCGCCATCGGCCCCGACCCGAAATAGATAGTCCGGGATAGCGGTCAAGAGGGCGCGGCTTTTGGCCTCTTGCTTTCGCAGGCGCAGTTCGGTTTGCTGTCGTTTATTCAGTTCCGCCTGCAGTTGCCCATGGGTGGTGGCCTGTTGAATGGCGATCGCCAACTGTAGCGATAATGCCTTGAGCAACTCGATCTCTTCTGGTTGCCAGTCACGAGCCTGGCTGCTCTCGCTGACGTTGAGCAGCCCCCAAAGCTGTTCCCCACAGAACAAAGGCACCAGCACCTTAGCCCGAACCTGCAAACGCACCAGCATCTCCCGATGACAGTCGGATAGGTCCGCCGTGTGAATATCGGGAATGACACGCACCCGCCCCTGACGGTAGATTTCGACGTAGTCCTGCAGACAGGTGTCGCTCACCCATTCCCCAATTAGGGAAAGGGATGAATCGGTAGACTCCGCCACCACAAAGGGTTGCCAGTTGGCTCCAAATCGCCAGATGTTGACGCGATCGCACTGCAAGGTCGCCCGAATTTCACGGGTAGCCGTATCTAAAATTGTTTCTAGATCCAGGGAAGCTCGAATTTGGGTGGCCAGGTTGGCCTGCAGTCGCTCGCGATCCGCTAAGGTTTGCAGGGTGCGGGTGCGCTTCGCCACTTGCGTTTCTAAGGAGGTGTTCAGGCGTTTTAAAGACTGATACAGATCGGCTTGCTGCAGAGCAATAGCGAGCTGCACCGAAAGCTGCTGTAGCAAATAAATATCCTGCTCTTCCCAAACCCGAGGCCCCGAACATTGATGGGCAATTAAGAGGCCCCACAGAGGATGTTCCTCCGCCTGAGGCAGCAAAATTGGCACCACCAAATTAGCCCGCACCTGGAATTTTTCCAGTAGTTCTAGGTAGCAGGGAACCAGGTCAGCCCCGTAGATATCCGCAATCGCGGCCATCCGCCCCTGTTGGTAAGCGCCCCCCAAGTTGTCCTGAAAGCAGGTATCGCTGATTTGTACGGCTAAACAAGGCATCCAGGGGGGAACGACCGATTCAGCTACGATCACCCCACTCATGTCGGGTTGAAATTGATACACCACCACTCGATCCGCCTGCAAAAAGCGCTGCACCTCCTCAACGATGGCGGTGGTGAGGGTCTCTAGCTGAGTATGCTGCCGAATTCGCAGGGCCATCTCCGCCACCAGATAAGCTTGGCGTTGCGATCGCTGCAGCTTTTGAGTCAGAACCACCTGACGAAGGCTATCGCGGGTGACGAGCCCCGCCAATTTGCCCTGGCCATCGACTAGGGGCATATGGCGGATGCGATGTTGGGTAAACAATCGAGTGACGGCAGCGACATCGACAAAGGCGGTTTCGGGTAGGCTGATCAGCGGGCGACTCATGGCTTGCGCTACGGTCATCTCCCCCAAAGGACGCTGTTGAAGGGTAAGACGCACCACATCCCGCTCGGTCAAAATTCCCACGGCTTGCTGCTGGTCAACCACCAATATGCAACTGGGGGTGTCCTCCAAATTGGGGTCAGGGGGAAAATTGCGATCCATCAGGGCGATCGCCTCTAGCAGCGGCGTCTTCAGGGGCACCGTTAAAGGCTCACGAATAATGGCAGCACTGAGATCAACAGAAGGCATCATGAGCGTCAAGCCAAGGCGGATTAAGGAAAGGCGATCTCGAAATTCAGGAAGACTGTCCTAGGGGCGAAACTTCGGTAGGCTTTGCGGGGGGAAGCACTTGCCAGAGATCTAGACAGAATGCCGTGCCTTCCCCTGGCACGGACTGGCATGACAGTTGTCCTTGATGATTACCGGTGACGATTTGATAGCTGATTGATAGGCCCATACCCGTGCCCAAGCCCACCGGTTTTGTGGTGAAAAAGGGATCAAAAATACGGGCCTGGGTCTCTGCATCTATGCCCGTGCCGTTGTCTTTAACCGTAACCCTGACCTGATTCGCTGTCCGTTGGGTCTCAATGGTGATGCAGCCCGTATACTCAGGCGATGCCATCGCTTGGCAGCTTTCAACGGCATCAATGGCGTTCACCAGCAGGTTCATAAAGACCTGGTTGAGCAAGCCGCCATAGCATTCGATCAGGGGCAGATCGCCATAGGTTTTGAACACTTGAATCTCTGGTTTACCAGCCCGACCATTCAGCCGATTTTGCAAAATCACCAGGGTGCTATCGATGTTTTCATGGATGTCCGTCGCCTTCAGGGCTGACTGATCAAGGCGGGAGAAAGTGCGGAGCGAAGCCACGATATCGCGAATGCGAACGGCTCCATTTTCCATGGATTTCAGTAGCTTTGGAAAATCCTCTAAGACATAGTTAATGTCAGCAGTTTTGATGAAATCCGTAATGGTTTGGGGAGGCTCAGTGTAGTAGCTTTGATACAGCGCCATTGCTGTCTTCAGGTCTTTGATGTATTCAAGTGCTGCAGCCAAATTGCCATAGATAAAGCTGACTGGATTATTAATCTCGTGGGCAATACCGGCCACTAACTGCCCCAGGCTCGACATTTTTTCCGACTGCACCAGTTGCAGTTGGGCGTCTTGCAGTTCTTGATAAGACTGCTGCAATGCTGCAGTTTTGCACTTGAGTTCTGTCTCTGTGGCTTGGCGTTCTGTGATATCTCTGGCAGCAGCATAGATGCGCTGATCAGTGGCCACCGAGTGCCACTCTAGCCATCGATAAGATCCGTCTTTGCAACGGTAACGGTGGACAAAGTTGGATAGGGATTTTTCCTGGCTTAAATGCTGGCCCGCTTCTGCCGTGCGCTCTAGATCATCAGGGTGGACATAGTCCATAAAATTAGTGCCTTCTAGGGCTGATAGCGGATAGCCCAAAGTGGTTTCCCATTGCTTGTTGAGGCGAATGAAGGTCCCAGTGGCATCCGCAATACAGAGCAAATCCAGCGCCAGAAAGAAGAACCGATTTAACTCTTCGGTTTTGGTTTGCAGGGCGATTTCGGCCTGTTGACGTTCGGCTTCTAGCCGTTTGCTCTCACTGATGTCACGAATGACGGCTAGAGTATGGGCCGGTTTACCTAAGGCATCTCGCACCATCGAGACCGCTGTGCTAGCCCAAAAATAGCTGCCATCTTTACGCAGATAACGCTTTTCTTGGAAGAAGTGAGCAATGTCACCCGCGAAAAGGCGCTGCATATCGGGGGCGATCTGCTTTAAATCATCAGGGTGGGTAATGTTTTGAATCGTTTTACCGATCAGCTCTGCCTGGGAATAGCCCAGCATTTCACAGAACCGAGGGTTTACCTGCAAAAACTGCCCGGTGAGGTTGGCATTGACAAGGCCTACCGCTGTTTGGTCATAGATGCTGCGATAGCGTGCTTCACTGTCCCGCAAGGCCATCTCTACTTGCTGGCGCTCGGCATCCAGGCGTTTGCGATCGCTGATGTCCCGCACAATAATCAGCGCTTCCTCCAGGCCCAAGGGCGTAATCCGTACTTCCTCATAGACCTGGCGATTATGTTTCTTAAAGTGATGCTCGTAAACCTGCAGCGCGTTGTTGGCAATCGCATGGCCAATCTGCTCTAGCTGTTGCTGCAAAAGCGCTGGGGGCAGGGCCTCTGAAATATGGTTGCGAATCGACAGGAACCGGTGGGATGATTTGACCGGGTAAACCGATTCCAGACAGGTGCCATCCGATTTGACCCGTAAGAGCAAGTCAGGAATCGCCCCGATCATGGCTCGCACTTGGGCTTCACTGGCCTGCAGGGCAAGGGTGCGCTCAGTAACCTTGGCTTCTAGGGCCTGATTAAGCTGCTCTAGGGCGGTAGTGGCCCGCTGGCGTTCTAGCTCTGCTCCAGCCCGATCAGCCAGTACCCGCAAGATTTGCAGGGTTCGTTGTGGGTCGGCGAAAGGTTGCTGATCGAGAATGCACAAATTGCCAATCACCTGACCGCCACTCCCCCTAAGGGCAACGCCCAGGTAGCTTTCGACCCCCATTTCCACCAGGTCTGGGTCCAAGGGAAATCGGTGCTGTACCGATGAGTCGCAGTAAAGCTCTCCTTTTTGAATAACCCGCTCACAGGGGGTATGGGCTGCACTATAGGTATGGGTGGGCTGCAAAGCTCCATTGGCCCAAAACCCGAGGGTGAGTAACCTCTCGCCCACCTGTTCTGTGACTAGAACGTAGGACACCCCTAAGGTTTCGGCAATGTGGCTGACTAAGGCCGGGAAAAAGTCACGCCCAAGGGTCGCCGCAGTCCCGGCAATGAGGCTTTTCAATGCATCCTCAGCCTGGGCACGTTCCGCTTCCAGACGTTGACGTTCGGCTTCGAGCCGCGCCCTCTCGCTAATATCCCGCACCAGCAGCAGCACTTCATTCTCACCGTAGGGCACCACTCGCACTTCTTCGACCTGGGTGGTGCCCTGAATGGACAGGTCTTGCTCAAACACCTGAATAGTTTGGCTGTTGAAGGCTTGATCAATGGCTGCCAATCGGGGTTGGGCAATCTCTGGCGGTAGTTGAGCGGCAATATGGGTGCCGACCCAAGCCTCTAGATCCCCCAGGATGCGAAAGCTAGGAGAGGCCAGAAATTCTTGAAAAATCCCGGCCCGATTAATCCGCACAATCAGATCAGGAATCGCCCGCATAATTGCCTGCTGGTGGGCAGCACTTTGCGCTAAAGCTCGTTCAGATTGCTGGCGTTCGGTTTCAAGCCGCTTGCTCTCAGTGATATCCGTGATTGTGCCAACATAGCCCGTGATTTGGCCCTGGGCATCTTGCTCAGCAATAGCTTGCTCTTTTACCCACCGCACCGTGCCGTCCCCATGCTGAAATCGGTATTCGAGCTGAAAGGGCTGTTGGTTTACGGCAGCTTGCTGCCAGGCCCTAAACACAGGCTCGCGATCTTCTGGGTGCAGTCCTTGTTGCCATCCTTCGCCCAAAGCAGCCGCTAACGACAGCCCCATGATTTGGCTCAGGCGCTCATTCACGTAAATGCAATTGCCCACCGTATCGGCGCGAAAGATGCCGACCGGGGCAGCAGCCACGAGCGAGGCATAGCGCTGCTCACTTTCCTGGAGCAGCACTTCCGCCTGCTGCCGAGCGGTCTGTTCCTGCTGGAGTCGTTGTTGGGTAGTGGCCTGGTGCAAACTCTCATAGGTCACCACCCCAACCAGAGCCCCTTGCCCATTCACAATTGGCAAATGACGAATCTGCTGCTGCTGCAACAGCTGGGTAGCCACCGACAAATCTGTAAAGTTAGCCTCTGTCAGAGGATATTTGGAAACACGTAGAGCGTCTAAATCGTCACGCTAACCTGCGTAACATGACACGGATCATGGCGATGTAGATGAGTGCTTCAGAGGATTCAGGTAAGCGCTCATAATCAACATTGAGCCGGCGACACCAGTGCAACCAGCCATAGGTCCTCTCCACCACCCAGCGCCTGGGCAACAGCACAAACCCTTGAGACCCTTGGGGCCTGAGCACGACCTCTAAAATCAGCCCAAAGGCATCAATGACCGTCTTGAGAAAGTCAACTCCAGAGAAACCCCCATCAACCCAGATGCGCGGCAACCGAGGCAAACGTTCCCGCTCCGCCTTGACCTGCTGAAGGAGTTGCTTGGCTCCATCCCGCTCAGGAACGCTGGCAGCC
>JBHJIP010000245.1:0-4521 GCA_050043365.1 Leptolyngbyaceae cyanobacterium
ACTCGGCAGTGAGTTTCGGTATCGGGGTGAGCTACGCAACCGTCTGCCGGATGTGGTGATGCTGTCGGTGGGGGTGAATGACTCCGCTCGGGTCGGTAAACCCAACGGTCGCCTCTATACCGATGAAGCCACCTTTGAGACCGAGATGGCGGCGCTGCTGGATCATGCCCAGGGATTAGGACCGGTTTTATTTGTGGGGATGACGCCGGTTTGGGCCGAGCCCATGCCCTTTGCGGATGTTCTGTACTATAGCCACCGCGATCAATATCGCTATAAGGAAATCACTCGCCGAGCCTGTCAACAGCGGCACATTCCTTACTTGGATGTTTTCGATTTGTGGCTGGGGCGGTGCGAAATTTGGTGGCGATCGCGCCTCTCTGGAGATGGCCTTCATCCCAATGTTTTGGGCTACCGTGCCCTGGTAGAAGACATCAGCCAGTGGCCTGCTTTTCAGGCGCTGGTTTAGCTTGACACTACATCCCTAGGACGCTTTGAAACCATTGGGTCCCTGCAGGGCGCTACCAATCCGCGAGATCGCCCGTTCGATATTTTCCAGCGAATTGGCATAGGAGAGGCGCAAATACCCCTGCCCCTGTGCTCCAAAGGATGACCCCGGCAGCACCGCCACTCCGGCTGCTGTGAGCAGATGATCAGCCAACGCTTTATCGTCTGTCGTGATTTGAGACACGTTAGGAAAGGCATAAAACGCCCCAGCAGGCAGGCGGCAGGAGATGCCTGGAATTTGATTCAGCCCTGCTACGAGGCGATCGCGTCGCTGCTGAAACTCTGCCACCATGGTTTCTACAAATACCTGAGACCCTTGTAGTGCACTCACCCCAGCCATCTGTGTAAATGAGCAGGTGCAGGAGTTGGAGTTGATCATCAGTTGGGTGAGCTTAGCGGCGATCGCTGCAGGAGCCACGGCATAACCCAGCCGCCAACCGGTCATGGCATAGGTCTTTGAAAAGCCATCCAGCAGGATGGTGCGCTCCGCCATGCCAGGATAGGTGGCAATGCTGTGGTGGGCTTGGTCATACAAAATGCGGGAATAGATTTCGTCTGCCAGCACGTAGAAGTCATAACGCTGGGCCAAATCGGCGATCGCGGCTAAATCTTCCGGGGTGAGTACGCCCCCAGTCGGGTTTTGGGGCGAGTTGAGAATCAACAGCTTGGTGCGCTCTGAAACTAAGGCCCGCAAATCATCTAACTGGAAGCGGAAATCTACCGTTTCCCTCAGTGGCAATGGCACTGGTTTGGCCCCGACGAAATTAGCCACGGAAGCATAAATCGGGAAGCCCGGATCCGGGTAAACCACCTCATCCCCAGGGTCCACCAGGGCCAGCATCGTGAAAAAGATGACGGGTTTAGCTCCAGGCATCACCACCACTTGCTCTGGATTTACCGCAAGCGGGCGATCGGCCATGTGTTCGGCAATGGCCAATCGCAACTCGGGTAGGCCCGCCGCTGGACCGTAACCGGTGTAGCCTGCCTGCATGGCCTCGTAAGCAGCGGTACAAATGTGGGGCGCGGTGGGGAAGTCGGGCTGCCCAATTTCTAGATGGACGATGGCTTGGCCCTGGGCTTCAAGCTGCTTGGCCTTGGCTAGATATTCAAAGGCGGATTCGGTACCGAGCCGATCCATCCGGGTTGCAAAGGGAATCATGGCACTGCGCTCTGGGATGATGCTCTCCTAACGGATTGCAAATTCGGTGAACTGGCGCTTGAGAGGGTGTTTGAAAAGTTCTTGGGACTTCCTTTAGCGACATGGATCACCCAGAAGAGTGACGGTAGCATCAGGGTTTCGGCCATCCTACTGATGGGCTCCGGTATCGTTCAAAACTGGCTTACCCCCTTTTTTAACACCCTCTAAGGGGGTATTCAGGTTCGCTTGACAGATCCGGTAAAACTGCTCGTCTGTGAGCTCAACCCGATCCAGGCTTAACACTATGGGTAAACTCGGCATCATGCCAGTTACCTTCTTCTGAGATGCTTATCCAAGCATGTAAGTCCCTCTTATCTAGATAAGGCTTGGATGAAACGCTACATAGCCTGATTCTTGGAAGGCCTGCAGCTTAGGTCCTCAAAAACGCTACTTGAAGATCGCCACTTATTCCGCTGCCTCTAGATCAATCCCTAGGGCTCTGAGTTGAGAGGCTTGCGGCTCACCCCGGTCTCGCTCTTGTTGAATCGCATCCTCAGTACCCGTGACTCCCCTCCTGATCTCCCTCGTCACCACCCTCTGCAACCGTAGTGGTTTGTTTTGCGCTGTCGGTACGATCTGAAAAAATCTGGCCTTTTTGGCCATACCACAATGGTCGGTATTCTCAGGCATTTCCAAATATTTGAGACCCCCGGAAGCGACTCAGAAGAATTGATAAAACCCTTGAAAACAGTGGTTTTTTGGGGACAGGCCCTACAGGATTCGAACCTGTGACCGACCGCTTAGAAGGCGGTTGCTCTATCCAACTGAGCTAAGGGCCCAAGCTGCTACCGATAGCACAGCCGACTCAGTATAGCTGGGCTAACCCATATCCAAATATATATACCCTTATCGGAGATTTAGGCTCTACTCAACGGGTAACCTATTGAGGAAGCTGTGGTAACTCTTCTTTAGATGGATATCATAGCGTCAAGATTGATAGCCCTTGCAGAAGATCTTTCAAGCGATGGACTGATGTAGGGTAGTAACTAGGTCCAGCGTCTACCAGGCTGAACGGGCAAGTTTACCCACAGATAGATGGTTAGACCGATGATGGACAAGGTTCTCAGCAAATGCGGCGATTTCCCAAGTTGCCTGCTGTAACCCTACGGACTTAACCCGCAGTGCCATGTTCATTCTCAAGCGTCAGGATGTTGATATCAAAAATATCAAACATCCCCAGAAGGACCAGCAAATACCGATTTTGTCCTATCAGGGTCAAACCTTTCGATTGTTGAGTGTATTCAACGCTTCCCAGGAAGAAGAAGCGCGATCGCTCTGGCGGGATTTGACCGATAACCGGGGTAAGGCTTGTGTCTTGTTGGAAGAGCCAGAGCGGTTTAGCGTTTGGGGAAAAGTCCGCCTAGAGGCTTTAGATGAAGCAGATGACGGCGGCGGTGGCGCAGCACCGGCGGCCCAGGGGTTGATTCAAGGGTGTTTACTCCTGTTGCAGTCCCTTTTCTTTGATGTGGAAGATCTGCTGGGCAATAAGCAAGCCGATTTGTTTGAAAAAGATGTGGCATCCTTTTTGACCCAGTGGCATTTCCCCCAGGCCACCTCTGAAAAAGCCGCCAAGTCATTGCTCACCCTTGATCCCTTAGCGACAAAAGTCCCCCCGTGGGAAGAACTGCACCTGCAGCGCTTATTAGAAGAAATGCATCGTTTGGGCAAAAACTACTTCGGTAACGCCAATTTCACGGAGCGGGCTCTGGATGCCCTAGAAGACCTGCCCGCAGGCGATCGCAGTGGCTTTATGGGTTGGCTTGATCAGTCTCCCCCTGGCAAGCTCTGGAAATAAGATTTCTTGAATGCCCATTCAGGCCAATCTCATCAGAGTCTTGAGCCGAAATCGGCACCCATCTGAGCATTAGGCCATTCAAACCCAAGAAAATTCCTGAAACTTTGGGCTGATAGCAGTTCCAAAGTTCGATGGGCTTGGTACCGTAGAGTCTGTCGTCTATCCCTGCGAGGAGCGTTCCGTTGACTAAACAATCCTCTGCGCTGAATATGTTGCTCTCCACCACCACATTGGTGCTGCTTTGTGTGGGTTGGGGCATTTTCGCATTGATGTTCTTTTTGCTCTTTAGCGTGCCAGAGCCGGGGCAATCCCACCCTGAGTGGTATCTCGTCGGCATTACCCTGCTAGAAACCGGGGCCTTTGCGATGGCTTGTTTGATGTGCTATCGCAACTGGCAAAGTGGGCAAATCGTCAGCGGTCGTGGGGTCTGGCTCTGGATTGGGGCGGGCCTACTCTGTTATGCCCTCGGCAACGTGCTGTTTTACCTCTGGGGCAACGTCTGGGGTAAAGACCCGGTGGTGTCCCTGGGGGACTTCTTTTACCTGATCTCCTATGTGTTTTTGGCTTGGGGAATGCTGCAAGCGGTTTTACCCCGTCGCCTCAACATGGAAGTCAAGCAATGGCTAATTGTGGGTGTGGTTGGCACCATTGGGGTTGTCTTAGCCCTCTACCTGAATGGCATTGGCCCCTTTGCATCTGACGAGCCAGCCGAAGTGGTTGATGCACCTGTCTCGACCCCGGTTGAAGCGGCTGCTCCAGAAGCCTCGACTCCGCTCGAAGCATCCACGCCGGTTGACGGAGTTGCCCCAGCGGTTGAGGCCCCTGAAGAAGAAGTGGTTTCGTCAACGGCTCCTGGATGGGTTGTGACCCTAGACGCTATGTTGGAACCCTTTGAGGAATCGGTCACGCTGATCTATGTGATTGGGGATTGTCTACTGATTGAGGTGGCAACAACTATGCTGGCTGCATTCAGGGGGGGGCGGATATCTCAGTCTTGGAAACTGATCGCGATCGACGCTTTTTG
>JBHJIP010000246.1:0-19664 GCA_050043365.1 Leptolyngbyaceae cyanobacterium
TAGCAGGGTGGGAATCATCAGGACGCCGAACCAACCGACATAAAGACGGTTTTCGGTGCTGGTGACCCACTGGCAGAACTGCTCCCACAACGAAGCGCTACTGCGCTGTTGTAGTGCGGTTGTCATAATAAATGAGTCCTAAAGGAAAGGAGTATGAATTCAGAAGTGAGTAATCACCCGACCTCTGTATAGAAATATTAACACCACTTCATGGTTCTTTGTAAATTCTTTTTGACTTCTTTATGAACTCTTTTAGATGTACTTGTTTTTAGCTTTGTCTACTCGACTGGGCGGTGCGGCGACTTTATCCTAACGATTAAAGGGGTCCTGACCTTGCACATAGACTGGCCAATCCAAGGGGTAGGGCGGTGATGGGGTGAGTTTTGAACTCTGCAATGATACGGGACTTGCGCCTAGGAGGCAGCCAGCTTTCCGGCTTTGACCGTTAATACCTGGGAGGCTTTCAGCCATTGGGCTTCAAAGCTTCCCAAGTGGGTGGTGGTAATCACCGTTTGAAACCGGTCTTGAATCGCCTCTAGGAGCTGATTTTGGCGGTTGAGATCCAGTTCTGCTAACACATCGTCTAGAAGTAAAAGCGGGGGTTCTCCCACGACGGACTCAATCAATTTCAGCTCTGCTAGCTTCAAAGCCAGCACGAGGGTGCGCTGTTGGCCCTGGGAGGCATATTGTCGGGCTGGGGTGTCGTTAATCGTAAACTCGATGTCGTCTCGGTGGGGACCGACCAAAGACGTATGCTGCTGCTGCTCGGCGATCGCCCGCTGCTGAATTTTCTCTAAAAAGGCCCCCTGAATTTCCGTTGGATCATCGCTCACTATCGCTACATTGGGTCGGTACTGCAGGGTTAGCACTTCAGTTTGGCCGCTGATCGCCTGGTGCCACTGCTGGGCGATGGGCACCAGGCGGCTAAGCCCCCGAGATCGCCGCCGCATCAAGCGGGTGCCGAGGGCCGCAAGTTGGGCAGCCCACAGGGCCAGTTGAGTGGGGTCGGGGTGGCCTTTAGCCTGACGCAGCAAAGCATTGCGCTGTTTTAGGGCCTGGGCATACTGTCCCAAGATGTTGATATAAACCGGTTCTAACTGCATCAGCAGTGTATCCAGCCAGGTGCGCCGCTCTCCCGGCCCCCCCCGCACTAGCTCCAAGTCCAGGCTGGAAAATTGCACTGCATTTAGCGCCCCTAAGAAATCCCCCTGACGGCGCAGTTTCTCACCATTGCGGATGGCGGTGCGACGCCCCCCCGCCCGCAGCATTAGAGCCAGCTCCGATAGACCCACCTCCCGCTGTACCGTGGCGGCAATGCGGCCTGCAGCCTGCCCCGTCTGAATCAGGTCGCGATCGCGATGGCAGCGGTGCGATCGTAGCGTCGCCAACAGCTCTATCGATTCCAGCAGGTTAGATTTCCCCTGGGCGTTATCCCCCAGCACGATAGTTTTCGGAGCCGTAAAGGTGATCACCTGCTCCCTATAATTCCGGAAATGCCTCAGTTGTAGGGCTTTGAGATACATTGCGGCAACGCCAATTTTCAACCAGTATTGCCCTCGACCCATACCAAACAACTGTTAGATGACTCGGTGTTAGTCCAGCGGCGATAGCGATGTCTAGGGACTAATCAGATTCTTTGTGGTGCCATGGTTATGGTCCCTAGCAATACTACAGGGGCAGGCACGGCAACGTTTGCCTAGCTAGGCTTTCACCTGTAGTTAATGATGCACCCTAGGGAATAAGCACAACTGTTTACAGGATTTGCCACAGAGCTCAAAGTCGCCTATTTGAATTAACGCGATCGATAAGCTGGCGATCATAAAGATGAGATGACTGCAAAGGCAACAGTCAAGAGTCTAGTCTGAACCGTAATCAAACGTTCATCGTTTTAGGCAGAGATGTATTTTGCATCTCTGCCTCCTGTTTTTGAAGCATTGGAAACTTAGTAAATACGCCCTCGACTGATTTAGAAGATTTTTTGAGGGATGCCCAGAGCAGAAAAGTTTAGATAGAGAATGGCTCTGAAGTTGCAGAGTTGTTAGTTATGCAGTGGGTTGGGCTAATTCGTACTTTTGTAGTTGTTGCAGTGATAGGGGGTCTGACCCTGACAGCAGCCTCTTGCGGCTCAAAACCACAATCTAATGACACAACTGAAACCACTGCCCCATTGCCAGATGAGCCCAGCACTGCAGAGGGCTGGTTCGAATTGGGTGAAAGCAAACTTGAGGCGGAAGACTCTGAGGGGGCGATCTCTGCTTACGATGAAGCCATTCGTTTGAAGCCCGACTATGCAGACGCTTACAGCGGTCGTTGCCGCGCAAAAGCTGTGATAGGCCAACATGACGCCGCAGCCAGTGATTGTAACGAGGCGATTCGGTTGGAGCCTGACTATGCTGACGCCTATAAGGCTCGTGGCGATGTGAAAGCGAGTCTAGGCCAATATGAAGCAGCTATTTCTGACTACGATGAGGCAATAAGACTGAATCCTGACTATGCTGACGCCTATAACACTCGCGGTGTTGTCAAACAGTTTCTGGGTGATTTAGAAGGGGCAATTTCCGATTGCAATAAAGCAATTCAGCTAGATCCAAATCATGCTTCTGCATACAGCAATAGAGGATTTTTAAAGTATAGTTCAGGAGATTATGCTGGAGCCATCTCTGATTATGACGAGGCAATTCGAATAGATCCAAACCATGCCTTTTCCTATAACAATCGAGGTATTTCAAAAAAAGAGTTAGGTGATTTTGAAGGGGCCATTACTGATTATAGTGAAGCAATAAGGATTGATCCTGACTATTCGTATGCCTATGCTAATCGTGGCCGTTTGAAGCAGGATTTAAGTGATTTCGAAGGAGCTATGGCTGACTTTGATGAGGCGATAAGGTCAGATCCAGAAAATGTTCTTGCCTATCATGATCGAGGCTTCTTAAAAGACCTTCTAGGTGATCTTGAAGGTGCTATTGATGATTTTGATGAGGCAATAAGACTGGATCCAAACTTTGCTTTAGCTTACAGCAATCGTGGTTACTCGAAACAATTTTTGGATGATCATGAGGGCGCGATATTAGATTTCGATGCAGCGATTCGACTGGATCCAAGTCTTGGTGGAGCCTACAAAAATCGAGGCATTTCTAAAATAGAGTTAAATGATAAGCCTGGAGCGATCTCTGACTTGCAAATTGCTGCAGACTTATTCAAAGCAACTGGCCAAACAGACTATTATCAATCAACTTTGGAAAGGCTTTCAGAGCTGCAATAGCCTTAAGGATACGACAAATTCAATCGCGGTCAAAGATCTAGAAAGACTGAACTTTCTAGCGAATGGATTTAGAGGCATCCTCCTCCAAGAGGGGAATCACGGAAATAAGGAATATCAAAGGTGGGAGGGCTTCAGTTATGCAGTGGTTTAGGGTGATTCGTACTTTTGCAGTCATCACAACTATGGGTCTCTTTGCCCTAATGTCTGTCTCTTGCGGTTCCAATCAGCCATCCAGTACCCTTCCCGAAACACCTACCCCATTGTCAGAGCCATCCAGCAACTCTGATGAACCCATCACTGCAGAGGATTTAATTGAGCGCGCTATTAGCAAAGCCCAAGCTGGGAACCTTGAAGGAGCAATCTTAGACTATGACCAGGCCATTGAGCTTGATCCTGACTTTGCCGGGGCTTACAACGATCGCGGTTTCACCAAATTCCAGATCGGAGACTACGAAGGGGCCATGGCCGACTACAACCAAGCCCTTCAGCTCGATTCTGAGTTTGTGTTGACCTATAACAATCGTGGCTGGCTGCACTATCAACTGGGGGATTACGAGGCAGCGTTCTCTGACTATGACCAATCCATACAGCTCGATCCTAACGCCGCCTCTACCTACTACACCCGAGGTTTGATTTACGCCAACTTAGGGGATTATGAGGCCGAAATTGCCGAATATACTCAAGCCATCCAAAAAGACCCTGACTTTCTCAGGGCCTATCACAACCGAGGGATTGCTAGGGCCGAGCTAGAGCAATACGAGGCAGCGATTGCTGACTACACCGAAGTTATTCGCCTAGATCCAACTTTTGCAGAAGCCTACAACAATCGCGGATTTGCTAAGCATCTTCTCGGCAACGACAAAGCCGCGATCGTTGACCTTAACAAAGCGATTCAACTCGATCCAAAAGATGCCTTGGCCTATATCAATCGAGGTCATACCAAGGTGGAGTTGCAGGATACCGCTGGGGCGATCGCTGATTTCCAAGTAGCAGCGGACTCATTCAAGGCAGCCGGAGCGACTCAGGACTACGAACAACTCTTGGCCATCATTGAGGCGTTGGAATAAGCGTCAAGCCCCTGGCAAAAGCATTCTGGCTTAAAATGGGCACGATTTTCAGGCTTTCCTCCCGGAAAATGGGTACCTTGCAATAGAGTCCCTAAGATCGCCCAAGGGCACGAGGTGCCCTCTTATTGAGACAATATAAATGCAAGCTCTTTCCAGCGCCTGCTCACGACTTTTTGACGCTTGTCAAGAGGCCGTTATTGTGACAACCCATGCCTATGAGGTTGTCTATGCCAATGAGCAGGCCAAAACCCTATTTGAAAATGACTTTTCCACCCTTTGGAACTGCGGTGCGAACCTACGCCAGCTTCGCCATGGAGAACATCTCAGCCCCTTAAATACGGCTGAGTTACCTCTAAAACAGATTATCTCAGGCCGTAGAATTACGGACGTAGAACTCTTTTTATCGACGAAACAATTGGGACAAGGCCACTGGCTCAAGTTCAACGGATTTCCCCTGGCGGAAGCAACGAACCCGACCCAATCCGGGGCCGTTGTGATGGTTCAAGATATTACAACGCGCAAGGCAAAAGCGGCAGCAACCGCCGGACTACGAGATGGCTTAACCGGTTTACTGCAGCGGAGCGTGTTTATTGATCGGGTCGATCATGCCTTAACGCGACTAGAACATGGTCCTTCAAACTCAATTGCCGTGGTCTATATCGACATCGATCACCTGAAGCTGATCAACGATGCCTTTGATCACAATATTGGCGATCGCTTGCTGTCAGAGTTTGCCCGTCGGCTCACCACCAGTCTTCGGTCAGAAGATACCGTTTCGCGGTTGGGAAGTGATACCTTTGCCTTGCTGCTCGAAGATGTGGCCTCGTACTCAGAAGTGGTCAATACCCTTGAGCGCCTCTACACAAAACTCGATCAACCCTTTTTACTCACAGAGCACCCCATTCATATCGACACCAGTATGGGGATCGCCTTTGGGGATAAAACCTCAAAGCATCCAGAAGATCTGCTCCGGGATGCCAGTGTGGCCATGTATCAAGCCAAGAAAACCTCAGGGCAGCGCTATCGTCTCTTTGAAGATACGATGCAGAGCCAGCTTGAGCGGGATTTGCGCCTAGAGATGGCCCTCAGTACCGCCATCCAAAATCAAGAATTGGTCCTGCACTACCAACCGATTGTCTTGATTCGCTCTGAAGAAACCATTGGTTTCGAAGCCCTGGTCCGTTGGCAGCACCCCGAACAGGGGCTACTAAGCCCAGCCAAGTTCATTAAAATTGCAGAAAAAACCGGATTAATCGTGCCTTTAGGGTGGTGGGTCTTACGGGAAGCCTGTAGGCAGCTTAGGGTTTGGCAAAAGACAAACACAAAGACTCAAGACCTCTTTGTCAGCGTCAACATGTCGAGCAAGCAGTTTTCCCAAGATGATGTGGTTGAGCAAATTCAAAACATCCTTACCGAAACCCAGCTTCAGGCCCGAAATCTAAAACTAGAAATTACTGAAAGTGTATTAATTGAAAATTCTGCCTCGATTGTGGATAAATTGCGTCGGATTCGTGAAATGGGCATCAAGCTCTCAATCGATGATTTTGGCACTGGTTATTCTTCGCTGAGCTATCTCTATCGCTTTCCCTTTGATGCCCTCAAAATAGATCGCTCTTTCATTGAAGATGCCGATACCTCTTACGAAAAGCTAGAGATTTTGCAATCCGTTGTCCGGTTGGCTTGGAACCTGGGTTTAGAAGTAGTGGCAGAAGGGGTCGAAACCCCTAAACACCATTCCCAACTCAAGGCCCTGCGCTGTGAATCAGGACAGGGTTACCTATTCTCTAAACCGTTGACGCCCGAGGCGATACAGGTCCTAATCACCCAGCAGTTCGTAGCTTGAGTAGTCGAGAGGGTTTGAGTGTCTCACTCTTTAACAAGACAATGCCTAGGAGCTGTGATCAATTAAGCTTAGGATCCTTGTGGTGCAATAGTTTCAGCCCCTAGCAATATTATGAGGCGGGCGCGGCAATGTTTACCCAGTAAGACTTTCACGCGGTATTAATAACGCGCCCTAGCGCTCAATGGAAAAAGTGCCAAATTCGTCAGTGGGAATCTCGTAGACGACCTCAACCCGCTCCACTTGGGCAGCGGGAGGCCCTTGTCTGGCCCAGGCTAAGAGCTGACGAGCCGGATCCTCGTCCCCTTCGACGATGATTTCTACAGACCCGTCGGTACGATTTTTAACGTATCCGACCAGCTCCAGTTTGCTAGCTTCGTTGCGGGTATGGTAACGAAAACCGACCCCATGCACCTTACCGTAAAGCTGAATATAAATGCGAACCATACCCGACAGAACAGTTCCGATAAAACGGTAACTAAAGATACTTTGACGTATGTTTCATTATTGAAGTTGCAGGCGGCGATGGGTAATTTATTCGGCACATCTACATCGTAATTTGATGGATATGAAGCTGCGGTAAACGCGCCTGATCTCGGCGGTGGATGCAAATGCTGAGGGCAGGACGCTACAGTGGGCGTTAACGCGCTGACTGAGCCTATGCCCCCGATGAACAGTACCGATCTGGCCCGCTACATTGAAGCCACCGATGGTCTGTCTAAGCCCTGGTTACTCGTACTTTTGCAATTGCAGAAGTTAAAGGAGCGACGGGCGACCCTGGAGCCCGAAGACTATATGCGGCAATTGCAAGAGCTGCATGAAACCCTGATGGGATTGGGGGAGTGGTGGGTCGGCATTGAAGATGAGGTCTTTCAGGATCGGCCTTGATGGGGGTATCAACATCGCCTTGGCTTAAGTGCCACTACCTCAATCGCGAACTCAGTTGGGTCGCTTTTTATCGGCGTCAATTTTATGGCGCAATCGATCCTGACCTGCCCTTGGGTGATCAGTTGCTGCGGCTGGGGCAATTGAGTGGTCAGTTAGACGAATACTTTATGGTGCGGGTAGCGGCTTTGTACCAACAAGTCGCTGCCAATGCTGGCCTCAGCCCAGATGGCCTAACCCCAGCTTGCCAGCTCCAACAGGTTAGAACGGCATTATTGCCCCTTTTTGCCCGACAGCAGGCCCATGAAACCCGGCAGGTTTGGCCTCGACTGGCCCAGCAAGGGCTGGGATTATGCCCTTACCGTACAGTCAGCGATCGCCAACAGGCCCAGCTCCAGCATAAATTCGAGCAAGGTATTGTACCGATGTTGGGGCCTTGGGTTTACCCGCCTGATCAGAGCCTGCCGGATTTTTCGGGTCTGAGTTTGCACTTGGCGGTGGCGGTGCAGTCTGCTCAAGGTTGGCACTGGGCCTGGGTTAAGGTGCCCCGCATTTTAGCCCGGTTTGTGCCGCTCAAAGAGCCGGTGGCTGAGCAATACTGGACCGCCGTGCCCTTAGAGCAGTTGATTGCAGCCCATGCGGCGATCCTGTTTCCGGGATACCAGGTTGGGGGTGTGGTGCCGTTTCGGGTGACCCGCAGCGCCGATTTAGGGCTCGTTGACAGCGATGCCGAGAACTGGATGGCGCTGGTCGAATCCAGCGTGCAGCAGCGATCGCACCAGGGTCGGGCGGTTCGTTTAGAAACCACTGCCGCTATGCCCCCTGGGCTCCAGGCTCGATTACTTCAGGCGCTTGGGCTCACCCCCGAAGCTGTGTACCCCTTGCTGGGGTGGCTGAGCTATGGGGAATGGGTCGAGCAAATTGACCGCCATTGCCCCCACCTGAGATCGGCGGCTTGGTCCGCTCAAGCACCGGTTTGGACAGCGCCGCCGTCGCCCGATTCCCCTTGGCGAGAGCCGTCGCCTTCAGCGGAAACAATCTTGGCCCGACTACGGCGACAGGATCTGTTGATCCACCTGCCCTACCAGTCCTTTGGGGCGACCGTGGAAGCCTTTGTGGCCATGGCGGCCACTGATCCAACCGTGCTGACGATTAAGACCACCCTCTATCGCACCGCTGGGGATGTGCCGATGGTGCGATCTCTCTTAAAGGCTGCTAAAGCCGGTAAACAGGTGGTCGTCTTGGTGGAGCTCACCACGACTTTGGATGAGCCCAGTAACCTCTACTGGGCTCAAAGCTTAGAAAAGGCGGGTGCCCATGTGGTCTATGGGGTGGTCGGTCTCAAAACCCACACCAACCTGGTGCTGGTGGTCCAGCGCTTGGGAGATACCATCCATCACTATGCCTACATTGGCACGGGCGACTATTTACCCCGTCGCCCTCAGCCCTATGCAGACCTGGGCTTGCTAACCAGTTGCCCCACCTTGGGTACCGACCTCAATCATCTGTTTAATTACTTGACCGGCTACTCCCGCCATGGCACTTACCAGCAACTGCTGGTGGCCCCGGTGACGCTGCGATCGCAGTTGCATCGTCTGATCGAGCAAGAGATTGATCATGCCCAAGCCGGTCGCCCCGCTAAGCTCATGGCCCAGTTGAATGTGCTGGCGGATCCCGATATTATCGATGCCCTTTACAGCGCTTCCCAAGTCGGGGTCACCGTTGAGCTGGTGGTGCGGGGGGTGTGTTGCCTGCGGCCAGGGGTGCCGGGGCTGAGCGATCGCATTCGGGTGGTCAGCATCTTGGGCCGTCACGTAGAGCACAGTCGCATTCTCTACTGCCACAATGGCGACAATCCAGCGGTTTACATTGGCAGCGCCGACTGGACCCCGAGGGGACTCGATCAGCGGATTGAGGCCCTAGCCCCGATCCGGGACCCGGCTCTCCAGGAGCAGCTTTATGACTATTTGACCTGGTGGCTGGCCGACACCCAAGACGCTTGGCAGCTCCACGGAGATGGCCGCTACAGCCGCTGTGCGCCTCCAGAGGGACAAGTCCGTTTCAGTGCTCAAGCGGCCATGCTCGTGGAAGCCACCCCAAATCCTTAACGTCAGTTATGGGATAAACCATCTCGCCGGTCTTCCCCTCCAGAAAGCTATCCGTTAGGCAGAACTCCATACAAGACCTGTATAGAAAGGGTTCCGCCCTGACGTTGCAAGAAGTAAAACCTCTAAATCAGTTCCTAAAATTCCGATATTGGCTCTTCTGAGGGACAAGCAACTTGCAAATCCCTTTTCTGAAAAGCGATAGAACGACCCCTGAATACCATATCAATATTGATATGGGTGCAAGCCAGCATGGCTTCGCTCCTCCTTCTCATCCTCAGCCCCAAAGGAGGCGATTTGGATCGTTCTGTTTTACCCGCCATGGCCTTTATTGATCCGACCGGTGCCAATCGTAAGGAGATTGCCCAGCTCCTTAACCAGGTCAGCCAGCACCTACTGGATTATTTGACCGATGCCGCCCAGCAGTCGCCCCTACCGGCAGCAGACACCCCCGCTGTGACCCTGCCCGACATGCCCATTGCCGTCGGGGACTTACTGCAGCAGCTCGATCAAATCTTGGCCCAATCGATGAATCCTGCCCATCCCGGCTATATCGGTCATATGGATCCGCTGCCGACCACCTTTTCGATCATCGGTGATTGGCTGGCGGCGGCCCTCAACAACAACATGTTGAGTGTGGAAATGTCGCCGGTCTTCTCCCGGTTAGAACCCCAACTCATGGCGGCCATTGCCCAAAGGTTTGGCCTCGGGCCTAAGGCCGGAGGCGTTCTCGTCAGTGGCGGCAGTCTCGCTAATCTGCAGGCGCTGGCGGTAGCGCGCAACGCCAAGCTCGGCACGTTGACCGCTGGTCTAACGACCCTGCCGAAACCCCCTGTTTTCTTTGCGTCAGCTCTGGCCCACAGTTCTATCCGCAAGGCCGCGATGTTATTGGGGCTAGGGCAAGAGGGCGTGATTTCCATCCCTGCTGATGAACAGGGGCATATGAAAATTGAGGCCTTAGCCGCCGCGATCGCCCAAGCTAAAAATCAGGGTCAGCAGCCCTTTGCCGTCGTCGCCACCGCCGGTACCACCGTCACAGGCAACATTGACCCCCTCCCTAAAATTGCTGCAATTGCCCAGCAACAGGACCTCTGGTTCCATGTGGATGGTGCCTATGGGGGGGCATTGGCCTTTTCAACACGGTACCGCGATCGCCTCAAGGGCATTGAGCAGGCCGATTCGGTCACCTTTAATCCCCAAAAATGGCTGTATGTGGCTAAAACCTGTGCTTCGGTGCTGTTTCGAGATATGGGGAAACTGCAGCAGCACTTTCAGGTTGCCGCACCCTACATGAATGCTGAGGCCGACTGGATCAATCTGGGAGAAATCAGCGTGCAGGGCACCCGCCATGCCGATGTGCTGAAGCTGTGGCTATCGTTGCAACACCTAGGCCTGAAGGGCTGTGAGGCTCTGATTGATGCCAGCTATGACCTTACCAAACATTTTGTGGCGGCCATTCGCCAGCGCCCTTATCTAGAGCTGGCGACGGTACCTGAGATGAATGTGATTTGCTTTCGAGGTTGTCCTGAGGGGCGATCTCCCGACGCTAGGAACCAGGATCTGCAGCAGTCTCTACTGAATATAGGCAACGGGTTCATGTCACTGCCGGTCTATCGACAACAGCGCTGGCTGAAGGCGGTGCTGTTGAACCCATTTACAACCCCCGCCAAAATCGATCAACTGTTTACCCACATGGATGATTTTTGGCGAAGGTCTGACCACGACCGCTAGGCGACAGAAGGGGCTCAGTTGAAGAGACCTCCGTGCTGCAATCAGCGAGATTAATCCACCCACTGACGCAGCAGGTTAGCAATACTTTTTGACAGCAAATCAAATTCATCGGTTTTGCCGTCCTGGGCAAAGCGCGATCGCTTCACCGTCTCTAAATCAAACAAAATCTCCCGCTGGGCCACATCGCGAATTAGGCTTTGCACCCAGCCCACTACCACCAACCGTTCACCCCGAGTAACTGGATCCACTCGGTGCAACGTCGTGGAAGGGTAAACAATCGCGCTACCCGCCTCCAGCTTGTAAGGGGTTTCACTATCGGCCCCTTCCATCACCAGTTCACCGCCGTCGTAGCGGGTTGGATCGCTCAGAAATATTGTGAAGGAGATATCAGAGCGGTGAAAGCCCCCCATCAGCGCATTATCTACATGGCGTCCGTAGGCCATTCCCACTTGGTATCGGCTGAACAAAACGGAGTGAATTGATCTGGGGCGGGCGATGGCTTGAAACAGGCCATTGCGATTCAGCGCCTTCAGAATCATGGCTTTGAGAGCATCGGTGCTAGGCGCTTTAGGCAACTGCTGATTTTGCTTTACCTGCTTAGCATGCCAGCCCGCCGTCAACTTGCCATCAATGAACTCAGCGGTTGCCAAGGTCTCGTTTAGGGACACTAGCTCCTCTGGGGTCAACAGATTGGGGATGCGAACAATCATGGGGGTCCGATATTAAACAATCAAAAAAAATGCCCAGACCCCTTTCAATGAAAAGGGAGCCTGCGGCATTGTCAACTTGCGAAGTGAGTCAATGAGCGCCGTGGAGCGAACTTACTGCAATGCAGCCCATTCCTCCGGCAGCAGATTGGCGACCAGCTCGAAACCGCCATTACCGTCTGGGGTGAGCACATAGGCTAACCCCTGCGGGGCGGGATAAATCCCGGTCGCCGCCTCGAAGATGTCGTCGTGACCGACGATCACGGTATTTTGACCTTCTGCCGGTACAGCCGTGAGCAGAGGCATGACGTTTGCCTTCATTTCCTCGACTTGGGCATCGGTGTACTCCTCAAAGGGTAAGAAATTGAGGCTGGAATCTTTTTCGTAGCGGCCAAAGGCGATCTCTGCGGTTTGCCAAGCGCGGCAATAGTCGCTAGAAATCACGTCTCCCACCGGAATCTCTAATTCCGTAAAGGCTGCACCAATATCTTCAGATTGTTGAAGCCCCACGTCGCTGAGCTTGCGCTGGGTGTCGCAGTCATCCAGGCTCATGTTGGGGTCAGCTTGGTCTGCGTAGTCTGTCTCGGTTTGGGCATGGCGGAAGTAGATTACATGCCCGCCTTCTTTTAGGGCCGCCAGCAGTTCGGCGTCGCTCAGCTTGTCTTCAAAGTCAGCATTGGCCTGTTCACCTTCGCTGTATTCTCCGCCGCCTTCACCACCTTCGCCGCCTTCACCACCTTCACCACCTTCGCCGCCTTCGGCTTCAGACTCCAGCTCCGTAACCGTGACGCCTTCGTCGTCTGCGCCCTCACCGCCATCAGCAGCGGGGCCACCACAGGCCGCGACCGTTGTCGCCAAGCCAACGGCCAAAAATAGTTCAACTGGTTTGAGTCGCTTTGCCATAACAATTGAGAATTTTTTCATTAAAAACTTGCACAGGAGAGCATAGATCTATTGAGATGGGGTGTCAATAATTCAGATTTGCTCAGTGGTTCAATCGCTAATTAAATCCCATGGCTTTTGCCAATCACCCAGTGGCGACGAAAATAGCGGGCCAGGCTGGACTCATTTAAGGTCAGACAAATGGGCCGTCCATGGGGACAAGTCTGGGGTTTGCGGGTGCGCTGCCAAGCCTCCAATAACCGATCCATGGTGGTTTGAGTCAACGGCGTTCCGTTCCGAATCGCGGTACGGCAGGCGGTAGCGACCAGGGCGGCATCCAGGTCCTGCCCTAAACTCAGCTCCCACAAAGCTTCGCTACAGTCCTCGCGTTCAGCCAAAGGGGCAGGGGCATTACGCACCGCCCAGAGATCGGGGCCGAAGGGGGCGACTTCTAACCCAATCCGCTCCAGTTGGGTGAGTTGTTCGGGCTTGAGGTGACTGAGGACGATCGGGGTTTCTAAAGGGACCAATTGCCAGCGATCGCACAGCTCCTCATACAACACCCGCTCATGGGCAATGTGCTGCTCAATCAAGCACAACCCAGCTGGATGCTCGGCCAGAATGTAGCGATCGTGCACCTGGGCCAAGGCCTTGAGCGCCAAGGGTTGGGGAGATTCAGTAATGTTAGTCTCAGCGTCATAGGACGCCTGCGGTTCGGCTAAGGCAATCAGTTGGGTGAGCCGCTGCGGTCCGGCACTGGCCAACTCGGGGACAGGCCCCAACCGCAAAGCCGCTTCAATCGCCACACCAATCGCTTCGCCCCAAACTTCCAAATGACGCAAATAAATGTGGGACTTGTCGGGGGAGCGGTGCCAGTCGATCTGGTCAGGGGGAGCTTGTAGATGCAAAAAGGCGATCGGGTGGCGATCTCGGGGTAGAGACCTTCGCAGGGTCTGCCCCACCGTAGCCTCTAGATCCGGTAACTGCACCGGGCGACCGTTGAGGGCCAGGGTGACCCCATCGGGGCGAGGCCGATGGCAGCGATCGGGGAGGCCCATTAATAGATAGAGCCGGGCTGGTTTGCTCTCCGGCAGCGTCACCGTTTGCTGATGTTCGCGCAAATCCGTCACCTGCACTCGCCGCATCACCTGGGGCAGCACATGCAGGGCCGAGGCCCCAGGCCAGAGGGTCATCCAGGTACGATCGTTGAGGTGGGCCTGCCAAGTAACGGTGGAGTGACACAGGGCCAGGGTTTGCAGGGTGCGCTGGATCGCTTGGGTTTGTTGTTTTACCGAAGGGGCGGCCTGTTGCCGGGCCGGAAAGCAATAAAACAAATCGGTCACGGTGACGCGGGTGCCGGGGGCCATAGCCAGGGGCGTGACCGACTGAGGATGACCGTCGCGATCGTAGGTGACCTCATAGCCGCCATCGGCGTCTTGTTGGGGACGACTACAGAGGGTGAGGCGGGTGAGCTGGCTGAGACTGTGCAGCGCCTCCCCCCGAAATCCCAGGCTCTGGATTCGCCACAAATCCCTAAGGTCGCTGAGTTTGCTGGTGCTGTGGGCGGCGGCGGCCCGACGTAAATCATTTAGGGTGAGGCCGCTGCCGTCGTCGGTGACGGTGATGTGCCAGGGCTGCGATCGCACCGCTACCGTAATCCGACTGGCCCCCGCGTCCAGAGCATTTTCCACCAGTTCCCGCACCACCGCTGCCGGGGAGTCAATCACCTCCCCCGCCGCCATCAGTTGCACCACATCTTTGGGTAACGGTTGAATCTCGGGGCTCAAACGGCCTCCATCCCCTACACTGGTCCTGGCTGATTCTATCGCTCCCGCCATGCATGCGCTCTCGATTCCCACTTGGGTGATTCACATTATCAGCGTCGTCGAATGGGTCGCGGCGATTGGGTTCATCTGGCAGTATGCCGAAGCCAGTCAGCATTGGGCCTGGCGCACCCTCTCTTTTGCGATGCTGCCTGCCTTGGTGAGCGCCATGTGTGCCTGCACCTGGCATTTTTTCGACAATGCACCGCAGTTGGAATGGTTGGTAACGCTGCAGGCAGCAATGACGGTGGTGGGAAACTGCACGGTCTGCGCAGCGGCCTGGTGGATTTGGCGACGGGCCGCAAATCCCGGTGAGTCATAGAACAGTGGCCGTTTGCAGCGGTTACCAGGGGCTACTAGGGGCTGTGGACGATTAAGGCAGACTTCCTGATATGAGAGAGCTACAGCCCCTAGCCTGATTCAGTAAAGCGGGCGTGGTCATGCCCAACCAGTAAGGGTTTCGTTATTAATTGCCCACACGCCCTAGGGCGCGTCATCAACACCGGGTAAAAGCCTTGCTGGGCAAGCATTGCCGCGCTTCCCTAATATTGCTAGGGGCTGAAACCGTTGCACCACAAGGATTCTAGTTTTAATGACAGCCCCTAGCCCAGCCGGGATTCTAACTGCCTAATTTCATGCAGGATACGCTGCGCCTCTTTTTGGAGCCGTTGACGCGCTGAGTCTGCGATCGCCCCTTGCAAATCCGCCTCAATGTCAGCGAGATCTGCCTTCAGCAAAACTAACCGATTGACATTGCCCTGCCGTTGTCCGTCTGTTTCCGAATTCATAACTCCTCCATAGCGTCAATTCGACCAAGCGATTTGAGGCAAATTTATCTTCTGTGTGATGAAAGTCAGCACCTTGCCCTATCGCTGTCACACTAAATTCCGACGCTCTGCACAACTGTCCCCCTAAAACATCACAACGTCAAAGCGTTGACCGTCACCGCCTACAACCGTCGTGTGGCTGATGATAAGGATATAAAAGTTCCTGGTCGTTCCTGAAGTCGTCACACAGTCCCATGACTCGTTCCAAGCCCCAACGCCCTGTTCACTTCACTTCAATTCCTGAAGTGGGGAGCGGTGTCCTTCCCCTACGTCAAAGGACCCAATCGCGCGCCCACTGGCAAACCCTCCATGGACCACTGGTCTGTCAATGGGTGGCTGAATAAACTTTCCCGACGGATGCTCTCCTCCTAACTAACACAGCACATTCCACCCCCGGCTAAAGCTGGGGGCTTTTTACTGAGTCTTTGCCTGTTGCACAAATGCCCTACTGCAACGGCTTAAAAGTTGCAATTTTGCATGTTGATGCAACAATGCACGTTATGTTATCACTACCTTGGATGGCTCACCGACAGGGAGATACAGACAATGAAGATGACCCACCATAGTGCGCAACAGCGACGATTGCGGACAGCCGTGAAGCGATTGGTGATTGAATTAGGGTATCTAGAGCGCTGTCTGGATGAAGGACTCTTGGACCCGAATATTCAGGGTGCTGCAATACATACCGATGGGGCCGTAGATCGGCTGAATGACTATCTGGCAGACTCGCGTCACACCCAGAGAGTGGCCTAGTCAGGGCCGTACCCTTGAGAAAGCGCCAGCCAGTTGATGGCTGGCGCTTTGATGTGAGCAAGATGATTGCCCGTCAGGACTCTACACACTACTTACATAAAAAGGGTTCTGGTCTTACATTTCAAGGCCAGAACCCTCTAAATCGGTCCCTAGCGGAACGGATTGTGGCCAGCCTCGCCCCTGTCGTCTTACCGTGCGCATTCACGGCTCAATCCGCATCTCCCTTTCGGGGGGTTTGGGGGAGTTAGGCCCCCATATCAGGGGGTTTGGGGGCCAGCCCCCAATTCCGATATTGGCTCTTCTGGGGGACAAGCAACTTGCAAACCCCAGTACTTATGCACAAGCGGTAGCTTAAGCGATGGCGTCTTTCTCTAGGTTCTCGCGGCGCAGTTGGTCGAAATCAACCGCATCTTTGTCCAGGTTTTCACGGCGAAGCTGATCGAAGTCAACGCCAGCCTGCAGCTCAACCACGGCATCTTTCTCTAGGTTCTCGCGGCGGAGCTGGTCGAAATCAACCGCATCTTTGTCGAGGTTTTCGCGGCGAAGCTGGTCGAAATCAACGGCGGCGTAGCTGGTGGGGGCAATGGCGACGGAAGCGTTGGTCAGAGCGGTGAGGGCGATGGCAAAGCGTTTCATAGTTGAACTCCTTGGATGTGTTGTTCAATCATCTTGAGTACTACTATCGCGGCTGTCTCTGAGGGGCCTCTGACCCCCAAATAAGCCTGCCTTAATCGCTTCCTGAGAAAACTGAAGGGAGTTGTATAACAACCTGAGTGCAGGTGATGGGGGTCACGTCACAGGAGTTGCAGATCAGAGGAGTGGAAAGATTCTGTTTTCGTCTCTATTTTTTCGTCCTTAACTTGCCATTTTGTAAATGAGCTGGTTAGTGCGACCTCTACTTTCAAATATTTGCTTTTCGATTAACTGTTTGAGATCGCGCTGAAGGGTTCGACGGGATGTGTTGCGGCATAAAGACTCAAGCGTTTGGATCGTCAGGCTGCCGTAGGTTAGGACATGGGCGATCGCCGTCTGCTGCCGAGGGTTCAGAGCATGCTGCTGGGTCAGGGCTTCTGCCTGGGCTTGGAGGGCTGTATGTGAAGCGGATAGGTCACCAGCAGGTGAGGCAGTGTAGACTGGGTCGCCTACGTAAGGTTCCAGATAGTTAATCAAGACATTTTGAGTTTCTGAATGTAACTGATGTCGGCGGGTGTCATTGCTGCGCAGGGCGACCAACAGTAAGGCCTGATACGTTCTCAAAAAAACCTCAGATAGTAGCTCGCATTTTTCTAAGGTGAGGGCCGAATTTCTGCCTTGCAGAAGCTTGGCTAAACCCTGAATCATATTTTGATCAAAACTCTCGTCGAAATATAAAAAGATATTTGGGGTCAAGTAGTACTGAATGTAGACAATCCTGGGGCCAAGGTTCTCGAAATATTCCGCATAGGTTTCGACAATTCTGCGGATCACGACGGCTAGGGGCAACTGAAATGCTTCAGGGCTCATCAGTTGAGGGACGGTCTCGTCTAGATATTGCTTATGCCGTTTTTCGAGCACATGAAAAATGGCCAGCTTATTTGGGAAAAAGCGATACAGCGTACCGACTGCGGTTTGAGCCCGTTTGGCGATGTCGTGAGTTGTCGCTACATCGTAGCCCTTTTCCCAGAAGACCTCAGCCGCTGCCTGCAAAATTTGTTCAACCCTGATCTGGCTGCGGTGCTGTTGGGGCGGCTGCAGAAAATCTGAATCACTATGGGTCACGGCGTATCGAAATTTGGCTTGACAATTTCAATCTGGCTACGGTTAACATAGCAAAACATGAAATATAAGTCACTTTTGCGGAGCCCCATGCCATGCCTATTCTTGAGAAACCGGCTGTCCCACGGCCCCCTGAACCGGCGGTAGACTCGCTCTATTCGCCGCGAGGGGCCAAACTGGCGACGCGGGTTTGGAAAAACAGCGCCGGAAGTCCCCATGGTGTTTGCCTGATGGTACCGGGTGGGGGCTGGCATTCGGGCTATTTTGAGCCCCTGGCGTTGTTCTTAAACCAACACGGTTTTGCCTGCACCAGTTACGACCCGGTCGGTATGGGCTACTCGGAGGTCGAACCGGGAACGCCTGAAGGGTGTATACACATCAACCAATTCGACGACTTTGTGGAAGATGTCTTTGCGGCCCTGGCTTGGACCCAGCAGCAACTGCAATGTTCGGCGGACGTACCTATCTTCCTCCTGGGTGAATCGGTCGGGGGGCTGCAGGTACTCGCTGCTGGCCTCGCAGAAGATCGGGCAAAAGTGGTTGGCATCAACCTGGCGGGGATTATTGTGACCGGTGCGGCCCTTGAAATTGACCCGGCCACGTTGCCGCCCAAGCCTGTCATCAAGGTCTTGGCCTTTTTATCGCGCTTCTTTCCGAGACTGAAGATGCCCGCAACCGACTTCTCAGCCACGTTTGATGCCGCGTTTGGTGACAAGGAGTGGGCCAGGGTTGCCCGTCTCGACCCAGGGGTTCAAGTTTCGCCTCGACCGACGATGGGGGCGGCGATCGCTGCCGTGGCAACCGGAGAGAAAATCGCGAGCAGGGCCGAGGCGTTTGAAGTGCCGTTACTGGCGATTCATGCCGTCAACGATTGCCGCACTATGTGTGCAGCCATGCAGCAGTTTGTCGATCAATCAGGCCCCCTGACAGAGGGCTTTTGGATTGAGGATACGACGGGTCATCAGCTCTTGCAGGATCGTGAGGCGGTTACCAGCCGGGTGATGGAAAAAATGGCCAATTGGTTGCTTGAAAGGACCTGAGAGACTTGTGCGTTGTCGGCTGTGATTTGGCCTATGTGGGGCGATCAAAAGAAGTCGCCGTGCCAGAGAGCCTTGACCCTTTACCACTGGCAACTATTCGTGTGTTAGCCAGCCTTTAGTCTTCACACTGATCCCAACCGCTTACGTCTTCCACAGGGCGCGGTAGCCGACCCTCGAGCCAATCTGCAACTGTGCTCGGACGAAAGCTAGAGTCCTCACATTCGATCACCCATGCAAGAAAGTCACGAGGACCACCGTTCATATACGGCGGCGGTGAGACCGGCTTGAAAACGGTAGGCAGCCGCTCGTTCAACGAAAGGTAGTTCAGGACATGACCGAGCTCTTGTACAACCTGCCACGCAAGGGGGTGGTCAATATCCAGTGAGAACTTGACCCACCAACCTCCATCTTCGCTCGCGCCATGAGCTATCGGCGCTTGCATGGACGGTATGCGGCCAAGATACTCAGTAAGCTTCGTAAACGTTAGATCGTCCACAGTCTGGTTAAAAACTTATTAGAAAGAATCTTTCCACCTAACATGATGAACTCTCAGAGCCATCGGATCACCCATAGTAAAAGGGTTTCGATGGCTTCTGTACCCATTTTGAGATAGATGATTATGTCGAACGATATCACCCTCTTCACCGGAGTCATCCCCTTTGATTATTTGCCTTGCGACGCAAATATTCAAAGGGGCCTGATAGATTAGGCCTGTGGGACTGCGAGGCTACTCTGCCATGTCCTTACAAGCGAGACTTAGTGGTGCAGAAAACTTTTCAGCATCTTAGTCAGTCTCACCATGAGAATCTGATCACCTTGTTGAACTCTATGCGCTGCTCTAAAGCAAGCCGTTTTCGTTGAGAAGCATAGGCCTTAGGTGGACTTTTACTGGGCAAGGCCCCTAGCGTCGGCAGACACAATCGCTCATAACTCAACCTGGCAATCTCCCTTAGCCCCAGTTGCAGAAAACTTAGCCCTCGCTGTCCA
>JBHJIP010000247.1:0-18952 GCA_050043365.1 Leptolyngbyaceae cyanobacterium
GCCTTGCTCGATGCGGAGTCTAATGCTCCTGGCGATTTTGCGAGTTACTTGCCTAGATGTGTGGCGACCCAAGCTACACGCGGTTTCTAACAACCCAGGGTGGGACGGTCTGCCACACCTTTTAAGATACAAGGGTGGGCACTGCCCACGATTAACTTCAAAGAAACTGCTGACAAAACTGACTGAACATTAACCAACCATCAGGGTTCAGTACTAAATGTGATTGATAACAGCGGTACGGTGCTGAATCACATCGTCCATAACAGCTTTGGTCAGATCACTAGCGAGAGCGATCCTACCTTTAACTTCCGGTTTGGCTATACGGGGCGGGAGTTGGATGAAGAGACGGGGATGATGTATTACCGGGCGCGGTATTTTGACCCGGCGGGGGGGATTGTGTAGGTGAGGACCCGTTGGGATTTGGGGCGGGGGATACAAATCTCTACACCCAGTTCTCTAAAGCGACATCTGGATAAGCGCGAAAATCATCCAGGTTATTCGTCACAAGAACGAGATCTAAACTCCTGGCATGACTCGCAATCAGCTTGTCTAAGGCATCGCGCCGACGTTCTGACGCAGCGGCCCGCACATCCGCATAAACCGTTGCAGCAGGGCGACCAAACGCCACCGCCGGAATCATCTCTACTAGGGCATCTAACGCCTGGCGATTTTGCTGGCGACTGTCTTCACGGCTGGCCCGAACGCCATATTCCAGCTCAGCTAGGGTGATTGCCGATATCACCACATCCCCCTGACGACACTCAGCAAACCGTTTTGCCACAGAGGGGGGCTGATGCTTCATCAGGTAAATGCAGATGTTAGTGTCGAGCATGTATTTCATAGGATTTCCCGCGCCTGCATCCCTGGATCGGGGCGTCCTTCAGCCATAAAGTCAGTCGAAAAGGCAGCAAACCGTTCTAGTACACTTACTAGTGGGGCACCTACCGGACGGATGATCAGCACATCCCCCTGACGCTCAATCTCGTACTCCACATCCAGACGCTCAAACTGCATCTCTTTGGGGATGCGAACCGCCTGGGAATTGCCGCTTTGAAAAACACGGGTACGCATGAATATGGCCCTAAACAGCGGACGTATATACGAGTATATACATAAGATCCGCGATCTCGCTGAGCAATTAGGGTGGGCACTGTTTAGCGGCATCAGGATTTCGGGACGCAGCGATTCTGTTGGCGCAGATAACATCAACGTTACGATGACAATACTGTGCCTCCAACCTGCGGAGCTCTCCCCATGAGCGTCACCACCCAGCGCTTCACCCTGGATGACTACCTCACCCATGACGACAGCACCGATGCCCGCTACGAACTGGTCAATGGGGAGCGAGTCGCCATGGCCCAACCCAAAGGTCGCCACGGAGCCATAGCCGAATTCCTCAACGATACCTTCCGCGACGAAATTAAACGCCTGAGCCGCGAGTGGACCGCCAAGCAAATGGCGATAGCGATTCAGTCGCCCCGTGGGGGCCGCTGGGATACCGCCCGCATCCCCGATTTGATGGTACTCTCCCTAGAACAGTGGCGGATCCTCCGCGACCAAGAAGCCATCATTCGTCTCAACGACCCGCCCCCCTTCCTTGTGGTCGAAGTCGTCAGCGACTCCACCGTCACCACCGACTACCGCACCAAGCGCGTCGAATACAACGTCCTCAATATCCCCGAATACTGGGCTGTCGATCCCATCAAGAATTGCATCACCCTCATGCAACCGGTCGAGGACCTCTACGAAACACGGCAGTTTACCGGCAGCACTCCCATCCCATCCCTCATCTTTCCTGAGCTCACCCTCACCGCTGCCGAAGTTTTCGCTGCTGAGTAGACAAGTGTCCCGAGTTCAGACGATACCCCTGTGAACAACGCAGGCCAAAGGACTTAGCAAAGCGAGGATCAGAACTTTCTGCTCAATCTGACAGTGGCCAGATCAGCTCAAACCCTGGCAGAACATCTTCTCCAGATAAACGAGCCGGGAAATGTATCTTTTGTACCGTTGTACCAGGTCGATAAATCTCAACTTCTTGATTCCTAGGATTAATCAACCAACCTAAGCGCAAACCACTGATGAGATACTCTGCCATCTTCTCTTGCAAAGGTGTAAGGGCATCCGTTTTAGAACGCAATTCAATCACGAAATCAGGACAGATAGGCGGAAATCCTGCCCTCTCTTCAGGGGTGAGCGTACTCCAGCGGGAGTTTTCCACCCAGGCTGCATCCGGTGAGCGATCTCCTCCCCCTGGCAATCTAAATAAGGTTGAGGAGCTAAACACTTTACCCAATTGGGTTTTACGATTCCAAATTGCCAAGTCAGTAATCAGGTCAGCCTCACGTTCGCCACTCTCTCCGCCGACAGGCGACATAATCACTAAGGCTCCTGAGGATGACCGTTCTAAGGGGGTATTCGGGTTCGCTTGACAGATCCGATAAAATTGCTCGTCTGTTAGCTCAACCCGATCCAGGCTTAACACCATTGGTAAACTCGGCGTCATGCCAGTCACCTTCTTCTGAAATACTTATCTGAGTATTGTAAGTCCCTCTTATTTAGATAAGGCTTGCATGGAACGCGACATAGCCTGATTCTTGGAAGGCTTACAGCTTAGGTCCTCAAAAACGATTGGAGCGAGATCTCCACTTATACCGCCGCCTCTGGCTCAATTCCCAAGGCTCTAAGTTGAGCCGCAAGCTTCTCAGAGCGGTCTCGCTCTTTTTGAATTGCATCCTCAGGCGTCGGTAAACGGTTACCCACCTCGTCATACCAATACAACCATTCCCGCTCATAACCCATGTACTGGCCTCGCTCACGGCCCAGCCCTAGCCCCACCTCCGGCAACCAAAATCGTTCCCCCGTAAGCTGTTGATACACGCCATCCTCTAACCGATAGACCTCTAATGGCTGTCGCTGTCGGCGAGAGCGACGATTGGGTTGGTACACCGCATAGTAACGAATCCCTAAATCCGCATAGCGATCCTTCTTGCGCTTGTACTCGCCGCCATAGGTCTTAGAAACCACCTCTAGCGCTAAGATTGGCGGAATATTTTCCTCTTCCCAAAACACATAGCTGAGGCGACCCTCTTCGCCGACATAGCGGTCAACCCCCAAGCTCAAAAAGCCATCCGGTACCACCGCCGGTTGCTCCGGGTCGTAGTAGATGCCCATATCCACCCCAAAGAACCAATCCGTGCGTTTCGACCAGGCCAAGGCTAGGCTCAGAAGCAGGAGATTGGGAATCCAATTCTGAATTTCATTATCCACAGGGGTATCGTCTGAGTCGGGCAACTCATAGGAAGAGGGCAGGCAGTGCTTTGGGTCGAAGTGAAGAACCATCGCGCGCTTTAAGTTGAGGCTATTGCTATTTTATAGGCTGCATTAGACCTATTGGTTGCACTCGTGACTTCCCCCCTGATCTCCCTCGTCACCACCATTTACAACCGCCAACAATACCTGGCCCAAACTGTCGATAGCATCCTCGCCCAAACCTACTCCCACTTCGAACTCATCCTCTGGGACGATGGCTCCAACGACGACTCCGCCGACCTCGCCCAAACCTATGCCCAACAGGACAACCGCATAGGTTGGAGTATTTTTACCCTTCTATCTGACCATTTTCATGACTCTCATCCTCACCACTGCCATAGAGCTGGGCAAGGCGATCTTGCATATCCTGCAGCCAGCTAGCGTTTTCACTGTGGATGGTTTCCTCGCAACTGATGACCAGTTTCTGAAAGCTCTCGGGTTGGCTCCGCTCCGCATCCGATAGGGAATACCACCAAGCCCGAATGTCGTAGAGGGTATCGGCGGCTTGGTTATAGCCCACCAAGCTAATCTCCACCCGTTTGAACTCCAGATAGTTGTTGAAGGCGCTCACCATGGCGGTTGTAATGGCCACCGAGCTGTTGAAGCGATCTGATGTGGCCAGCAAGGTTCCCAATCCCCCAAAGATATAGACCCCGGCTTGAAAGAGCTGGAGCTGCTGGGCCATTTTCTTGGCCTTGCCCCGATACCAGTCAAATTGGTTTTCCAGTCGATATTTGAGGTAATCATCGGGCTCGGTCAGCTCGGCATAAAGATCCTCTTCTGGGCGGGGATTAAGGGATTCGATTTTGATCTGAAATAGAACATTCCAGACTCGATGGGCCAGCGTCGAAAGTCCCCTGGCGCTTAGCCGAACTAGGCGAAAAATAATCCCCAGGCGAGTTCGAGAGTCGGGCTCTTCTTCGTAGGGAGACAGTGCCCCTTGATGGATGGGGCTGCCCTTTAAGCCCTCACTGATCTCATTAATGCGTTTAGAGAGAAACGCATCTCGATTTTGTCGGTAAGCTCCGACCTGGGTGCGATAGTAATAGATCTCCATTTTCAAGGACTCGGCATTGCCCCTAAGCAGCACCCAGTTTTGGCCGCGATCAAACCGCACGGAAAAAGCCAGCAGAGCCGTGATCGTGATGGGGATAACGAGTAAGGCGGCATCAATGACAGTGTCATACTGGAGGGATGGGTCTATCAGAGGCAGTCTTCCTAACAAAGGCACAGAGAAATTGCCCCATGCCGCCCCGTCGATTATGGACAGAATTACGACCACGACACTCAACACGGATAGCAAGGTTCTGAGGAACACAAAGCGCCGTTGATAGCGGGAGGCGTTTTGGTCGTAGGCCCGCTGGCGTCGCCAAGCGATGTTGAGCAACTGCTGGTTAGGAGATTGGAGGGTCGCGTTACTGTTCATGCGCCGTTGGATATCGGTGACGGTTCAGTGAGGCTGAATGGTAAGGCTACGTTTGTATACCGCTATCAGTTGTTTCAGCCGTGTCCCTACAACAGCTCAATTTTCTGCATTGTTCAAGCGGTGTTTCTAACCGTCGAAGCGCTTGATAATGGCGTCAGCAAACTCTGAGCATTTCAGCGGGGGGCTAACGGGGGGTTCCATCAAGCGGGCCAAGTCGTAGGTGACCTCGCGGTTTGAGATCGCCGCACCGAGCCCGGTCTTGATCAGGTCGGCCGCCTCTTGCCAGCCCATAAATTCCAGCATCATCACCCCAGAGAGAATCACTGAACCCGGGTTGATCCGGTCCAAGCCTGCATGTTTGGGGGCGGTACCGTGGGTAGCCTCGAAAATGGCGCAGCGATCGCCAATATTGGCCCCTGGCCCCATGCCCAGACCCCCAACAATGGCCGCCGCTGCATCGGAGAGGTAGTCTCCATTCAGGTTCATGGTGGCCAAGATCGAGTACTCGTCGGGGCGGGTCTGGATCTGCTGGAAAATGCTGTCGGCAATGCGATCGTTGACCATCACCTTGTCTTTCCACTGGCCATGGCCATGGGTCGCCCAGATAGCGGTTAAGATGCCCTCGACTTCCTGGCAAATCTCGGCTTTTTTCTCTGGGGTGAGGGCGTCGTAACCGGGCTCAATCTTACGGGCGTTATCCTCTACCGAGATATTGGGGTCGGCTTCCTTGTTGCTCAGCACCCAAGACTCCCGCTCGGTGACGCAATCTGAGCGGAACTCGCTGGTGGCCAGCTCATAGCCCCAGTCTCGAAAGGCCCCCTCGGTGTACTTCATGATGTTGCCCTTGTGGACCAAGGTCACCTGTTGCTTGTCTTTGGGCAGCCTGAGCGCATGTTGCATGGCGCGACGCACCAACCGCTGGGACCCCGTCTTACTGATGGGCTTAATCCCAATCCCAGAGTCCAGGCGGATCTGTTTTTTGCCATGCTCGGGCGTACCCGGAATCAGGGTGTCATTCAAATACTGAATTAGCTTTGCCCCAGATTCGCTGCCCTCTCGCCATTCAATGCCCAGGTAAATGTCTTCGGTGTTCTCCCGATAGACGATCACGTCGAGCTTTTCTGGGGTTTTGTGGGGCGAGGGGGTACCCGCGTAATACTTGCAAGGGCGTACGCAGGCATAGAGGTCATTAATTTGACGCAGGGCCACATTCAAGGAGCGAATGCCGCCCCCAATCGGCGTGGTCAAGGGACCCTTAATCGCAATCCCAAAGTCACGAATCGCCTGGAGGGTATCCTCCGGCAGATATTGATACTGCCCATATTTGTCGCAGGCTTCGTCCCCGGCATACACCTTGAACCAAACAATTCGCTTGGCATCGCCATAGGCTTTAGCCACAGCTGCATCAAATACCTTTTGAGCCGCAGGCCAAATATCAACCCCCGTGCCATCCCCTCGGATAAACGGCACGATGGGCATGTCAGGCACGATGGGTTCGCCGTCTTGAAAGGTGATGCGATCGCCCACCGTAGGCGGAGTAATTTTTTCGTACATGTCTACTTTCACTAGATCCAGGTTCAAATTTCAGTAGATCTGGATTCAAGAGCTCTGTTTATGATGTCTACTCTACATTCACATCGATAAACTGCGATCATTTGAGTGGATTGAATACCTAAATCTGAACCGCAGAGGGCACAGGCTAGGAGACTCTGGAACGAAGCTTTCCTAGATTCAAACTTCATATCCACGATAGGATGACTACTCTACAGTGCCCTTCGTTGCCGTCGGAGGCTAGCAACATCAAATTGGCTCCAAACCATAGGGCTTGCTTGAGCGCTGTAGTGATTGACAAACTCAGTATTACTCGGCGACTGAACGGGCTAGGGTAATTGCGATAGATGCGTTAGTAACGATGTTCTTAAGCCGACAAAGTTTGGACCCTATCCCCTGCCCATCCAATGTTTTCACCCACTGACTTGGGGCTAACGCATCTATGAACAGTCCAACCATGGAAAACCCAACAGCTTCTCAGGACTCAATTGAGGCTCTCAAAACGGCCCTTCAAACCAGCCCGCCGCCCAAGCAACTCCCCCTCATCCAAACCTTGATTACAACTGGGGAACCGGGCTACTCAGTCCTGATGGATTTTTTGAGTACTGGGGCACCCCCCACGGTGGCCTTAGGGCGGGCTTATCAGTATCTCTACGGTGTTGCCGACGAGGGAGTCAAGACTTTTTTGGCAGAGCGCTTTCCCCAAGGCATCTTGCCCATCTCTGCCGATTGCCAAGGGGACTACGGTGAGCTACAGACCTTACTGGCTGAGCAGGATTTTGAAACAGCTGATCGCCTCACCCTACAGCTTTTGTGCGCCCTGGCGGGTCCAGGAGCGATCAAGCGAAAGTGGCTGTATTTCACCGAAGTTTCCCAACTCTCTGTGATTGATTTGCAGACCCTCGATCTACTCTGGCAGATTTACTCCGAAGGTAAGTTTGGCTTTGTCCAACAGCGCCAGGTTTGGCTGGGGGTAGGTCGCAATTGGGAACGCCTTTGGCCCAAGATTGCTTGGAAAAAGGATAATATTTGGACCCGCTATCCCGGTGAATTTATTTGGAATCTGAATGCCCCTGTGGGACATTTACCGCTCTCTAATCAACTGCGTGGGGTAAGGGTGATGGAAGCTCTACTCAATCATCCTGCTTGGATTAATGGTTGAAAATCACTTGATATAGATAACAGCCAAACTCTAAAAATTGTTTTTCTATTGGTTTCTTCTGTGGAGATCACCGGGCAATCTCCCTGATAGTTAAAGTGAATTTTATAACGCTTTTCCTGGAATATTTAAATACAGGCTTTCACTAATTTTAGATATCGTTTTAAAACACAACAAGGTTGACGCCCTTTTCAGAGCTTAAATGCTCAATTCTGCAGAAATCTTGGGGAGATCGGCACATGGGCAAGCGCACTGACGGTGTCGAATCTTACTTTTTCCGGTCCTAGTCAATGAGACGATGTCAGATATAGTTTTCGATATCCAATCGTCTATACATTTGTGTTTCATGCTTTTAAAGCGCCTGTTAATGAAACGCCGATGAATTTCGCCCGCTATTGGCTTTAGATGCCGATATTTTGGACTGTCCAAGTTATTTATCGCTTTTAATCCTAGGCCTATCAGCCCATGCAGGACTCTGCACGTCATGTCTTAACTGGAATCGTCTTCTTTTTATTGACAGTTGTAGTGGCCATTCTGGGCTATGTCTGGTTTGGATGGACGCCCCTTGAGGCCATTTATATGGTCGTCATCACCATTTTTGGGGTGGGTTATGGAGAGGTAAAACCCTTAGAAACTCCTTTTCAGAAAATTTTTACAATCCTGGTCATCATTGCCGGAACAACATCGGCGGTTTATAGCGTAGGAGGATTTGTACAGATGGTTACCGAGGGGGAAATCAATCGCGCCTTTAGTAATCAACGTAAACAATTGACCATCTCTAACCTGCAGAGCCACGTGATTATTTGTGGGTTCGATCGCATGGGTCAAGTCCTGGCCGATCAGCTCAATGCCGCTCGCGAGCCCTTTGTTGTGGTAGAGCATTTGCCCGAGCGGCTTGAGGTGGCTGAGACTTCTGGTTATTTGAATTATCCAGGTGACAGCACCCATGAAGCGACGTTAGAGGAAGTGGGAATTCACAAGGCTAAAGCCCTGGTCGCAGTACTGCCAGATGACAAAACCAACGTATTTATCACCCTGACAGCCCGTGATCTCAACCCCAAAATCAAGATTTTGGCCCGGGGTGAGCTGCCCCCTACAGAACGGAAACTGCGTCTGGCAGGTGCTGATCATATTGTTTTACCCGATACCATCAGTGCTATTCAAATCTCCAATTTAATTACCCGACCAACGGGGATGGACTTTTTGAACAATACCTACGAGCGCAGCTATCTGAATGAGTTTTTGGCCAATGTAGAAGTACAAATGGAGGAGTTGCAAATCAAAGATCAATCCCCCTTTGTGGGTAAGACCTTGATGGAGTTACAGGTGCGCAGTAAAGGGGCATTCATGGTAATTGCGCTGCGGCGTGTGGGCGATCGCTTGATTTTCCGTCCCTCCGCCTCCCAAATGCTGAATGCGGAAGACAGCCTGATTGTCATTGGCCACCAAGATAAACTGCCGCAATTTGCCGATCACTATCAGCTAAAGCGCTACCACTTGAATCAGCCGCGAACGTCTATTAGTTGGACCGCCAATACAGAAACCTCCGCCTGGCCAGGAGCCCAGGATTCTGGCAGTCTTCTTAGTTAGGTGCGGGCATCAATCATTCCGAAACAGCCTGCTTTAAAAGGACATTTACAGTTCTTGTTTTTCATGACCAAGCCCAAGTTCCGTTTACAGAATTTCCATGATTGATACCCTGTGGCTTTTGCTGTGCTCAGGTCTGGTCTTTTTGATGCAGGCTGGATTTATGTGTTTAGAGTCTGGGTTGACTCGCTCTAAAAACAGCATCAATGTGGCGGTCAAAAACCTGGCGGACTTCAGCATTTCTGCGGGTTTATTTTGGGTATTTGGCTATGCCTTGATGTTTGGGGCTTCCCAAGCAGGTTGGTTTGGCGTCAGCGGCTTTTTTCCATCCTTAAATGATGATCCCAACCAGACCGTATTTTTTCTATTTCAGATGATGTTTTGCGGCACGGCAACCACGATTGTTTCCGGGGCTGCCGCTGAACGGCTCAAATTTCATGCCTACCTGTTTCTATCGGTTTTTCTCTCGGGCTTGATTTACCCCCTCTTTGGTCACTGGAGCTGGAATGGCATTGCCCCAGGCAATACAGGCGGCTGGCTGGAAAATCTGGGCTTTGTGGATTTTGCTGGATCAACCGTCGTACATGGGGTCGGGGCTTGGTTTGGTCTAGCCGTGATTTTAGTGGTGGGGGCAAGGCAGGGGCGATTTGCCGAAAAAGGGCAATCTAACCGAATTCAAGGGTCAAATGTCCCGTTCTCGGTATTGGGGGCACTGATTCTCTGGTTTGGGTGGGTGGGCTTCAATGGTGGCAGCACCCTAGCCCTGAATGAACAGGTACCTAGCATCGTGATCAATACCGTCTTGGCGGGGGTGGCGGGCATGATTACGGCGGCGTTGCTGAGCAGCCTGAAAAAACAGGTCGTGGAAGTGGAGCAGCTAATCAATGGGTCTTTGGCGGGCTTAGTGGCCGTCACGGCCTGTTGCCACGTGGTGAATGCCCCCTTGGCGATGATTGTGGGGGGGACCGGGGCGGTGGTTACCCTATCGACCTCGCAACTGCTAGAGCGCTGGCAAATTGATGATGCCGTGGATGCCTTTCCGGTCCATGGGGCGGCGGGCATTTGGGGAACGCTTTGCGTCGGTTTATTCGGCCAGCTGGATCTAATTGGCACGGGGCTGAGTCGTGGCAACCAGGTGATGGTGCAGCTTTTTGGGGTTGGCGTGGCAGCCGTCTGGACCTTCGGCTTGGCTTGGGGCGTCTTGACCCTGGTCAATCAGGTCTTGCCTCTGCGGATTTCATTGGAAGAAGAGGAAATCGGCCTGAATGTTTCGGAACATCGGGCAAAGACCGAGACCTACGAGCTGTTCCAAGTGATGGATTACCAAGCCCGCACCAACGACTTGAGTCAACGGGTACCGGTAGAACCCTTTACGGAAGTGGGACACATTGCCACCCGCTATAACCAAGTGATTAACGCCTTTGAGAAACGTCAAAATCAAAGCGCGGAGGACCTAGCCCACATCTATTACGTTACTGAAGCGATTGTGGCGGCGATCGAAAATCGTAGCTTCCAGGCCGATAATCTGGGTTTGGATGAGGTCGTAGAGCGCTCTGATGAGTTGGGGGCACTGGCGCGGGCAATCCACCAGATAATGGCGATCGTACAAAAGCGAGAGCAGCAAGTCATGGATTTAGAGCAGCAGTTGGAATCCCACCGCAAGGGCTCGAACTAGGGTCGGCAATGGGAGGATAGAGGGTGGCAATTATGTCGACTTTTCAAGCTTTTTGTTTTGGACTGAGAGAGACAATGTTGTGTGGTAAGCGAAGGATGTCGAATGTGACGATCGCCCCACGATTTGCCAATGCTGCGAGCGGCTGACCCGTTGATGGCTTTTTCCCTTGAGACCATGGTGCCCTGGGGTCGCTCACCCCATGATGGGCCATGACGGATCGAACCCAACCGACGCTGCATACTCAGCGGCTGATTTTGCGGCCTTTTTCCCTGGCCGATGCCCCCGCTGTGCAGCAATTGGCGGGCGATCGCGCCGTGGCCGCTAGCACCCTCAGCATTCCCCACCCCTACCCCGATGGCTTGGCCGAAGCTTGGATTCGCACCCACCCTGAGCAATTTGCTACGGGCAAAGCCATCACCCTTGCCGTTACCCTCATTGACAATCGCCTCTGCGGCTCCATTGGCTTGGGGCTCGTGCCTGAATTTTACCTGGCAGAGCTGGGCTACTGGATCGGGGTGCCGTTTTGGGGCCAGGGCTACTGCACTGAGGCAGCGCAGCGGCTGATTGACTATGGCTTCCAGGCACTGGGGCTCAACCGCATCCAGGGCACCCACTACACCGATAACCCAGCCTCGGGCCGCGTCATGGAAAAACTGGGCATGGTTTACGAGGGCTGCCGTCGCCAACACACCTGCAAAAACGGTGTCTTCAAAGACATCAGGCTCTATGGCCTGCTCAGGCAAGATTGGGCGTCAAAGCCTTGACCCAATCAGCAATGAACTGCTCATGGTCCCAGCTGTGGCGACGTTGGGACAACCCCAGCCGCACCACCACCAGTTGCAGCGACGGAATGATCGTCAGAATTTGTCCCTGGTAGCCCGACGCCATAAAGGTATCGGCGGGCAAGGTCGGTCTGGGGACCTGCTGGGAGGCAAAGGACAGGGGCACCTGCCGCCAAAAGTGCGCCCCATAGCGCTGGCCTGGATCACTGGGAGCAACTGAATACTGCACCCAGCCCTCCGGCAAGAGCTGTTGCCCCTGCCAGCGGCCGTCTTGCAAATAGAGTTGACCCAATTTGAGCCAATCTCGGGCGG
Organism: Leptolyngbyaceae cyanobacterium; assembly: GCA_050043365.1. GTDB lineage: Bacteria > Cyanobacteriota > Cyanobacteriia > Phormidesmidales > Phormidesmidaceae > PCC-6406. The sequence goes on from JBHJIP010000247.1 coordinate 11,802, forward strand.
TGGCATACATAAACGAGGAGCCAATGAAGGTGCCTGCTGCATCCGGTTCGAGTACAGCACTGGTCATGCCTAGAGGCCCAAAGAGGGCTTGGTGAGGAAAGGCCCAGTAATCGGCCAGACTCTTACCGAGAACATGGCGAATGATCCGGCAGAGAATATTGGTGGTGCCGCTGCCATAGGACCAGCTGCCCGATGAATCCGTTAAGGGCAGACTGGCGGCATAGGCGGCGGCATCCGCCTTTTGAAACAGCATGTTGGTGACGTGGGATCGCGGGTCTGAATACACCTCCTCAAACTGCAGCCCACTCTGCATTCGCAAGAGTTGATCGAGGGTAATCGCCCGCCGGGAATCCTCTGGGGAATCCCACTCTGGCAGCAGAGAGCATTGGTCCAGAGTCAATTTTCCTTGATGCACCAAAATTCCCACCAGGGCATTCACCACACTCTTGGCCATGGACCAACCCAGCAATGGCATGGTGGCCGTAAACCCAGGGGCATAGCGCTCAGCGATGATTTCACCTGCTTGAGCGATCGCCACGGCACGGGTGCGTTGGCGGCGGGGTTGAGTAAAGGCGAGATCGAGAACGGGAGTGATTTCTGGCCTCCGCGATCCCCAGCCCCCCAGGTCCCCATCCTCTAGAGGAGAACGTGGGGATTGCTTAGTGATGGGATGATTCGCCACCCTCCAATCCTGCGGGAGACTAGATACTTGAAGCCCCCCAGAATTGGGGGATTTAGGGGGCAACACAGCCTCTGCCCTGGAAGACCCGTTCATCCCTAAAATTTGCAACGCCGACGGTGATTGAGTGGAGTGGTGGAGTGGTGAGGGGTTGGGTGAAAGATCTTGGACTTGTTGATGCAGGGCCTTGACCGTGGTGTCAATCACCAAGGTGCTGCCCAAGCCAGGGCGATATAGGGCAGTGCAGCGGGCTAGGCCTAATATAGAGGCTGTGACGGTTTGAGCCTCGGCATCGATGGTGACCGGAATCAGCCTGAGCAAAAATAACGCGTCAACCGCCAAATCTTGACTGAGGAGGGATTGGGGATCTCGCTGAGATACAAATACCCCAGAGCACAGCAGCTTGGCTTTATAGGCAGTGGCTAGGCAGAGCAGTCGCCACAGAAAATTTAGAAAATTCATGGAGACAACAGCACGATTAACGGGATCTAGACGTTGGAAGCAATAGTTGTTCTCCCCCCCTATGGCTGCCTCGTTGGGGCTGTTGATTATCTTACTTATCAGTCCCAGGGCCAGCGGGTGCCCATTTCAGTGGCGGCTGACCAGAATAGGTACCCCACCAACAAAGCCACACCAGCTAGAAAGGGGATGAAGTCGTTGGGCATGGGTCTCCTTAGGGATGTCATCAACTATCGGTAAAAGCCTGCTTGGGAAGGAACTAAAAAGGACTTCCCCGTAGACCATCGGGAAGTCCTTTTCAAAACTAAAAGCTGGTCTATTGCTAAGCGTCTTTGGTCTCTTCCTCAGCTTTATCTTCCGCGTCCGCTTCTGAAGTTTCAGCCTTTTCTTTTGCAGTTGCCTCTGCGTCAACTTTGGCCTGGGCGCGTTCCTCTCGCTTTTTGCGATCGGCGGCTAGAATATCGGCCATCATGATCTTGGCCTGGGCCATTTTGTCTAGGTTACTGCGATATAGCTCTAGATCCTTTTGGAGTTTGTCAAAGGAGATAGAGAGGGCATCGGCTGTCGCTTGAATGAATTCGGTCAGCGCCTCTTTCTCTTTGGTAACCTCAGCGTCCACCGCCTCCAAAAGGGTATATAGGCCAATGCCAAAGGCACGGCTGTATTTAAAGCGATCTTGATCGGCCAGGGCCTTAAAGGTGCCTTGCAGAGCGCTGTCGCCAGTGGCAGGGTCAGCAATGGTAGTCTTGAGGCTGTCTAGGCTCACCCCGTCTAAACTACCTGAAAGCTGCTGGGCATCTTGGCGATATTGTTCAGCCGTACTGCCCACCGCCTGACAAAGGGCCTTAAAAATAGCTTCCTTGTCCCCTTCTGGACGATAGCCGTCCATAAAGCGGTCAAAGGTGGTGACAATCCCTAAGGCATAGATGGGATCGTAGCTAAAGTCTTCGTTGACCCGGAGCAGATGCATCTCGACCAACAACTCTTCGATGACCCGGCGGTAAACCGATGAAATGGGGCGAGTGTGGTGGCTATAGAAGGCACGCTTGGTATCGGAAACAGTCGGGACGTTGCTCACGGAATAGTTTTGGAAGGTACAGTACATTATTGTGTCGCGAAGCAGACCCTTTGCCAAGTGAGGCTAAGCCCGCCTTTTAGGGTCGCTCTGGGCTTTGAGGGGAGCTGTCAGGCTCTTCTGGCCAGACTTCCTCAGAGTCCACATCGATGGTTCTGCCGGGGATACGGGTGCCATCAGTTTTTTTAGATTCAACCTTTGCCGCCAAGTCTGCAGCGCGATCATTAATTTGAGTGCGGATTTGCTTGGTTTGGCGTTTGACTTGTCCGAACACTTGACCCCATTGGGAACGGGCCTTCTCAGCAATCTTTTTGGCCTGGGTTTGAGCCTGCTCTGCCGCCGCTTGGGTTTTCTGAACCGCCGCCTGCACATCTTGTCGGGTTTGATCCACATCCTGTTGGAGCAGTTCTGCGGCGCGGTCCGGCAAGCCTGCTTCGTATTGAGGGGCATTTTCGAGGGCAGCATGGCGGACCATCAGCCGCTTCCGACCGGCACTGACCACCGCCTCTGGTTCGAAGCTATAAACCCCTGTGGTTAGCCCCTGCCACCCTGGAGCGGTGAATAAATATTGAGTAATTGCCCCCGTGGTGGGTTCAAAGCAGTAGTCCACAAGCTGGCCGACGCGATCGCCCCCATCAGTCCAAAGTTCTTGGCCTCCCAGGGGCAGAGCCTGATCAAACCGAGGGGAAATCCCTTCACGGCCTCGCCGCACAATAATGCTGTCGCTGCCAATTGACTCCAACTGCACCCAAGGCACCGGAATTTTTTCCGCACCCAAAAAGCCGGACTTACAAATCAGCCCTTCGATTTGATGGTTCTTGATATCCACCAAGAGCTGCGAGACCTGGCCGAGGGTTTCGGTGGTTTCAACATCAATGACGAGGCGATCGCATAACTGGCTTTGGCGTATCAGAGGCTGGGTCGACTCAGACATGGAAACGACATCAAGGCAACCCCTCTATCCTACTCGACCCTCCCAATCCTCTTTCGAGGCATTGATATCTCATGCGATCGCTCTCCAATCACAGCAGGGCCAAGGACTGCCCAGGGTTGACGGGGCAGCAAAAGGCGACTGACCAGATAGGGCTAGAGCGCGCATCAAATCATATTGTCCGCTCAGATCATGGCTTAACGTTGCCACCGACTGATTGGCATGGAGTCGCAGTTCATGTTGAACAACGGCTCTATGGATGTGCGCAAACTGGACAAAATTGTAATCGCAGGCCACCATGACCCTTTCAATGCGGCGATATCGATGGATAAACCACGCCAGCAGATATTGCCAGGTACGGGGTAAGCGATCAGAACAAATTAAGCCCATGGCCCGATTCTGCAATTGCGGCAGATAATCCATCAGCCAAAACGCCATCAACCGGTAGTAGCCCGGATTCTCAAAGCAGGTAAAGTTCAGAATCTCTGTTGAAGACAGTTGAAACCGTGACAGTAGCGCTTCGGGAAAGTAGCAGATCCCCTGGCAGGCGTCTTCGTGTAAGTCACGGAGGTTGTTGTAACACTGATCAACCATGCCGAAGTAGCGAGCCAGGGATCGATCCTCAGGATGAAGATCGGGCAGAAATTGAAAACAGGATCCTGCCAGCCAATCCAGCATGTTGTCGTGGTCTTGGAGGGTTTTCAGAGCCAGAACCGGTCTGTGATAGTTCGCCATGGCCTCGACATAGCGGTTCCATCCCTGTAGTTCCGCCTCACAATCACCAGCAGGCGACAGCCAATGGTGATAAATCTCATCCAAAATATCCCACTGACCACAGGCCGGAACCCAGCAACGGGCCTGAAAGAGTTGTCGCCAGCCAACCTGAAAGTCGGGAAACTGACGGCCTCCGGGGGCAATAAGCTGATCTTGTTCGGCTAAGCGATCTAAGCGGCGCAGCCAACTAAATCGCTGTAGCCATACCCCTTGAACCTCTGCTGAGAAGCAAGACAGCCACAGGCCATTGTCTTGATCCTTGAGAGTATCGTCTGAAATTGCTCGGTACTCAGCGGAGGCAACCACCCGAACATTGCTGTTGGTCATCTATGCACGTACACCCCAAACATTCAATCTGTTGCCAGCCAGACTCGGGCAAGCATCCCCTTACGCAACCTATTCAGGTGTCTTTCAGTACATGACCCTAGGCCTGTCTACCCCTGAATACTCTTGATGCAGATCTTATTTTCCTCAATAACTAACATGGAAAATCTCAATCGCAGCTAGGGGGATAACCCCTGATAGCGGCCCCTTCTCAAGTCATTTGCCAGCCCCATCAACCGAATTGCTCAAGTGACAGAAAAGACATCATCTATCTCAAGGACAACAGGCTGTTCGCCCCAGCAACAGTGCCAGGAAACGGACTAAACCCGATAGGATGAGTTTACTGGGGCGAAGATGACACTCGGCTGTAGGGGTCGTCTTCGGCTGTTAAACCTAAAGCAATCCCCTGTTTGTTCTCTGAATGCTGAAGGCCCATGTCTCTGTTTGATTGGTTTGCTAACCGCCGCAAAGCGGATCCGATTCAGTCGGATGGGCGTGAGCGCGATATTGCAGATGGGCTTTGGACCAAATGCGAAGCCTGTGGCGTGATGTCTTACACCAAGGATCTCAAGGCCAATCAACGGGTGTGTTCTGAATGTGGCCACCATCATCGAGTTTTTAGTGATGAGCGCATCCAGCAGTTGATTGATGCTGACACTTGGGTGCCCCTTAATCCCCAAATCACCCCAGAAGATCCCCTCAAGTTTCGTGACCGCAAGGCCTATAGCGATCGCATTCGCGACACCCAGGCCAAAACCCACCTGTCTGATGCGGTTCAAACCGGTACGGGTCAACTAGACGGGCTACCCATCGCCCTAGGGGTGATGGACTTTCGGTTCATGGGGGGCAGCATGGGCTCCGTTGTAGGTGAAAAGCTAACTCGCCTAATCGAAACGGGAACCGAGGCTCAGATCCCTGTGGTTATTGTCTGCGCTTCCGGGGGGGCTCGGATGCAGGAAGGGATGCTGAGCCTGATGCAAATGGCCAAAATCTCGGGTGCGTTAGAGCGCCATCGAGAAGCGCGCCTCCTCTATATCCCAGTGCTCTCCCACCCCACCACGGGTGGGGTTACCGCCAGCTTTGCGATGCTAGGGGATATTATCCTGGCTGAGCCCAAAGCCACCATTGCCTTTGCGGGCCGTCGGGTGGTGGAACAAACCCTGCGCGAAAAGCTGCCGGATGATTTCCAAACCGCAGAATATTTGCTCAACCATGGCTTCGTTGATGCGATTATTCCGCGCACTCAACTCAAATCGACTCTGGCTCAACTGATTCGCCTCCACCAGCCGGTTCCTACCCTAGCGGCGATCGCTTGAGTTGCGCCCCTCTCAAGAACTCAAGGGATTTAAAACACGCAACACTTAACCTGGCGGGGCGTTCCGGTCAGGGCAAAAAGCTGCCTTTCGCCTTGGGAATAGGGCCATTCGGTGGCATGATATTCATTACTAGGAACTCAATTTTCACAGTAAACCTTGTACTGGGAGGTTTGAGATCAATCGTTTGGATGAGCGGACGCTGACTCAAGCTCTGAGCCCTGGCCCGATCCAAGATCACCCTCAGTGCGAATCACCGTGGATGTTGACTCTGCTGTGTTGCGTGATAGATCACCTATCAAAAATCTTGAGGAGAACCATGCTTAGAAAGTGCCTTTGGCTAGTCGCAGTCGCTGTATTGGTCTTGAGCCAATGGGTGGGCGGCCCAGCGATCGCAGCGGAACTGGATGAAGCCACCCGCACCGTACCTTTAAACGTTGAGGGTGACACCATTGTGTTGTCCTTAGACCAAGTTGCCCGTGGCCGCAAAAAGTTCAGCCAAACCTGTGCGATTTGCCACAACAGCGGCATTACCAAAACCAATCCGACCGTCGGTCTAGATGCAGGAAGCTTGGCCGGTGCCTTACCTCCTCGGGACAATGTTGAAGCGTTGGTAGCGTACCTAAAAGAGCCCATGACCTACGATGGGTTAAGCGACATCTCAGCGCTACACCCCAGTTTGAAGAGTAGCGATATCTACCCTCAAATGCGGGGGCTAACCGATGAGGACTTGGTTGCTCTATCAGGTCATATTTTGATCCAACCCAAGATTTTGGGTCCCCTGTGGGGGGGTGGTAAGAGCACCGTCTCTGCCCCTGGTCTTGGAAGTGCATAAGCCATAGCAAACTGCTATAACTTCCGTAACTTCCGTCAAATGTTTTACCTCGGCGAGAATTTCCCCTTTGCGAAATTTTGCTAGGGCACTTAACCTTGCCGAGGTGGTACAAAGCAGCGTTCACGTTTGCTGCAATACAAACAAGTTGTTTAAAGCAGAAACAACTTTAGTTAGCGTCAACGATTGACTCAATCACGTTAGAGGAAAACATGAAACAGATTGCACGCGCCCTTCGTCGTTTCACTATCGCTTGTCTGGCTTTTGCCATGGTCATCGGCACCGTCGCGTTAGCAGCTTCTCCGGCTATGGCGGCTGATTATGAGGTCAAGATGGGTGGTGATAGCGGCCTATTGGTATTTGAACCAGCTGAGCTTGCTATTAAAGCTGGCGACACCGTAACTTGGATTAATAACAAGATGGCCCCCCATAACGTCATCTTCGATGACGCGACTATCCCCGGCGGAGATAAAGCTCTAGCAACGAAGCTCTCCCACGATCAGCTCACCTTCTCCCCAGGTGAGTCCTACGCGACGACCTTTACTGCTGATATGCCCGCTGGTGAGTACACCTATTTTTGCGCTCCCCACCGTGGTGCTGGCATGGTCGGCAATATTACTGTTGAGTAATCCTTGAGTGCTCAACAGCCGGATCTTGAACCGGTTTAGAAAAGCGGCCCTTCTCACTATCTAGAGAAGGGGCGCTTCTTGTATGGATCAACAGGAAACTAGCATTACTGGGCTGGCCCCAGTTGTACCGTATAG
>JBHJIP010000248.1:0-7596 GCA_050043365.1 Leptolyngbyaceae cyanobacterium
GGTAGACGTGCGCACCCTCAGCGCCACCCCCATCCCCCGCTCCCTCTATATGTCTCTATCGGGGGTGCGGGAAATGAGCCCAATCACCACGCCGCCCCCCTCCCGTCGCCCCATTCAAACCCACCTGTCCCCCTACGATCCGGAATCAATTCGCTGCGCCATTCGCCAGGAGCTGGACCGGGGCGGTCAGGTGTTTTACGTGATGCCCAGGGTGGAAGGCATCGAAGATATCTCCGCCCGACTGCGGGAGTGGGTCAGCGGTGCCCGGATCATGATCGCCCATGGCCAAATGCAGGAGGGTGAGCTGGAATCCACCATGTTGGGCTTTAGCAGCGGTGAGGCCGATATCTTGGTCTGCACCACCATCATCGAATCGGGCCTTGACATCCCCCGCGTCAACACCATCTTGATTGAAGACGCTCAAAAGTTTGGCCTCTCCCAGCTCTATCAACTGCGGGGCCGGGTGGGCCGCGCTGGCATCCAGGCCCATGCCTGGCTGTTTTACCCACGCCAGCAGACCCTCTCCCCCAAAGCCCGTCAGCGGTTGCGGGCGATTCAGGAATTTGCTCAACTCGGCTCCGGCTATCAGTTGGCGATGCGGGATATGGAAATTCGCGGCGTGGGGAATCTGCTAGGGGTGCAGCAGTCAGGGCAGATGGATGCGATCGGCTTCGACCTTTATATGAATATGTTGGAGGAGGAGATTGCCGAGATTCGCGGCCAAGATATTCCCCAGGTGGATGACACCCAGGTGGATCTAAAGCTGACGGCCTTTATCCCCAACGACTACATTGGCGATGCCGACCAGAAGATGACCGCCTATCGGGCTCTGGCCACCGCCGACAGCAAGCGGGAGCTGACCCAAATTGTGGCGGACTTGAGCGATCGCTACGGTTCCATCCCCCACGCCACGGAGCAGCTGATCCAGGTGCTGGAGCTGAAGCTGATTGCCAAGCAGTTGGGCTTTGCCCGCATCAAGCCTGAGGGCAAGCAGCATGTGATTCTCGAAACCCCCATGGAAGAGCCCGCTTGGAAGCGCCTGCACGAAAATATTCCCAGCCATCTCAAGCCTCGGTTTGTCTATGGGCAGGGGCGGGTGACGGTGCGGGGGCTGGGGGTGTTGAGGCCAGAGAAGCAGTTGAGCAATTTGGCGGAGTGGTTTGGGTATATGCAGGCAGCGGTGAAAGAACCGGCAATGGCCTGAGTAAAACGCACCCGCCTGATGAGCTCCATACAGAATTTTAGGGTGTAGAGGAAACGCTAAACGGTATCTGGATCAATCCCCAGTGCCCGTAGCTGCTCTGCCAATCGTTGGGCCTGCTGTTGAGCTTGTTCTGTTTTCTGTTGGGCCTGTTGAGCCTGTTCCTCTGCCGAGAGATAGCGCTTTCCCTGTTGGTCAAACCAAGACAGAATCTCTCGTTCGATGCCCCCTACGACTCCTTGACTGCGCCCAATGGCGAGGCCAACTTCGGGCATCCAATACGGCTCACCCAGTTGTAACTGGTATTCACCCTCAACAAGTTTGTATACCTCAAAGGGTTGATGGCGATCTCGCTGCCAATATTCGGGGTTGTAGATAACGTAGTAGAGAATGCCTAGCTTTTGGTAGATCCCTAGCTTGTCGTCGTACTCGTTGCCTGGGGTCCAAGAAACCATCTCCAATACCCAGGTGGGCACTGTGTCTGCTTCTTCCCAGGTGACGTAACTCTTGCGGGATTTATTCCCCGGTTTACGACGCGGCACCCCCAGACTCAGAAAGCCATCTGGTACTACCGGCACTTTGGGGCTGACGCCAGTGGTGTGATAAACGCCCATATCCACCCCGAAGTACCAATTGTCACGCTCTTTCCAAATCAGTCCTAAGAGAAAGAGCAGGTAGTTGGGCAGAAAATTCTGGTCCTCATTGTCCACGGGCGTGTCGTCAGAACAGGGCAGCTCGTCACTGGTGGGTAGGGTGGTGTAGCGATTGGTAGTAACCATAGGGTCTAACCCAACACGAGAGTGGTTTGATCATAGTGCAAACGAGATCAGGCATTGTCAAAACTGCCCTGCCCGTCGATCATACGGCGTCACTACTGGGGCCATGGTCGCCTCTGGCCCTGGAGCCAAAGTGAATGAGCAGCTTCAGAGGGGGATGTGGTTTATCCCAGATCTCCGATGTCCTAAGTTTTTCAAGGCTCTGAGTCTTAGACATGATTAAGCTGCCCAGGATGTTTCCTTTGCCCCACATTTTATCGGCAGCGATCGCGATGGTTCTATCCCCCACGCCACAGAGTACCTGGCTCAAGCCCGAGGGCAAGCAGCATGTGATTCTAGAAGCGCCCATGGAGGAACCGGCCTGGAAGCGCCTAAAACATTCCCGGCCATCTCAAGCCCCGGTTTGTCTACGGGCAGGGGCGGGTGATGGTGCTGGGGGTGTTGAGGCCGGAAAAGCAGTTGAGCAATTTGGCAGGTGGTCGATGTGTCTTAAACCATCGTTGCAGGATGCGCTCGCTGGGGAGTTGTATGTCTGACCACCGTTGTTGCAGCAATACTCGAATGAAGCCAGCGCCCCAGCTGGGTCGCCCCACGATAGACCCGTCAACGCATCTGTCTTGATGCTTCTCTTTTAGCGCTGCTCTCAAGATTTACAGGTTAATCTTTGTGGCGGGGCCAGCGGGGTAAAGCTAGCGTCGGGTGACAGGGATCACAAGCACCTCACGCTAAACAGGTGCCTGTGATCTCGACAAGCTGAGTTAGGCGTCATCCAAGGCAGCAATGCCAGGGAGGACTTTGCCTTCGAGCAGCTCTAGGCTTGCGCCGCCGCCGGTAGAAATGTGGCTCATCTTGTCAGCGACGCCCACTTTCTCAACCGCTGCGACAGAGTCACCGCCACCGATGATGGTGGTGCAGCCGTTACCGGTTTGTGCTGCCAGGGTATGGGCGATCGCCTCTGTCCCTGCTGCAAATTTGTCGAACTCGAATACGCCCATGGGGCCATTCCAGATCGCTGACTTGCACTGCTCCAAAGCAGATTGGAAGACCTTGACGGAATCAGGACCAATGTCTAGACCCATCCAGCCATCGGGAATGGCATCAATGCTCACAGTCTGAGCATTGGCGTCGGGGGCAAAGTTGTCGGCCACAACTACATCGGTGGGCAGGAGCAGATCAACGCCTTTTTCCTTGGCCATGGCTTCGAGGGTTTTGGCCAGTTCCAGCTTGTCCTCTTCCACCAGCGACTTACCCACGTTTAGGCCCCGCGCCTTATAAAAAGTGAAAATCATACCGCCACCGATCAGCAGCTTGTCAACCTTGCTCAGCAGGGTTTCAATGACGCCAATCTTGCTGGAAACCTTGGAGCCACCGACGATAGCTGCCAAAGGACGCTGGGGATTTTCGATCGCCGCTTGCAGATACTGCAGCTCCTTCTCGATCAAGTAGCCGCCAACGGAGGGGCTCAAGAATTCGGTAACACCAGCGGTGGAAGCATGGGCACGGTGGGCGGTGCCAAAGGCATCGTTCACGTAGAGATCGGCATTCGCGGCTAGTTTCTGGGCGAAGTCTTTCTCATTGGCTTCTTCACCCGCATAAAAGCGAACGTTCTCTAGGAGAGCCACATCGCCATTGGCAAGACCATTGACCTTAGCGGCAACATCGTCGCCAATGCAGTCATCGCACTTAACGACGGGCTTGCCGAGCAGTTCAGACAGGCGCTCAGACACAGGGGTCAGCCGCATGCTGTCGACCACCTTGCCCTTGGGACGACCAAAGTGGCTACACAGGACAACCTTGGCCCCCTTACCAGTGAGGTCTTGAATGGTGGGAAGCGCAGCTCGGATGCGAGTATCATCGGTAATCGCCCCTTTATCATCAAGGGGAACGTTAAAGTCGGCCCGTACCAGGACCCGCTTACCAGATACATCGGCTGCCGTCAGGGCTGCTACTGTCTTTTTAGCCACAGGCTTGATCTCCTAAAACTGCGTTTATTACGTTTCTCCACGGCTTCCCAAAAGGGAGCGTCATCCTTGATTTAACCTAGGTGCAGGATTTGTGCTCTAGCCCCAGTTCCAAGGACCGTCTGTGGTCAAGGTCACAAAACTACATCTAAAAAAGTATCTTACCGGAGTCTGTGTTTCCGTTTTAGTCCCTATGTTCAAGACGGTTTTATTTCCCGTAGATATGAGCCCCGAGGCCAAACAGGCCGCCGCCGTGGCGGTGGACATCGTCAAACACCACCAAAGTCGGCTGGTGCTGCTGTCGGTGGTCGAGACCGCTGGGGATTCCGATGCCTCGGCAGAGCAAACTTCACCCCAGGCGGTGGCCCAGCTCTTGGCCCAGGTCAAAGATATGTTTGCCCAGCAGGGGATCGAGAGCGAGACCATCGAAAAACAAGGGCAGCCTGCCTTTGTGATTTGCGATGTGGCGGATGAGCAAGAGGCTGACCTGATTGTGATGGGTTGTCGAGGGGTGGGTTTGATTGAAGACCACCAGGATGAAAGCGTCACCATGCGCGTGATTAATCTTTCCCCTTGTCCGGTTTTGGTTGTGCCTTAGGCATGGGTATCCAGCGATGAGTAGTCCAGCGATTCAGTGGTATCCCGGTCACATTGCCAAGGCTGAAAAGGCACTGCTGGAGCAGCTCAAGCGGGTGGATGTGGTGCTAGAAGTGCGGGACGCCCGCATTCCCATGGCCACCAGCCATCCCCGCATCCCGGAATGGATTAGCAATAAGGGGCACGTTTTGGTGCTCAACCGGGTCGACATGATCTCGGCTGAGGCCCGAGCCACTTGGGAAAGCTGGTTTCGCGACCAGGGATTGCCCCCTTATTTCACTAATGCTCAGCAGGGCAAAGGGGTGGTGTCGGTCGCCAAGGCGGCTCAGGATGCTGGGGCGGCAGTCAATGAACGCCGCAAAAAGCGGGGCATGAGGCCCCGACCCGTGCGGGCGGTAGTGATTGGCTTCCCGAATGTGGGAAAGTCGGCACTGATCAACCGACTGCTGAAGCGCAAGGTGGTGGCCAGTGCCCGTAAGCCGGGGGTGACGCGGCAACTGCGGTGGGTCAGGATTTCAGAAACCCTGGAGCTACTGGATGCACCGGGGGTCTTACCGGCATTGCTTAAGGATCAAGCAGCGGCGTTGAAGCTGGCGATTTGTGATGACATTGGTGGTGCCGCTTACGACAATCAGCGCATTGCCATGGGGTTTGTGGATTTGCTGCGATCGCTCCACGTCTCTGACGACACCAGCCCCTACACAACGACATTGAATGACCGCTATGGCATTGGAGTGGAGGGGATCAACGGTGAAACCTACCTCCACACCTTGGCTGAGGGGAATTACCAAGGGGATGTAGAACGGGCGGCAAGGACCCTATTGAGAGACTATCGGGTTGGCAATTTAGGGGAGCTGCTGCTGGAGTGGCCGTCAACTTGATCTGGTCATTGATAATTAGTACAAAGCAAACCCAGCTTCACCATCGGGATCAGCAGCCAGGTTAGGGTGCGTTGCTGCTAAGCGAACGCACCAAATCTACAGCACATATCAATAGCATCACTCAAGTAATCGCACTTAATCCAAAAGATATCTTTCTGCCTGTTGAATAAATGCTGGCTCTACTGGGTTGAGTATGCTAGCGAAGGCCAAAAATCCTGTAAGTATTGCCCAGATAGGCTTTCAGGATTTTCTCGAGTTCATAGCATACTGGGTCCCGTAGAGTCAGATTCCATGAGGATATTGTTCTGAACACCGCATTCGCCATGCTCTTTTACTGGTGCCTGTCTTATTGTGAGTCACACATTAAGGTCGATCAAAAGCCCGCCCAGGTCTTGCCTGGGCGGGCTTTTATAGCGCTGGCCACTTTGCTTAGGACACCTAGGATTGCTCTGAGCTTTAGCGCATAAGCAAAGTGGGTCGCAGTCCTGTCCTAACCGGACTGGCGACTGCTATGGGCTTTAGGAATATCGAACCCTAGGGTTCGACCTGATTACTTCTTCTATCTAGCCCTAGTAATCAAAATCCCCCATACCCGCACCTGCACCCGCCGCATCCTTCGGCGCAGGCTTGTCGACCACAATGCACTCGGTGGTCAACACCATGCCCGCAATCGATGCCGCATTCTGCAACGCCGAACGAGTCACCTTCGCCGGGTCCACAATCCCAGCCCCCAACATGTCCACAAAGCTGCCATCCGCCGCGTTGTAGCCCACATTAAAGTCCTTCGCTTTGACTTGCTCAGCAATCACCGCCCCGTTTTGACCGGCATTCTCAGCAATCCGCTTCAAAGGAGCCGTCAGAGCCCGACCGACAATGCTTGCCCCCAACAGCTCTTCCCCAGAGAGGTTGCCGCTGGCCCAAGTCTCTAAACCAGGAGCCAAGTGTGCCAGGGTGGTGCCGCCGCCGGGAACGATGCCTTCTTCAACCGCCGCCTTGGTTGCGTTGATCGCATCTTCTAGACGGAGCTTGCGGTCTTTCATTTCGGTCTCAGTGGCTGCACCGACTTTGATTACTGCCACACCGCCGGAGAGCTTGGCGAGACGCTCTTGTAGCTTCTCTTTGTCGTAGGAAGACTCGGTTTCTTCGATCTGACGACGAATCTGCTCACAGCGGGCTTTGACGTCTTTTTCGTTGCCTTCAGCGACGAGGGTGGTGTTGTCTTTGGTGATGGTGATGCGGCGGGATTGACCCAGCATCTCGATCTTGGTGTTGTCGAGTTTGAGGCCGGTGTCTTCGCTGATCACTTGACCGTTGGTCAACACGGCGATGTCTTCGAGCATGGCTTTACGACGGTCACCGAAGCCGGGGGCTTTGACGGCGGCGACGTTCAATACGCCGCGCATGCGGTTCACGACTAAAGTCGCTAATGCTTCTTTCTCGATGTCTTCGGCGATGATCATCAGGGGCTTACCGGCGCGAGCCACTTGCTCGAGCACGGGCACCAGATCCTGCACCAGGGTGATCTTTTTGTCGGTGAGCAGGATGTAGGGGTCGTCGAGGACGGCTTCCATCCGTTCTGCGTCGGTGACGAAGTAGGGGGAGAGGTAGCCTTTGTCGAAGCGCATCCCTTCGGTGACTTCGAGTTCGGTGGTCATGGATTTGCCTTCTTCGAGGGAGATCACCCCTTCGCGACCGACTTTATCCATGGCTTCGGCGATCATGGTGCCGACTTCTTCGTCGTTGCCGGCGGAGATGGTGCCGACTTGGCTGATGGCGGTGGAGTCGCCGACGGGTTGAGCTTTGGTGGCGATCTCTTCGATTAGGTGAGCGGTGGCTTTATCGATGCCGCGCTTGAGGGAGATGGCGTTGGCACCGGCGGCGACGTTGCGCAGACCTTCTTTGACGATGGCGTGGGCGAGGACGGTGGCGGTGGTGGTGCCGTCACCGGCGGCGTCGTTGGTTTTGCTGGCGGCTTGGCGGATTAGGGCGACGCCGGTATTTTCGATGTTGTCTTCGAGTTCAATTTCTTTGGCGATGGTGACGCCATCGTTGACGATTTGGGGCGCACCAAACTTTTTTTCTAGGACGACGTTACGGCCTTTGGGGCCGAGGGTGACGCCGACGGCTTCGGTTAAAAGGTCCATCCCTTTTTCGAGGGCGCGGCGCGCGTCTTCGTTGTA
>JBHJIP010000249.1:0-37941 GCA_050043365.1 Leptolyngbyaceae cyanobacterium
TGCCCAGTAAAAGTCCACCTAAGGCCTATGCTTCTCAACGAAAACGGCTTGCTTTAGAGCAGCGCATAGAGTTCAACAAGGTGATCAGATTCTCATGGTGAGACTGACTAAGATGCTGAAAAGTTTTCTGCACCACTAAGCAATATTGGGTTTGACTATGACACTGATTTAGAGCGTGTCTACCGCATCATTCAATCTGTTGGCCACCAACTCAGAGAACAGGACGAAAATGTTTTGGGCCTAACAGAAATTGAGGGGGTGGAAGAGTTCGGTGATATTCGTCTATATGTGCGCACCAAAACTAAGGTGAAACCGGGCAAGCATTTTCTGGTAGAAGCCAATCTTCGTAAGCTTTTAAAAGATGCCTTCGATCACGAAGGCATCTATATTCCCATTGGCGAAACTACCGAAAAACCTGAGTGGGCGCTCAAAGCAGGTTCCAGTCGGCAACCTCTCAGGGTTGAATAGGGGGTTGAATAGGGCCTATTTACGAGAAGACGGTTTGTAGGCTTCTAATTCTTTGTGAAGGGGGGGCTTGGTTAATCGCTGCCAGAGTTGGCGAATCCCGTCTTTGAAGCCATCGATATAGGTAAAGAAAACCGGGACTACAACCAAGGTGAGTAGGGTAGAGGTGCTAAATCCACCGATTACCGCGATCGCCATCGGACTGCGGGTTTCGCCACCAGCGCCCCATTCCATCGCGATCGGTACCATTCCAGCCATGGTTGAAATTGAAGTCATCAGAATGGGCCGTAGTCGTATCAACCCAGCAGAGAGCACCGCTTGCTTGCGGGATTGCCCCTGCTGACGGGCAATCAGGGCGTAGTCCACCAGCAAAATCGCGTTCTTGGTCACCAACCCCATCAGCAGCACAATCCCGATCAGGGCAAACAGACCCAGGGGTTTTTGAGCTATGAGCAGCCCCATCAAAGCTCCGCCAATGGAGAGGGGCAACGCCGCCATGATGGTAATGGGATACAAGAAGCTGTTGTACAGCAGCACCAGCACTGCGTAAATCATGAGCACCGCCGTCCCCAAGGCAAGGAGGAAGCGGCTAAAAATATCCCGCATGATTTCCGCATCACCAATGGGTTCTTGACTGACCCCTGGTGGCAGATTGGTTAAAGCAGGCAGGGCGTTAACCTGGGCCAAGCCTTGGCCCAGGGTGATGCCCTGGAGATTGGCCCCAATTTGGACCAGACGAGATCGCTCAAAGCGATCTACTGACGAGATCGATCAAAGCGATCGATCTGAGCGGGACCGCTACCAAAGGTGAGATCGGCCACTGCCACCAAAGGTACTAGGGTGCCGTTCTGGCTGGGGACTTTGAGCTGCTCTAGAGTGCTAAGTTGGTCGCGGTATTCAGGGGCAAGCTGGATGCGAATGGGAATCTGGCGATCGCCCAACGTAAATTCAGCCAAATTAAAATCCAAATCGCCCAACGTGGCCAGAGAGGCTGTGCGAGCAATGGTCCGTACAGAGACCCCTAAGTCTGAAGCCCGCTGCAGATCAGGGCGAATCAAAAGTTCTGGTTGTATCAAACTGGCGCTAGAAGAGACCTCTACCAGCCCCGCAATTTGCCGCATCTGCTGGGTTAGGGCATTGGCAGAATTCAGAAGGGTATTGGGGTCATCCCCTTTGAGGACGATTGTTAGGTCTTTGCCTTCCCCAGAGGCACCCTCACTCTCAAAGCTAATTCGGGCACCCGGTATGGTTTTAAAGACATCGCGGGCATCTTCCTCAAAGTCTCGTTTAGAAACCGTTCGTTCTGACTTAGGTTTGAGCTGAGCAAAGATTTCAGCGGTGTTGACCCCTTCGTCCCCTTCAAAGGCGAGTAAGGTTTGGACGGCTGGATGAGGCATTAACTCATTAGTGATACGCTCGGTCACTCGACGGGTATCAGCCAAGGTAGAGCCTGGGGGCAATTCGACCTCGATGGTGGATAAGCCCGTGTCCCCTGATTCAAACAAACTGGTGGGAATGTAGGGTACCAGCATCAAGCTACCGACAAAGAACATCACCGCTAGGGCAATGGTGACCAATCGGTGACGCAGCCCTGCCCCCAATAAAACGCGATAGGGCTGCAAACGTCGGGATGCAGCCTTGCCTGAGCCGTTTGGAACATCTGCTGCAGGCTCAGATGCCGGTTTGGATTTAAGCAAGTAGGCCGCCATCATCGGCGTCATCAGTCGGGCCACCAGGGTAGAAAACATGGTGGCTGTGGCTACGGTTACGCCAAAGGGTTGGAAAAACTGACCCGGAATCCCCCCCATAAAGGCAACAGGGATGAAGACGGCCACCACCGTCGCTGTGGTGGTCAGCACCGCCAAACCCACCTCAGCAGTGGAGTCGAGCGCCGCTCGCAGCGGCGGCTTGCCCATGCGGATATGACGCTCGACATTCTCAATTTCAACGATCGCGTCATCCACCAAGTTGCCGACTGCTAGGGTCAGCGCCAGCAGCGACATAGTGTTGAGGGTGTAGCCCAGGGTATCAATCACCAAAAAGGTGGGGATGATTGATAGCGGCAGCGCCGTTGCGGTGATCACCGTGGCCCGCCAATCTTTAAGGAAAACCCCGACCACCACCACCGCCAAAATACAGCCAATAATCAAGGCATCAATCGAGGCTTGATAGGAGGCTCGGATCTCCGTAGCCCGGGTGAAAATCAGCGATAAACCAATGTCGTCTGGTAAGGTTTCCTCCAACTCAGCGATTGCTGCGGTCACCCCTTCTTCCACCGAAACCAGCACGCTGCCGGTGCTGCGGCTCACAGAAAAGGCCACCACCGGCTGATTGTCTAAGTGGGCGGATCGGCGGATCTCTCGGTAGCCCAGTTCGACCGCCCCCAAACTATTGAGGGGAACGGTGCTGCCATTACTCAGGTAAATGGGGGACTGGGCCAGGGTCTCTACTGTAGGAGCACTGCCTAAGGTTCGTAGCCCTTGTTCTTGCTGCCCCAGCGTGGCTCGCCCGCCCGGCAAGTTGACATTGGTTGCCCGAATTTGATCATTGACCTGGGTCGCCGTAATGCTCAAAGCATCCAACTGGCGCGGATCCAAATCAACCCGCACCTCTGGATCAACGCCGCCAAACCGATTGACCTGGGAGACCCCCGGCACCGCCAGCAGCCTCTGGCTAATGGTGCGGTCCACCAAATCACTCAGTTCTTCTACGGAGCGCTGCTCAGAGGTGATCGCATAGGTCAAAATCGCTCCGCCACTGAAGTTCAGACGGCGGATGCTCGGCTCTCGGGCATCAGCGGGCAAATTCTGGCGGGTGCGGGCGATCGCATCTCGCACATCATTGGTGGCGCGATCGCTGTCGGTTCCCAAGGTGAAATTCACGATCGTCGTCGAGAAGCCGTCAGTTACGGTGGAATTAATCTGATCGATATTGCCCAGCCCCGCCACCGCATCCTCAATCGGCTCGGTCACCTGAGTCTCCAGTTCTTCAGGTCCGGCACCGGTTTGTTCGACGGTGATAATGACGGCAGGGATATCAATATTGGGATTCAGATCAACGCCCAACTTGTTGAAAGACACCAACCCCGCTAGGGTCAGCACCAAAAACAACACCAGGGTTGGAATGGGGCGACGAATAGACCAGCCAGAAACGTTGAATGCCATAGAAGCGGGTGTGAGGAAAAAGGAGCGGGGCGAGTTTGAATTTTGAATTCAGCGGCGCTAGGGGTTATAAATCCTCAGAGACAGTTACGCTATCGCCCGCCTGCACATAACTAGCACCGGCCACAATCACCTGTTCACCGGGCTGTAAGCCTTCCAAAATTTCGATGCGAGCTGGTCCAGTCACCGATTCGGGTAGCCGTGTACCGGTCTCAACAGCGCGGGCCAGGGCTGTATTCTCGGGACTCAACACCCACACCTGCATGGAGCCATCCGGCTGGGGCAGTACCGCACTGGCCGGAACCGTCACCCCAGAGCGGCGGCCCACTTGAATGGCGGCGTTCAAAAACATACCAGAACGCACCCGTTCACTGGCTGGCACGCGAATGATCACCTGAGCCGTGCGGGTTTGAGGATCCACCAAGGGTTCAATTTCTTGAACTGCGCCTTCTAGTTGAACGCTGGCATCGGTGCTGGCGGTAATGGTGGCGGGGGCACCGACGGTGACTTGGGGCAACTGCGCCTGGGGCACGGTCACCGCCAGCTCCAACTGATTCCCTTGAATTAGGGTCAGCACTTCATTAGAGGTAGAGGACACATCCCCCACGCTGCCAAGTCGTTCTGCCACAATCCCGGAACTGGGAGCCCGCAAAACGGTGTAGTCCAACTGGGTTTGCAGGCGGTCCACATCAGCTTGGCGACTGCGGACGGTGGCCTCGGCACTGGCGACAGCAGCATCTGCGACCCGCACATTCTCTCGGGCTGTGATGGTTTGGGTGGAACGACTGTCGAGTTCCTCAGCGCTAACCGCCCCTTGATCTTGTAAAGATTGATAGCGCCCCAAGTTGGCTTCTGCTTCTGCTAAGGTCGCCTCTGCTTGGGCAAGGTTGGCCCGTTGTTGTTCAACCTGAGCGATAGCCACATCGACTTGGGCCTGGGCCTGCTGGATTTGAGCCCGCAGCGTGGCGTCATCGAAGATCACCAGAGGCTGACCCACCCCAACCGCATCCCCCACATCCACCAAAACCTGGCGAATTTGTAGACCACTCACCTGAGGGGTAACGATGAGTAAGTCTGCCGCCTGCACCGTACCGGTTACGGTCAGGGTCTCAGCCACCGAGCCCTGACGGGCTGGGGCGACAGAAACTGTTTGGGCAGCGACAGGGGCGGCTGCGATATCGGGCGCATCGTTGGCTGTGCTGGAATTGCCGCCGATCAGGCGGGGACCCACTAGAGCGATCGCCAACCCTAACCCCAGCCCAATGAACAGATTACGCCGACCAGCGGGGGCTGCTGGGGGGGCCTCAGTCGTGTCATCCTCCGGGATGGCTGGACTTGGATCTTGAGGTGGGTTGACATCTTCTTCCATTGCGGTCACAGCCAGCGGCCCCTGCAAATCTTAAGAAATTATTGCTAGTGCCATTATGGCGTATTGCGCATCGTGTTGAAGGAGTGGCATCTCAGCATGACCCTTTGCTTTTGCCATGTCGGTTAAAGCTATGGCGTGTCTCTTGTTATCCCAGCGCCAGTTACTAGGAGAGCCTTGGCTTTTGGGCAAGAACGCTCCACAATCCCTGGACCTACGATGTGTATGTAAGGCTTGTGATTTCCATTGCTAGTGCGGAACAATCACAAAACCGCCGCCGTTCTCGCTCTTCAAATATAGGCATGACCCTTTTTTCGGCTGTACTGCTGCTGCTGCTCGTTATGGATCCCTTCGGCAACGTGCCTTTATTTTTATCGGTGCTCAATCCTGTTGCCCCAGAACGCCGTCGCCAAGTCATCGTCCGGGAGTTGCTGATTGCCCTGGCCTTTCTGCTGGTCTTCCTGTTTGCGGGGCGCTACCTGCTAGCGGCGATCGGCATCTCCGAATCGGTCCTGACCACCGCGGGTGGCATCATCCTGTTCTTGATTGCTTTGCGCATGGTATTCCCACCAGCCGGTGGGGCCTTTGCCACCGATGTAGAAGAGGCCGAGAACGAACCGCTCTTGGTGCCGCTGGCCGTTCCTTTCGTAGCCGGTCCTTCTGCCTTAGCATCTGTCATCTTCATCATGAGCAGTGACCCTAGTCGCTGGCCAGAATGGCTGGCAGCGGTAATTTTGGCCTGGGGAATTACGGGCCTAGTGCTATTCTTCTCAGCGGATCTAGCCCGACTGCTCAGGCGCAGGGGGCTGATTGCAATCGAGCGACTGATGGGCATGGTACTCACCGCGATCGCCACCAAAATGCTCTTGACCGGCATTGGCGAGTTTTTTGCGCTCTAAACCGGACCATAAATACTATTGCCACCCGACTGACCAAGATCACACGTAATTTTTCTTCCCGCTGCTCCAATAGAAATAATGATGAGCTAACAACGTGGATGCATTCTGTAGCCGCGATCGCTGCAAGCCCTCAAACTGTCGCTATACTCAGTAGGCGACGCGAACAGGGTCCTAAAGACGCTGAAGTTCCTCTCTCTGCTGCATTTAGGTGAGCATCGAGCATGTTTAATGCGACCGAGATTTTAATCTCCGACTTTGTCGCCAAGCTAAGGGCGGGCTATCACCGCACCTATGGCGGCCTCAAGCCCGACTATGAGGACATCATCGCCTGGGCAGGGAGCATGGCCCTAGAAAATATTGCCAATAGCGATGCCCTTTACCACAACGTCGAGCACACTATCCTCGTCACGCTGGTCGGCCAAGAAATGCTGCGCGGCAAGCATATTCGGGAGGGAGGCGTCAGTTGCGAAGACTGGCTCCACTTCATTATTTCTCTGGTTTGCCATGACATCGGCTATGTCAAGGGCGTCTGCCGCGCTGACATCGATCGCGAGCACAAGTACGCTACGGGTAACGGCGATGAGCTGGTGCAGCTACGCCCAGGAGCCTCGGACGCTTCGTTGACCCCTTACCATGTTGATCGCGGCAAGCGCTTCATCGAAGAGCGCTTTGGCGGTAACCGCATCATCGATTCTGAAGCCATTAAGCGAAATGTTGAGCTGACCCGCTTCCCGGTGCCAAAGGAAGAAGATCACCAAGATACCCGTTGGTTCCCTGGATTGGTGCGGGCTGCAGATTTAATTGGCCAGCTCAGCGATCCCCGCTATTTGAAGAAGATCTGCGCCCTCTTTTATGAATTTGAGGAGACCGGGCAAAACCAGTACCTCAACTACAACCATCCCGATGACCTGAAGCGGAATTACCCCAAGTTCTATTGGAATGTGGTTCATCCCTACATTCAGGATGGGTTGCGTTATCTGTCCCTAACTCAGGAAGGGAAGCAAATCATTGCTAACCTGTATTCCAACGTGTTCATGGTGGAAAACGAGAATGCTGTTGTTGCCACCTAATTTACGATTGGCATGACTTGGTGGCAAAAGCTTCAGAAAAATCCCCTGGCGCGATTGGGCGCGCTGGTTTTGCTGCTGTTTTATTTGGCCGTAATCGCAGCAGAGTTCGTGGCTCCTTATGATCCCTATCAGTCCGAGCCCAATGCTTCGCTGCTGCCTCCAACCCAGGTCTATTGGCGTGACCAAACCACAGGGGACTGGCTCGGCCCCCATGTTTACCCCACCACCCAGGGGCCGGTTTCTCTTGAAACGGGGGAGCGAAATGTTGACACCTTATTTGATCAGCCCTCTTCCATTCGACTCTTTGTTAGGGGCACTGAATACCGTTGGCTTACCCTCCGGTTTCCCCTACCGACCCAGCTATCATTAGCCCCTAGCTTTGAAGAGACGACCCTGTTCGCGGGATTTCAGGGCGATCGCCATTTGTTTGGCACCACCGGTTCTGGCAGGCTCAACCTCCTCGGCACTGATGAGCAGGCCCGCGATCAGTTCAGTCGCCTTGTGCATGGGGGGCGCAGCAGTCTCAGCATTGGCTTAGTGGGCATTGTCATCTCTTTCCCCCTGGGCATGATTGTGGGGGGACTGGCCGGATATTTTGGGGGCATTATTGATGCCATTCTGATGCGGTTGGTCGAGGTGATCATGACCATCCCTGACATCTATTAGCTGGTTGCTCTGGCTGCTGTCCTCCCAGCCACCCTGTCTAGCTCTCAGCGGTTTTTGCTGATCATTTTGATCACCTCCTTTGTCCGCTGGACTGGATTGGCCAGGGTGATTCGGGGGCAGGTGTTATCGCTCAAGTCGCAAACCTATGTACAAGCAGCCCAAGCCATGGGCGGCAGGCCTTTCTATATTGTGCTGCGTCACATCCTGCCGCAAACCGCGTCCTATGTAATCATCTCTGCCACCCTGGCGGTACCGGGCTTTATCCTGGCTGAGGCGGTTTTGAGTCTTATTGGTTTAGGAATTCAGCAGCCGGATCCGTCCTGGGGCAATATGCTTTCCCTAGCCACAGACGCCTCGATTTTGGTCCTGCAACCCTGGCTAATTTGGCCCCCGGCCTTACTGATTGTCTTGACTGTCTTGTCCTTTAACCTTTTAGGAGATGGGTTACGGGATGCTTTGGATCCCCGGAGTTTGCAGTCTAATGATTAAGCACCTGTGGCTTATGGGAAGGATGCTGGTTCTATCCCTAGTCTTGCTGGTTGGGCTGGTGGGTTGTGGAGGGGGGCAAGCTCCGCCCACAGAGATCATTACTCAAGCGGTGACCCAGCAGGCAGAGCGGACCCAGCTTCAGCTTTGGCAAGGCTTATCTCGTAAAGCAAGCGCCCCAGAACTCAAGGTCAATAAAATTAAGCCCACACGCACACGTTCCATGCGAGTCAACGGTGAAGGGGCCTATCAGATTGAAGGCAACTATCAACTTGAGCTGCGCTATAGCTCCCGACGGGTCAAGCAAAAAGCACCATTTGAGGTGATCTTACAGGCGGTTCCCGGTAGCGACGATTGGCGGTGGATCTATACGGATCAAACCACAGTAGGACAACCTCCTCAGTGGCACATCCAGCGGTTACAGCGCGATCGCCTACCAAGCGCCTGAAACTTTAAGACAACCCATGGGTTTCCTCAAGGGCTACGAAGCCCCGCCTAGGATGAGGGTATATGTATTGAAATGGCCTTCCCGTACCTGCCATCTAGCCACCATGCGTGACCTTAAAGATTGCTCAGAGAACCGCTGTCCAATTCAGTTCACCCTAGAAATGGTTGGGGGCAAGTGGGCGATCTTAATCTTGCGAGAGCTGTTTGTTAGCAGTCGACGCACCCATGAGTTTATCGATGCTCTACCGGGCATCAGCACTAAGACCCTCACCGCACGCTTGCGAGAACTTGAGCGCTACGGCATCGTCGAGCGGCGGGTTTATCCAGAGGTGCCCCCTCGCGTCGAATATTCCCTCACTGACAAAGGGCGTGAAATTCAACCTGTTCTAGCCGCGTTAAAACAGTTGGGTGAACGCTGGCTACAGCAAGATGCCTGTCATTGCCCCATGGACTTAGATGCAACCTTAGCCGAAGATTCTGCGGCCTGACTCGAATCTGTTTTGGATTCAATTTTGAGACACCTGCTAAAGCTGCACAGTTTGAGTCAAGCATTACTCAGTTAATGACCATCATGTAAGGTGAAGACCAAGCCCATCGCCATCAACAGATTGGCAGCGCTACACCTAAGGTAATGTCATGTTTGCAACGACAACTGCTTTGGCTTTAACACTTACTCCCCTTGCAGGAATTCTGCCTACAGGGTTACAGCAGCCGAATGTCAATGTTCTGGCCCAGGCAGAGGATCCCTACAGTGACTGGATTAGCCTCTATAGCGATAGCTTTGAAGACAGCCAAGGCAATACGATTACCCAATCCTGGTTGCTCGACCCTGCTATCCAGAAAACCGGAGAAACGGTCCGTTTCACCCTTCTATCTAAGCGCAGCCCAGTCAGTAGTAACGGTACTGCCGCTGGCGAGTTTGACTACATTGCCAACTGCGGCACAATTAGTTACGCCATTGAGCGCATCACCTTCTTAGATGGCAACAATGGGGCGATCGACACCCATACCTATCAATCTGCCCTAGAGGATGCTGACCCCGACTCTGCGCTCTATCCGCATTTGGTGGACATCTGCAGCGGCGTTTACAGCGAATAGATTTACAGCGAATGAACCCTGTGTTTAGAAGTGGGGTAACCCGCACCTGATCAGACCAGTTTTTTCCATTGTGCAGACGGTGATCCTGTGCAAGAATTAAGCATCCATATGCTGTTTTTTGAGCACGGGGAGATTATGGCGACAATTCTGGAAAAGGGCAATATCAGTATTCATACTGAGAATATTTTCCCGATTATCAAGAAGTGGCTCTATTCAGAGCATGAAATTTTTGTACGGGAGCTGATCTCGAATAGTGTCGATGCCATTCAAAAGCTATCGCTACTGACCCGTTCGGGCGAGTACTCGGGCGATGTCAGCAATCCAGAAATTGAGATCGCCATTGACAAAGAGGCAAAAACCCTCAGCATTTCTGACCCTGGCTTGGGGATGACTGCCGAGGAGGTCAAAAAGTACATCAACCAGGTGGCTTTTTCCAGCGCTGAAGAATTTATCACCAAGTTCAAAGACAGCGGCGATGACGCCTCGATTATTGGCCACTTTGGTTTGGGTTTTTACTCGTCATTTATGGTGTCAGATCGGGTTGAGATCGACACCCTCTCTTATCAATCTGGGGCCGAGGCTATCCATTGGAGCTGTGATGGCACCACTGAGTTTGAGCTGTCTCCGTCTGAACACAGCACTGTCGGCACAACCGTGACCCTGCACCTAATGGAGGAGGAGCAGGAGTATCTAGAGCCCAGCCGCATTCAGCAGTTGGTCAAAACCTATTGCGACTTCATGCCGATTCCCATCAAGCTGGATGGGGAGGTGATCAACAAGCATGAGGCCCCCTGGAAACAGTCCCCCAGCAATCTCAGTGATGAGGACTACCTAGAGTTTTATCGCTATCTCTATCCCTTCCAAGAAGATCCGCTGCTTTGGGTTCACCTGAATACGGACTATCCGTTTACGGTCAACGGCATTCTGTACTTTCCTAAAATCAAGCCTGACATTGATGTCACCAAGAGCAATATCAAGTTGTTCTGCAATCAGGTGTTTGTCAGCGACAACTGCGAAGAGGTGATTCCCCGCTTTCTGTTGCCACTGCGGGGGGTAATTGATAGCACTGATATCCCACTGAATGTCTCTCGGAGCTTTTTACAGAACGATCGCACCGTTCGCAAAATCTCTGACTACATTGCCCGCAAGGTGGGCGATAGCTTGAAGCAGCTCTATCGAGGCGATCGCGCCAAATACGTGGCCTCTTGGCAGGATCTGGGCACCTTCATTAAATTTGGGTCCCTCAACGACGATAAGTTCAAGAAGCAAGTCGAAAATTTTGTCATCTTCCGCACTACGGCTAAGCTTGACGCCCCTGAGGACGCCGATACCGCCAAGGTCGAGGTCCAAACCGAAGACGACGCCTGGTCCGAGGTCGATAACAAGACTGCAGCCGTTGATGCTGACGGTTATTCCTACACCACCCTCAAGGAATATCTAGAGCGCAACAAAGACCGCCATGAAAATCGGGTTTTCTATGCCAACGATGCGGCGGCTCAGGCCACCTATATCGCCCTACACGAATCCCAAGGGCTAGAGGTGCTCTTCCTCGATACCTTTATCGACACCCATTTCATCTCTTTTCTAGAGCAGGAATATACCGACGTTAAATTCTCACGGGTCGATGCTGACCTAGACGACACCCTGCTGGACAAGGAGAAACCCAGCGAGATTGTTGATCCAGGCACCAACAAAACCCGCAGTGATGAAATCAAGGAGCTGTTTGAGAACGCCCTGAACCGTCCTAAGGTGAATGTCCGCACAGAGGCCCTCAAAACCGAAGGGCCGGATACACCGCCCGCAATGGTGCTGTTGCCAGAGGCAACCCGTCGCATGCAAGAGATGATGTCGATGATGCAGCAAACCGCTATGGAGTTTCCAGAAGAGCATGTATTGCTGGTAAACACGGCTCACCCCATGATCCAGAACCTGGTTAAGCTCCAACAAAGCACCATCGTGCAGGCCGATGGCTCAGCCTCTCCTGCCGGGGAAATGGCCACGATGATCTGCCAGCATGTTTACGATTTGGCACTCATGGCTCAGAAAGGGTTTGATGCCGACGGCATGAAGTCCTTTGTGACGCGCTCCAATCAGCTTCTCACCCATTTAACAGAACGCTAGTTTTAGGTCTGGTTAGGGGGTGTGGACAATCAACGGCGAAACCCTTACTGGGCAGACATAACCACTACGCTCTAATGAATCAAGCTAGGGGCTACAACCGTCTTGCCGCAAGAAATCTAGCTTAATCGTCCACAGCCCCTAGCAAAGCCCCTTTCCCGCCTTGACGGGAAAGGGGCTTTGAGCTGCAATTTACAACCATTTACAGTGTCACTGAAGCAAAGAAAGTTTTAATTTGTTAAGAAATATTGCGATATCCTGAGTTCATTGGTAACATGTTGCAAAGTCGAAAAATTTACACAGGAGTCTTTAGGCATGCCTTATACGGTTGAAGATGGCGGACGACTCAACAACTTTGCTGTTGAACCGAAGATGTATGAGGCTGAGCCCCCGAGCGCTTCTGAAAAGCGCAACTACATCATCTTAGGTGGTTTGGCTTTGGCCTTAGTTGTGGGTGTTATGACAGTTGCATTTGTGGTGTCTTAACCGCGTCACACTTGCGTTGAATATGATTGGATAGGCGCAGGCAATGGCACTGCGCCTATTGTTTTATGCAGCTCTAAACCGATCAAGGTGATTTTAGGGGGAATACCTTCAAGTATCGCCAATGCGGCAAAGTTTTCGGCACTGGCAACGTCAGAAAGCTTATGGATAAAAGCTTCTAACCTTGAAGCGTGCCGGAGGCTTTCTAACCCCGGCCATAGCTGACAGGGCCGCAAGGAACCCCCCTAATTAGGTGACCGTCCAGGTGAGTAGGGCAAATGCATAATGAAGTAGTAGAAAGCGACAAAGATTTACATATGAACGCCATGAAAGGTTTGTTGCGCCGAATGGTAACCCTAGGGGCGACTGGTGGAGCGCTGTTAACGGCTTCGACGATTGGAGTGCAAGGCGCTTTGGCGCTCAGCGAAGCGGAAATTGTGGAGAAGCTCGAAGCAGTTCCTGTTTTTGTGATTGTGGATGACGAAGGCCGATCTCTCACTGCAAACATTACCACTGAGTCCGAAACCGAAGTCAGCGTACCGGTCGTGTTTATCCACGGCTCTGACGCAGAGACGTTTTTAGCCAGTGCGGTAGAAGAGGAAGCGGCCTTCGCGGATGGGGCTCAAATTGCGTTGCTTTCCCTAGGCAGTCTTTACGCAGAGGCCAGCGATCAGTTAGATGCGAGTGCTTCATTGATTTATGTTGCGACTCCCCAAGAAGTTGCGGCTGCCAGCAGTATTGCCCAGCTTGAAGAAGGCCAACCCTTTAATGGCGTTCCTCTTTTTGCAGCAGTCAATTTAGAAAATGGTCAATATCTGCTCTACGCCGATGACACGCTACCGGTGTTCTTTTCTTTGGCAGACTTGCAGGCTCAGGTGGGTCCCTATGTAGAAGCCAATCCCGATCTCCAAGAAACTATTGGCGTTGAAGTTTTGACTTTAGAAGGTCTATTACAGGGCATGGAATCGAATGACCCGGAATTGGACCAGCTTTTAGAATTAGTTCAGTTCATTCCTTCCTCTACCACGATTAATTACCTTCAGGGGGAGCCAGATAGCTAAAGTTGGCTCAATTCCTAGCTAAAGGCGGCGTATGTTCAATAATCGGACAGATATCGGCCTCTAAATGTTCTGTCTGATCAGCGCCATCGATCAACTCCAGTAGCTGTGCCCTCAGTTGCTGGAGTTGTTCCATCTGATTATCAATCGCTTCAATTTTGGCTTGAAATTTCTGGCGGACGTTCTTGCAGGGGCGAGAACCGCGATCTGCAATATCTAAAATGTCTTGAATATCTTGCAAGCTCAGCCCCAGGGCTTGCGATCGCCGAATAAAGTGCAGGCGCGTCAATACTGCTGGGTCAAAGAGGCGAAACCCACCTGAAGAACGACGACTGGCCTGAATCAAGCCGCGCTCTTCGTAATAGCGCACGGTCTTCACAGACAGTTGAGCTTGGGCGCTAACCTCACCAATACGCAATAACGCTCTAGAAGACGTTGTCATGGCCATTAACGGTGAAGCATACAAAGCATAGGGTCATCCTAAGCCATCACCCCCCAAAGGCTTGCAAAGTTTGTCGAGTTCTTCGCAGTTGTTGAGGGGTATCGAGAGGCACCAATTTTTGAGTATTCTCCTAGATGGCTCTTAACAGGACTGTCATGCTAGATCTCACCGGGAAAAAAGCCCTCGTCACCGGCATCGCGAACAACCGTTCCATTGCCTGGGGGATTGCCCAGCAACTCCACGCCGCAGGGGCAAAATTAGCCATCAACTATCTTCCCGACGACAAAGGCAAGATGGAGAAAAAGGTCGGCAGCCTAGTCACACCCTTAAATCCGGAGCTATTTCTGCCCTGCAATGTTCAGGACGATGCTCAGGTTACAGCCACATTTGAAGCCGTCAAAGAGAAATGGGAAACCCTTGATATCTTGATTCATTGTCTCGCTTTTGCGAACCGTGATGACCTGATGGGCGACTTTAGTGACGTTTCCCGCCAAGGATTTCAAACCGCGCTTGATATCAGTGCCTATTCGCTGGTGAGTCTAGCCCGAGGGGCCAAACCGCTGATGGTCAATGGCGGTAGCATTGTCACCCTGACCTACCTTGGGGGCGTGCGGGTGGTGCCCAACTACAACACTATGGGCATTGCCAAAGCCGCTCTAGAAATGAACGTCCGCTATCTATCTGCCGAAATGGGGCCTCAACAAATTCGCGTCAATGGCATCTCTGCGGGACCGATTCGCACGCTCGCGTCCTCAGCGGTGGGCGGCATTTTGGATATGATCCATCATGTTGAAGAGGTTGCGCCTTTACGACGAACCGTAACCCAGCAAGAAGTCGGCAACACAGCCGCATTTCTTTGTAGCGACCTTTCTAGCGGGATTACGGGGCAGATCCTCTATGTTGACTCAGGCTACGAAATTATGGGGATGTAAGGGTTGCCCCTCCCCACAGCCGCTATATTCATTGACAGGTCCTTGGCCCACTGCCATGACGACAGCACTGAAATGAACGCTAGGAGCCATTAGGGCATGGCGCGTCGTGGCATCAAGTCTATTCTGCTAGCACTTTTAACCCTAATCACTGGGCTGATCGTTTCTGGGGCAGTAGGGTTTGCTCAAGTAGATCCAGTTGAGACAGCTACGGTCGTTTTGGATGGCCGTCCACTGTTTGAGGTGGCCGAGAGTCGTCAAATTACGGCCGCAGAGCGCGCCGCTTCAATTAACTTAGAGCTCGAAATCCAGGTGGAGCGCTCAGGGAGTCCGCGAGTCCGACGGGTATTTCGAGATGATTTGCCCGTAATCTTGATTGGCGATCGCTATCTGATGACCGTCACCCAGGCTGACGCTGAGCTGCTTGGCCCTGATATCGGTCCTAGCCAAAGGGCTACAGATTTAGCTGACCAAATTACCGACGCCCTGAGCAGGGCAAAACAAGAGCGCAGCCAGACGGTCCTGGGGCAACGAATTCTGTTTGCTGTGGGTCTGTTGATCCTGACCATCGGCTTAGATCGCCTGATGGGATTGCTGTGGCGACGCGGCGTTAAGCCCATGATCACGCCCTCTGATCACGGCAGCCCACCAGCGGGGCTCGGGCTATTGCTGGGTCTGGCAATGGGTCTGGCCCGTTTCGGCCTTTGGGTGGTGGCGCTGTACTCCATTACCAATCTATTTCCTTTAACCCGCCAGGGCAGCTACTGGCTGCGCATTCAGCTCACCAACGGCTTTGTGCAGCCTAACCTGCGTTTAGGGCAGAGTAATTTTTCGGTGTTGAGTTTGATTGCCTTGCTGGCTTTAATTCTCAGCCTGGTGGTGGCTTCAGGTACATTAAGCAATCTGCTACGGTCTCGGGTGCTTCAAGTCGATGGCATCGATCGCGGTGCCCGTGAAGGAATCGCCATCTTGGTGAAATATAGCTTGATCTTTGTGGGAACCGTGGTGCTCCTACAAATTTGGGGGCTCGACTTGAGTTCTTTAGCCTTGATTGCGAGTGCCTTGGGGGTAGGAGTAGGACTAGGGTTTCAAAATATTGCCAAGGACTTTGGTAGCGGCATTGTACTGGTGTTTGATCGTCCCATTCAAGTGGGGGACTTTGTCGAGTTTGGTGAGTTTCAAGGCACTGTAGAACGGATTGGGGCGCGTAGTACCGAGATTAAAACCCTCGATCAGGTCTCCATCTTGGTGCCCAATTCCCGGTTCTTAGAGCAAGAGGTGATTAATTGGAGCCATCGCAACCCGATCTCGCGCATTCGCTTACCGATCGGCGTGGCCTATGGGGCCAATCCCAGCGCAGTCCAAGAGGTACTGTTGAATGTCAGCGATCAGCATCCTGAAATTCTATCGAAGCCTGCCCCACAGGTGTTTTTTGTAGAATTTGGTGACAGTTCCCTGAATTTTGAACTCTTAATCTGGATTGCCGAACCCCACTTGCAATGGGTGATCAGGAGCGAGCTTTACTTTGCCCTTGAAGCTGCTTTACGCGATCGCGGCATTGAAATTCCCTTTCCCCAAAGAGATTTACATTTGCGCAGCGGCGCATTACCGGTTGAACTTTCCCCCGAGACCCAGACCTTATTGGCCAATCTCAGGCCAGATCCTCCCCATACTTGATACAGCTGCGTACATAAAGGGGCTAAAGGGATAGAAAATCACCCTTATCCAAGGTTCTGGCACCCATAATTCACGACAATTTGGCCTTAACCATGGTCTGCCCAGAAGAAACTGACCTAAAATAGCCTCCGTAAGAATATGACTTCCTGGGTGTTAAGACTTCGCTAGAACAGCCTCTGCAGCATTTCCTTGCATGGTGAGGTCCGTCTAATCGGGTGGCATCAAGAGTTCTGAGGCTATTTTTTTGACCTCACGAGCTTCAAAAACGCTGTAGACGGGTTAGAGGGTCACTAAAAAATACCAGCAGAAAGTTATCAGCAATTGTTTGGGACGCTAATGCTATGAGTAAACCACCTTCTCGACCCCATCGTTTATTCAGGCTGAATCCAACGGCCCGAATGGCCCTTGCAACTACGGCATTATTCGCATTTCCCTTAGCAATTTCTCCAGCGATCGCCCGACAGTCAGTTTCTATAGAAACCCAGTTGACGCCCGCATCTATTGTTGATGCCACCGTTTTATTGGCTCAAGCCAACGCCAATTCAGCTCTATATTTCAATACAGACAACTACACGGTGCATGTCTTTCGGGAAGGGGGACAGAACCGAATGAATGTGTACAACCAGACAAGAGATGTTCTAGAGCAAAACAGAGCGCTCACAACCCAAAGTCTTGAGCCTTACGCCACAATATTTTCTAGCAATGGAGGGCTTAATGGACAACTGGTCGTTTATCGAGCTGTCGTAGACAGCAGTAACCGCCACATATTACAGATCCTTGATTCTGATGGTCGCAAGCTTGTCGAAGAATTTTCAGTCGGTGATGTAGCGAATAACTTACTCCCCGATCAGCTTCCCGCTGGCCGAGTCAATAGCCAAGACATTTTAGTGTTTGATACGACAACCTATGCGGCTCGGTTGTTCCGCCGAGACAATGAAAACGCTTACATCATGAATGTCCACAACAAAGTGTCTGGCCAGAGCGAGCAGAATGGAGCTTTGGCTCGTCTTGTCCAGCCCTCGTCGTCTGATGACGAGCCCCAAGTCAGCTATGTCAGCAGCGGCACCTACAACAACACCCCGGCCCAGTACTTTATGCGGGTTAATGGTCGTGGCCAAACGGTTTTAGAAATTATTAGTGAATCGGGACAGCGTCTGTTTCAAGAACCGGGTGTAGGGCCTGTAACGGTCAATATTCCCGAGCGGGATATTCCTGCGGGGGTTGATCGAATCGAATATGTCAACACCGCCTACGTGGTAGCAGTATTTGGCGAAGGCAATACCCTCAGCCAAGTGCAGCAACTTTATCCAGAAGCTTTTGCTGAAAACTCAGGTCTAGGCGACTTTATTAATGTCGGTTCCTTTGCTGATCGCAATCTGGCAATGGCTCGCGTTTTAGATTTGCGGGGGCGAGGTTTTAATTCGCGCCTGGTTTACCGAGATGTACGCTACCGCTAGAGGCCGTTGGGGCCATTGAAGTCGATTTACAGAAACAATTAACCCCTCAGAAGTTGCGCCTCCTGAGGGGTTAATTGTTTGAACTGCCAAAAGACTGCAAACCCAATGATAGGTGGATTCCTAAGCTTGTCGAGAATAGTACTCAACCACCAGCAGTTCATTGATGTTGAGAGCAATCCACTCGCGCTCAATGATGCCGTTGACCTTAGCAGTCATCTTATCTTTGTCTAGCTCTAGGTGGCTGGGCAGGTTGGCCAAACCAGGGAACTGGAGATTGGCTTCGACTAACTTCTTAGAAGAGTCGCGATCTCGCACAGCAATCACGTCACCCGGTCGACATTGATAACTCGGAATCGTCACAGTGCGACCATTAACTGTGATGTGTCCGTGATTCACCACCTGTCTAGCAGAGGGAATCGTAGGACCAAACCCCAAGCGAAATGCAGTATTGTCCAACCGCATTTCCAACTGCTGCAGAATTACCAAACCCGTAGAGCCGCCTGCACGCCGCGCTTTCTTCACATAGCGCAGTAGCTGCTTCTCAGTGATGCCATAGTTGAATCGAAGCTTTTGCTTCTCCTCTAATCGAATCGCATACTCGGTCTTTTTTTTCCGAGCCTGACCATGTTGTCCAGGGGGATAGGCTTTCCGAGGTGCCTTGCGGGTCAACCCTGGCAGCTCTCCGAGCCGACGAACAATTCTGAGGCTAGGACCTCGATAACGCGACATAATGTTTTCTCCGTCAAAATCGGTTCAAAAGTTTGACATGGTATCGCCAGGTTTTGATGCCTCACCAAGATGCCCCTGACGCTCACCTCAGTAAATAATGAATTAATGCCACTTCGCCCCCATAGCCAACACGGCGAAAGAGGAAACTAAAGGATTACCAGCTCGACTTAACCACTCCAGGAAGCAGACCTTCGTGAGCCATCTGCCTCAGTTGATTTCGACATAGGCCAAAGTCCCGGTAGTAACCGCGAGGGCGACCTGTTTTCCAGCAGCGGTTGCGCAAGCGCGTCGGAGAGCTGCCACGGGGGAGTTGCTGGATTTTACGGTGAATCGCAAGCCGATCTTGCTGATTGTCAGTGCTCTTAAATTCTGCAAGAAGGGCTTTACGCTTCTCTGCATACTTAGCAACCAATTTCTCCCGTTTGCGCTCCCGCGCCACCATGCTCTTCTTAGCCATGCAATGCCTACTGCTTTCCTAATATTCTAAAGACACAGTCTCAAATGGTAACAGAAAATATTGGTCTACGTATAGGCCTAGAACGATCTAATTAAGGCGTCTCAGCAATAACATCTGGCATTTTCTCAGCCTCCCCTTATCCGTTGCGAACCGTTCTTAGGGATTTCTCAGGGTCTTGTCAAAGGTCTCTTAGCGAGAAAATTCATGATGGCACCATGACGATCCCTCAGAAGGATGACTGACTATGCAACGCTTCGCCATCGCTACTGCTATTTTCGCGACCCTAGGTATAGGGGCTATTACCATTGCTAGCACCAACGCCGCTGCTAGTTCGGCAGTCAACTCAGCTATTGCTACCGTTAATCTGCTGCCTCAATTTGGGGCTCAGCATGACGGGGAAATCACCCCATTACCTTTGGCCGAAGCTCGAACAGAGGCGACTGAGGACGGGTTATTCATCCCCGTGGAGCATGCTGTGAGCGGACAGGCTTATATCGAAACTGTTGGAGAAGAGACTTACTTAGTCTTAGATGAGGCTTTTTCAACGGATTCTGGGCCTGATTTAAAGATCGTTTTGTACAAGGGTGAAGCGACTGAAGGCGGAGATGTACCGAATCAAATTGCAGAAGACAGCTATGTGACATTAGCTCCCATAGAAAGTTTTACTGGAGAGCAGCGTTATCTCATTCCGGTTGGAATTAATGTCGATGACTACTGGGCCGTGTCTATCTGGTGTCGGGCGTTTAACGTTACGTTCAGCTACGCGTCGCTTTAATGGGGTGAGATCGCCTTCTGCTTCATTGCTTCAGCCTGCTCTAGCAGAGCAGATTGAGAGAGTTCCGATTGTTCACCAGTGGCCAGCCATTTGAGCTGGGCTGTACCCTGCTCCGCTTCACTATCACCCAAAATCACACAGGCAACTGCGCCGCTGCGATCGGCTCGCTTAAATTGTTTCCCAAAAGCAGCCCCACTCAGATCCATTTCTACAGCTAATCCCTTTTGGCGCAAATCCTGGGAAATGCGCAATGCAGACCGTTCGGCGGCCTCCCCACGAGACACCACATAAACATCCATAGAGGTTGCAGTTGAGGTTTGGAGTTGCTTTAACAAGAGTGTGAGGCGCTCCAGCCCGATCGCCCAACCAATGGCAGGGGTATCCGGTCCCCCGAGTTGAGCCACCAACCCGTCGTAGCGCCCTCCGCCACAGACCGTTGCTTGGGCCCCTAAATCAGCAGATTGAATCTCAAAGGCGGTATGGGTGTAGTAGTCTAGCCCCCGCACCAGTCGAGGATTGAGCCGGTATGGGATGTCAAGATCACTGAGGCATTGCTGGACCTGCTCAAAGTGCCGCTGAGAGTCCTCGCTCAGGAAATCTAGCAAGTTAGGCGCATCTTTGACAATGGCCTGGATTTTGGCATCCTTACTATCTAAAATTCTTAGCGGGTTGCGTTCTAGTCGGTCCTGCGAGTCAGCATCTAGATCGGCCTTGTGGGGGGTCAGAAACTGAATTAAAGCGTCGCGATAACGTTGGCGATCTTCACCGTTCCCAACTGAATTAATATCCAGCGTTAAAGATTTCAGGCCCAGTTGGGTGAGCAAGGTGTTAGCGATCGCAATCACCTCTGCATCGGCCCTTGGGGCGCGACTGCCAATCAGCTCCACATCTAATTGGTGAAACTGCCGTTGTCGTCCAGCCTGGGGCCGTTCATAGCGAAACGCAGGCCCAATATGCCAAAGACGCTGCACCCCGCCCTGGGCCGTCAGCTTATTTTCGATCACCGAGCGCACCAGCCCTGCCGTGATTTCGGGCCGGAGGGTAATCGAGCGCTGGCCGCGATCGGCAAAGGTATACATTTCCTTGCCGACCACATCGGTTGCTTCCCCAATGCCCCGGGCAAACAGCTCCGTTTGCTCAATCATCGGCGGGCGAATTTCTCGGTAGGCGGCCCGCTGCAATATATCGCGCGCAGTTTCCTCAACCTGCTGCCAAAGGGGCGTTTCTTCGGGCAGAATGTCACGGGTGCCCCGTAATGCTTGAATACTGGTCATACCTTAGTTGAAAGGGTCTCCCACTGGCCGTAGAGATCGCCATAATAGGCTAAAACCGCCTCTATCTGAGGCTGACAACTGTCGGCAGCATCAGAAGCATATCGAATCCAGAGGCCACCGACCTGGCTTTGTAGATAGTCGAATTCTTTAGACGTCTGAGGCAACAAGCCTGTATCAACCCCATCAATTTGCCGTAGGTGCGCCGCGACTTCCCGATAGACCGCCAAAGGCAAACTCAAGCTGCGAAACCGATACTCTACCTTTTCAGGTTTGTCTGATTTCGTTGGCTGGATTCCCTGACCATCCGCCTGAGGAGGCTGAATTGGCCCGTCGTACTGGGTGTCCGACTGGTCTGATCGTGCGTTCGAAGGGCTTGAGAATTGCGGCATCTTGACGACTTTAAGACAAGGCTTCCTCATCTAGCTTAGGCAAAGTACAGCAGTTCACATCGTTTAGACAAACTTTGCCCCACTGCAAGGCCCAACGCACTAGAGCCACTCGATTACCCGTCGCTGTTTTGGTCAGAATGTTACTGATATGGTTATCGACAGTGCGTTTACTAATTTCCAGTTGTTCAGAAATTTCTTGATTAGTGAGACCTGCCGCAACCAACTCGACAATTTGCAGCTCACGATCTGAGAGGGAGCCGGTCACCGGAGCGGGAGGGGTCTCGTTGCTGGCCATAGGTATACTGTCTTGAACTGGGGTTGTGTATATATGCTTAGTCTACTGCTTAATTTCCTGCAAGCCGTTATTTTGCAGCCTTTGAAAGCCTTGGTTGTCCTGAAATGTCTAGATTCCGGCCCTGAGCGCTTTGGCACAGTTCACCGCAAGCTACGTGTCAACCAGAAGCGCTCTTGGCAAGATTACGCGGTCAGACTGAGCCAGGGAGCACTGGTGGTGGCTCTAGCTTGGCTCTTAACAACCCAATCAGCCTGGGCAGAGGATGAGGCAGTGACCTCTGTGGAAGCAAACCCGACGCCAACCCAATTAAACGCGGCCGACATTCCCTCCGATCAAGTCAATCAATTTGTAGACGCCTATCTACAAGTCGTCGCTCTGATTGATGAACGCAGTGAGGAACTCAAACGGGCCACAACCGAATCTGAGTCTCTACAGATACAACAATCGATTCAGGCCGAAGCCTATGAATTGCTCGAGACGGCCGGACTCACCCGCCAAACCTATTGGCAAATGATTGGCTTAGCCAACAGTGATACGGAATTTCGCGATCGCATTTTGGCCCAACTCGAAGAAAAAGGATGACATCGCCATCCGTAATATGGGTCTAAACCATGTGGGGCTATTGCCTGATTCTGCTCGCTTCAGCGTTCTTTTGCATTCAGAATGTTTTGGTTCGGGTGCTGTTTAACCCACAGCCCGTTTTAGGTTTGGGCATGATCGGGGGCTACGTGACCCCCACTTTGCATCATTCTTTCTTGTTGCTTTTCCTGCGAATGCTCTTGGCCGTACCTTTGATGGCCATTTTCTCTGTGGGCGTCTACCCCAAAATTTGGGTTGATTTGCGGCAGCTTACCCACCCCAATCAACGACTTAGCCTATGGCAGGCTCTGGGTGGCGGCGGCCTGATGTTTACCTATCTGGCCCTCCTATATCTATCCATTGGGCTTGTGACCACAGGGGTTGCCATGACCCTGTTTTTTACCTTTCCGATTTTCACCGCGCTGTTTGCTTGGCGGCTATTGGGTCAACGGCCCAGTTGGTTTCAATGGGGAATCATCGGTCTTGTGATTTTAGGCAGTGCCCTAACAGTGCCCCAAACCAACGCTGGTTTTAACTTGACGCAAGGGGAAGAAACCCCTTTAGGTATCTTATTCGGGCTGGTGGCTGGAGTTGCCTACGCCCTTTACACCATCAATGCCCAGAAAAGCTTTGAACGAATTCATCCGGTTCCATTTACCTGGATAAGTTTTGCCACAGCATTACTTTTGTCAGGGGGGTGCCTGTGGTTCGGCCATGCCGGCCAAACAGAACTTGCCTGGGCACCCCTCTGGATTGGCAGCCTCATTTCTGGGCTAGTCACCTTTGCCGGACATGTACTCTACAACTCTGGGATTCGTTTGATCGGCGCAACAACAGCAGCCATGGTCGGCACAATCAACCCTGCCCTGACGGTTGTTCTGGCTTGGGCTGCAATTCAAGAAAGCCTGACCCCTTTGCAGACAACCGGAGTCGTGATTGTCACCCTCAGCGTTGCAGCCCTCAGCCGAAAGAAGCTTTCCATTCCTTAGCGCCAAGGCAACTCCTTGAGTGGGTTTCAACAGCTACCACGTCTCCTCTGCCAGGAAAGTATTTGAACTTACGGAAACCAATTGACACTTTCCTAAAACACTCGGTACGATAAGAGCTTGTGAAAAGATTAAGGCACTCGCCAAAAGCTAGACCTTTGACTCTCAAATGCCCACCATTCAACAGCTAGTCCGGACTGAACGCCAAAAGCTACAGGAGAAAACCAAGTCTCCTGCGCTCAAAAGCTGCCCCCAGCGGCGTGGCGTCTGTACCCGTGTATATACCACCACCCCAAAGAAGCCTAATTCTGCCCTACGTAAGGTTGCGCGGGTCCGTCTGACATCTGGCTTTGAGGTGACTGCATACATTCCCGGTATTGGGCATAACTTGCAAGAGCACTCCGTTGTGATGATTCGGGGCGGTCGTGTTAAAGATTTGCCTGGGGTCCGTTATCACATTATTCGTGGCACCCTCGATACCTCTGGTGTCAAAGATCGTAAGCAAGGGCGCTCTAAGTACGGTGCTAAGCGTCCCAAAGAATAAGCGCAATTTTAGCTTGAATGATTTTCATTTCGTGAGCTCATCGCTGGCTCCTCCTCATCTAACGCCCCCCAACTACCCGAGAAACACTAGAGGATTTCCATGTCTCGTCGTACCGCTGCTCAGAAGCGTCCAGTTCCATCTGATTCGGTTTATAACAGCCGATTGGTTAGCATGATGATCCGTCGCATCATGCTGGATGGCAAGAAGTCTGTAGCCACCCACATTGTTTATGACGCCTTCAAAATCATGGAAGAGCGTACAAGCAGTGACCCGCTGGAAGTCTTTGAGGAAGCAGTGCGCAATGTGACTCCTCTTGTAGAGGTGAAGGCGCGTCGCGTCGGTGGTGCAACCTATCAGGTTCCGATGGAAGTTCGCCAGGATCGGGGCACTGCTCTTGCCCTACGTTGGATCACTCAATACTCCCGTAGTCGTGGAGGCAAGACCATGGCGATGAAGTTGGCAAACGAACTCATGGATGCTGCCAACGAAACCGGCAGTGCTGTGCG
Organism: Leptolyngbyaceae cyanobacterium; assembly: GCA_050043365.1. GTDB lineage: Bacteria > Cyanobacteriota > Cyanobacteriia > Phormidesmidales > Phormidesmidaceae > PCC-6406. The sequence goes on from JBHJIP010000249.1 coordinate 24,357, forward strand.
TAAACGCGAAGAAACCCACCGTATGGCTGAGGCAAACAAGGCGTTTGCTCATTATCGCTACTAGAACTCTGAATGCTTGTAGGCCCTCAATGCAAGATGGCCAAAGGCATATTTTAGGGCCATAGACTAAAAGAAATTTGGCTAACAGCCGTCTTAAGGAGGTTGCCGTGGCACGTTCCACCCCGCTAGAGCGCGTCAGAAATATTGGCATCGCCGCCCATATTGACGCCGGCAAAACGACCACCACCGAAAGGATTTTGTACTATTCTGGCGTGGTTCATAAGATTGGTGAGGTCCATGAAGGGACAGCGGTAACCGATTGGATGGATCAGGAGCGAGAGCGGGGCATCACCATTACTGCAGCGGCGATCAGTACCCAATGGCGTGATCATCAGATCAATATCATTGATACGCCTGGCCACGTTGATTTCACCATTGAGGTGGAACGCTCCATGCGGGTCTTAGATGGCGTGATTGCCGTATTTTCCGCTGTTGAAGGCGTGCAGCCTCAGTCTGAAACAGTTTGGCGGCAGGCTGATCGCTATCGCGTTCCCCGCTTTGCCTTTGTCAACAAGATGGATCGCACCGGCTCAAACTTCCTGAAGGTCTACGGGCAAATTCGAGATCGCCTACGCACCAACGCAGTCCCCATCCAAATTCCCATTGGCGCTGAGGCCGACTTTCGGGGCGTTGTTGATCTTGTCAAGATGCGTGCCCGTATCTATAAAGATGATCTTGGGGCGGATATTGAGGACGTGGATGTCCCGGACGAGGTAAAAGCCACGGTCGAAGAATATCGTACCAAGCTTATAGAAGCTGTGGCTGAGACTGACGATGCCCTAATGGAAAAGTACCTGGAGGGCGAAGCGTTTACCGAAGCAGAGCTAGTTAAAGCTATCCGAAAAGGCGTCTTAGAAGGCACTATGGTGCCGATGCTGTGTGGTTCCGCCTTTAAGAACAAAGGGGTACAACTGCTACTGGATGCAGTGGTCGACTATTTGCCTGCGCCCATTGACGTTCCTCCCATTCAAGGAATGTTACCTGATGGAACAGAGGCTCATCGACAGGCCAATGATGAAGAACCCTTCTCAGCATTAGCCTTTAAGATCATGGCCGATCCCTATGGTCGCCTGACCTTTGTGAGGGTCTACTCGGGAGTTTTGACCAAAGGCAGTTACATCTACAACGCCACTAAAAATAAGAAAGAGCGTGTTTCTCGCCTGATCATCCTCAAAGCAGACGAGCGTATTGAAGTCGAAGAAATGCGGGCTGGCGATTTGGGGGCAGTCTTAGGTCTGAAAGATACGTTTACGGGAGACACTCTTTCTTCATTAGAAGAGCCGATTGTTCTGGAGTCTCTATACATTCCAGAGCCTGTCATTTCAGTTGCGGTAGAGCCTAAAACGACTCAGGACATGGAGAAGCTCTCCAAGGCTCTCCAATCTCTTTCAGAAGAGGATCCCACTTTTCGGGTCGGCATTGACCCAGAAACCAACCAAACCGTCATCGCTGGTATGGGCGAACTCCACCTCGACATCTTGGTGGATCGGATGCTGCGTGAGTTTAAGGTTGAAGCCAACATCGGTACACCCCAGGTGGCCTACCGGGAGACCATCCGCCAGCCCAGTAAGGTCGAGGGTAAGTTCGTGCGCCAGAGCGGTGGCAAAGGCCAGTACGGCCATGTGGTTATTGAAGTCGAACCTAGCGAGCCCGGTTCTGGCTTTGAGTTTGTCTCTAAGATCGTCGGTGGAACCGTTCCCAAGGAATATATTGCCCCTGCTGCAGAAGGCATGAAAGAAGCCTGTGAATCTGGTATTCTAGCTGGGTATCCCGTGATCGATCTCAAGGTCACTCTGGTAGACGGTTCCTACCATGATGTTGACTCCTCGGAAATGGCCTTCAAAATTGCTGGGTCAATGGCCATGAAGGAGGGGGTGATGAAAGCTTCTCCCGTGTTGCTTGAACCCATGATGAAGGTTGAGGTCGAAGCTCCTGAAGATTTTTTAGGAGACGTTATTGGTGACCTTAACTCTCGCCGTGGCCACATTGAGGGCATGGGTACTGAAGATGGTCTCACCAAGGTAACCTCCCGGGTTCCCTTGGCCGAGATGTTTGGCTATGCTACTGACATCCGTTCAAAAACGCAGGGTCGGGGCATTTTTTCGATGGAGTTTAGCCGCTATGATGAGATCCCTCGCAATGTGGCTGAAACCATCATCGCTAAAAGCAAAGGGAACGCATAGGTTAGTTAGGGACACGTAACATAAATGGCACGAGAGAAGTTTGAAAGAAACAAACCTCACGTCAACATCGGTACTATTGGCCACGTTGACCATGGTAAAACGACGCTGACGGCTGCTATCACCATGACCCTGGCTGCGGCTGGGGGAGCTAAGGCTCGTAATTATGAGGATATTGATGCAGCACCTGAGGAAAAGGCTCGGGGTATTACCATTAATACCGCTCACGTTGAGTATGAGACGGCAGACCGTCACTATGCTCACGTTGACTGCCCTGGTCACGCTGACTATGTGAAAAACATGATCACTGGCGCGGCTCAAATGGACGGGGCAATCCTGGTTTGCTCTGCTGCTGATGGCCCCATGCCTCAGACTCGCGAGCACATTCTGCTAGCTCGACAGGTGGGTGTGCCCGCACTCGTCGTCTTCTTGAACAAGCAAGATCAAGTTGATGATGAAGAGTTGCTTGAACTTGTAGAACTTGAAGTTCGTGAACTTCTGAGTGACTACGATTTTCCAGGAGACGATATTCCCATCACCACTGGCTCTGCCTTGAAAGCAGTTGAGGCCCTAACCGCTAAGCCTGCGATCAACCGTGGCGACGACGAGTGGGTTGACAAGATCTTGTCTCTCATGGACGAGGTTGATGCCTATATCCCCACGCCAGAGCGCGAAGTAGACAAGCCCTTCCTGATGGCCGTGGAGGATGTTTTCTCCATTACCGGTCGGGGTACTGTCGCAACGGGCCGAATTGAGCGCGGCAAGGTCAAAGTTGGTGAAACCGTTGAGATTGTGGGTATCCGCGATACTCGTACCACCACGGTTACTGGCGTGGAAATGTTCCAGAAGACCCTTGATGAAGGTCAAGCTGGAGACAACGTCGGCGTACTAATGCGCGGTGTTCAAAAGGATGACATCGAGCGCGGCATGGTTCTGGTCAAGCCCGGCACGATTACACCTCACACCACCTTTGAGGGTGAAGTTTACATCCTCAAGAAAGAAGAAGGTGGTCGCCATACGCCTTTCTTTGCCGGTTATAAGCCTCAGTTCTACATCCGTACAACTGACGTGACCGGCGAGATTGCTGAATATACTGCTGATGACGGTAGCAGCGTTGAAATGGTGATGCCCGGAGATCGCATCAAGATGACCGTTAAGCTGATCAACCCTGTCGCGATTGAAAAGGGCATGCGCTTTGCAATCCGCGAGGGTGGTCGTACCGTCGGTGCGGGCGTTGTGTCTAAAATCACCGAGTAACTGAATCAAGTTACTGCTCCTGAAAATTGCCGCCCCTTAGGGGCGGCGGTTTTTAACCTTGGCCACATCCATAACTGTATTTTTCCGCAGGGAAAGCTATAGATTCTAAGCTGGATGTGGCTTATCTGCGGCCTCAGGCAAGAGGCTGATGAACCTTGAAAACTAAAACTCACACCCTTTAGGAGGCCAGAGTGGCTACCATTCAGCAGCAAAAGATCCGCATTCGCCTTAAAGCTTTTGACCGACGCATCTTAGATACCTCTTGCGAAAAAATTGTAGAGACGGCTAATCGTACTAACGCCACAGCGATTGGGCCAATTCCCTTACCGACGAAACGTAAGATTTATTGTGTCTTACGTTCTCCACACGTCAATAAGGACTCCCGAGAGCATTTTGAGACGCGGACTCACCGTCGCATCATCGATATTTATCAGCCCTCTTCAAAAACCATTGATGCTCTGATGAAGCTAGATTTGCCGGCTGGTGTTGACATTGAAGTCAAGCTCTAAGGCTTTTGACTCAACGCCTACCTCATTGAGTAGATGAGGAGGTTGAGTTGCGCTTTGTAGCCAGTTCTCAGCTAGCAGAGTCCCTAACTCACCGTTAGTAAGCTTTCATTCTTGTGAGAATGGTGAGCCTAGTGAATTCAGCCTGAAAAGTTATTGGCTTGGGAAAATAATTCGGAAAGAGACATAGAGCGACTGCGGGCACATTTCGCTAAAGCCTGTAGCCCAACTTGAAACTCATAAGGCTATGACCAGTAAGTCTTTGATAAAGTGGCTACGCTTTAGCAGCGCCGTGATTTTGATTGTGTTGGCCATTTGGTTGATCAACAAAGTTGGAATCACGCAACTTCGGGCTCAAGTCGATCATTTAGGCGTATGGGCCCCTGCAGCAGTGTCCTTACTTCGGTTTACGAGCATTGTGATTCCAGCTCTACCGGGTACAGCTTACGCATTGCTTGCAGGGGGTCTTTTTGGTTTTCCCAAAGGACTGGCTGTAATTGCTGTTTCAGATCTGATCTCTTGCAGCCTCAGTTTTTATATTGCCCGACGGTATGGCCAGGGCATGGTGAAGCGGTTTGTGGGCGATCGCTTTATGAGCCGAGTCAACGCCATTAGCGAGCGGCATCTTGAAAGTAATTTTTTCTTGATGACGGCTTTCCTGATGACGAGCTTTTTTGACTTTGTCTCCTATGGAATCGGACTCACTAAAACCCCGGCTCGTAAATTCTTCCCGGCACTTTTGCTCAGTATTGCAATCTCTGACCCACCTATTGTTGCTCTCGGGGCCGGAGGATTAGAAGGGGGTAAGATTTTGCTGGTCTTTGGTCTCTTAGGAATGTTTGGGCTGGCGTTGATAACGGGTTTAGTAAAGCACCAATCTCGCCAGCATTCGAAACATCAGCCAGAGGATTCGAGAGAATAGATACGACAGTTTTTGACTTTCGGATTAATAACCATGGGCCTTTCCCAGCAGCTTTGGCAAGCCAACCTAGACCTTGCGATCGCCTCCCTCCAACATCCCTTTGTACAGGGAATCTATGATGGCACTTTACCGAAGCAAAAATTTGTCTACTATGTAGGGCAAGACGCCTTTTTCTTGGAGGCTTTTGCCAGGGCCTATAGCATTGCAGCGGCAAAAGCCCCGGATTGGGACGGGTTTTGTGCCTTCCATGAGCTAGGCGGAGGGGTTTTAGAGGAGCTCAAACTCCATGGCCGTTATGCACAAACTTGGGGGGTTGATCTGGCCCAGGTTCAACCCGGTGCTGCTACGCGCCGCTATACCGACTTCCTGTTGTCCACAGCCTGGAGCCAGGACGTGGGCGTTACGGCTGTAGCCATGTCACCTTGTATGCGGTTATACGCCTATCTCGGCCAGTCCTTAGCTGAGCAGGGCATCCCATCCCATCACTACAGCGATTGGGTCACGACCTATAGTGGGGATGAATTCGAGGGTCTCGCCCAACAACTGGAGACCTTTGTGGATCGATATAGCCAGACGGATGTGCCTGTGCAAACCGCCTACCGCTATGCACTAGAGTGTGAGCGCGATTTCTTTCAAGCCGCTTGGGAGATCAGCTGCTGAATGCAGTCAGGGGTTAAAGCCGTCACGGCAGGCAATACGACATGGGCACCCGCATCCGTCAGGCTGCGAGCATAGCTTGAAATATATGCGGTATCACTGGCGCTGACATGGGGCGGCAAAATTCCCACCGCCAACCATTGGAACTCTGGACTCTGTTGCTGGGCTTTTTGAATGGTTTGCATATCGGCCACCGTATCACCGATGTACAAAATCGGTGTTTGGGTGGAATCCGAACTAAGGGATTTAACCACAGCAAATAGTCCTGTGGGGTTGGGCTTGCCAGGGGCGTCTTCCATTGCGACAAGTCGTGGGTGTTTGAGACCGAGGCGCTGCTCCAAAATGTAGGTGGCAGAGCCTCGGGTTGCACCACTAAAAAACCCCCAGGCAATGTGATGTTGACTCAGTTGCTCAAAATAATCTGAGGTGACTAAGACCGGCTCTTGAGAGATATAGCCGGTCCACTGACTGGGTTGCTCTAAATTTGGGCCACGGTAGCGTCGCTGAAAGAAGTCGACAATCGCCCCATAGCGCAGGTCAAGTTGAGATCGCCCTTGTCCCTGTCCTTCAAAGTAGCGATAAATCAGCTCTTGGGAGCCCTCCCAGTCATTATTCCAAATCCCCTCCGCTTTGAGGGTGTCAATGTCTTGGGGTGTGGGACGGCAAGCTCCTTGGGTGAAATGCTCAACGGTATCGGCTAAAGCACGACGGTATGATCCGCCCACATCGCGAATGACCCCATCGATATCAAAAACTGCGATCGCCTGCATAAGTTCACCCACAGATTCCAAGATAGTTTGAACACCGACTTATTTTGCCATCAAAGGTACGGTAATATGGAGGACTGTAGTGCAAGGGGGAAATGACCGGAGTGGAGGTCACAACAACAGCCCGATTTATTTTAAAGGTGCTTTGGCTCGACAAAGATGTCGCCTTAGCCGTTGATCAAGTGGTGGGAAAGGGTAGCAGCCCCTTGACCTCTTACTATTTCTGGCCACGTAATGATGCCTGGGAAGACATGAAGACTGACCTAGAGCAGAAGAGCTGGATCTCTGATGAGGAAAGGGTCGGGCTACTCAACCAAGCCACAGAAATCATCAACTACTGGCAAGAAGAAGGCAAAGGGAAGTCTATGAATGAGGCCCAAGCCAAGTTCCCTGAGGTCGCTTTTTCGGGTAGTTCGTAATTTGCTCACGGTTGCTATCGTTGCTGCCATCACCACAAACTTTGTGTTGATGGCGGGTAGTCACCTATAAATAAAGCCCCTTGAGCCTTGTCGCCAGGGGCTTTTAAAAAAGCCGCCCTCAGCAAAGGGCGGTTTTTGTTAGGGTTCTAAACTGGTATCGATAGCGCCAAAATCACTTAAAACTTAAGCGACGCCTCCTGCGGCTTGGAAACGAGCCCGAGCCTGACGAAAAGTAGTTGTCGCTTTCATCGTCGCTTGCTGGTCCTCAGAAGAGGTCGCGTCCAAGCTAGCCTTAGCCGATTCAAAAGCAGTGCGGGCAGAATCCAAATCGATGGCATCGCCCCGCTCAGCGCCATTGACTAAGATGGTGACTTCATTGTTTTCGACTTCGGCAAAGCCGCCCATGAGGGCAATTTTCATCCAGTCTTTTTCAGGGCGAACTTGCATGACGCCTACTTCCAAAGCTGTCAGCAAGGGCGCATGACCACTTAAAATCCCCAGCTGACCAGTGGTGCTGGGCAGAATTACTTCTTCGGCTTCTGCATCCCAGACGGTTTTATCAGGGGCAACAACACGAACGGTTAAAGACATAACAAATTAAGGCGGTTTCTCAATGGGTCACACCGAACAAGGCATAGGTTCAGCGATCTCTTCGTTATCTAAGATCGCTGAACTCAAATCAGAGCCTTAGGACTTCATCTTCTCGGCAGCAGCCTTGACTTGGTCAATGCCACCCTTCAAGTAGAAGGCTTGCTCAGGAATGTTGTCTAGCTCTCCATTCAGGATCATTTGGAAACCCTTGATGGTATCTGCCAGACTGACGTACTGGCCCGCCATACCGGTAAAGATCTCAGCCACAAAGAACGGCTGTGACAAGAACTTCTCAATCTTGCGCGCCCGAGCTACGGTCAAGCGATCGTCTTCCGACAATTCATCCAAGCCCAGAATGGCAATAATGTCTTGCAATTCCTTATAGCGCTGTAGAGTCGATTGAACAGCACGAGCGGTTGCGTAGTGCTCTTCCCCAACGACGCTGGGCTGCAGCATGGTAGAGGTAGAATCCAGGGGGTCAACCGCCGGATAGATCCCTTTAGATGCCAAACCCCGAGAGAGCACCGTGGGTGCAGCCAGGTGAGCAAAGGGGGTTGCAGGGGCCGGGTCGGTCAGGTCATCCGCAGGGACGTAAACCGCCTGAATGGAAGTAATAGACCCTTCGAGGGTAGAGGTGATTCGCTCTTGGAGGTCACCCATATCGGTACACAGGGTGGGCTGGTAACCCACAGCAGAGGGCATCCGACCCAGTAGCGCTGACACCTCAGAACCCGCCTGCACAAAGCGGAAGATGTTGTCGATAAACAACAGCACATCCTGCTTATTGGCATCCCGGAAATACTCAGCCATGGTCAGTGCCGACAAGGCAACCCGCATCCGAGCGCCAGGGGGCTCATTCATCTGGCCGTAAACCAAGGCAACCTTAGATTTACTAAGGTCGTCGCTGTTGATAACGCCGGACTCAATGAATTCGTTGTAGAGGTCGTTCCCTTCGCGGGTCCGCTCACCCACACCCCCAAACACAGAAACACCCCCGTGCTCCTTGGCAATGTTGTTAATCAATTCTTGAATCAGTACGGTCTTACCCACACCGGCACCGCCAAACAGGCCGACCTTACCGCCACGACGGTAGGGGGCTAGTAGGTCAATCACCTTAATACCAGTCTCAAAGACGGAAGGCTTGGTTTCGAGCTCAGTGAGTTTGGGAGCATCCCGGTGAATAGGGGAAGTCTCGTTGTTGCCAACGGGGCCTTTCTCATCAATGGGTTCACCAAGGACATTGAAAATCCGGCCCAGGGTAGCGCCACCGACGGGAACGCTAATGGGTAAGCCGGTATTAATGACTTCCATACCGCGCACTAAACCATCGGTACTGCTCATGGAAACGGCTCGCACCTGGGAGTCGCCTAGCAGTTGCTGGACTTCGCAGGTTACTGAGACCGATTGTCCAGCAGGGTTAGTACCTGTAATCGTCAATGCATTGTAAATCTCAGGAAGCTGGCCGCTTGTGAACTTAACGTCCACAACCGGGCCAATAATTTTAGTAATGAAGCCAACGTTGGTTTTCTCTGCAGTGGTGACCATGCTTGCGCCTATCTCTTGATCAGCTATTCCGGCACCTTTCTAAAGATAATCTTAGGTTCGCAGCGCCATTTAACACATTATCACTGAATGTGTCGGGCTCAGAACCCAAGTCAACGCCATAGATAAGCCCCAAGACGAAGCCCTACCCGCTTGGGGATCTGCTGGCTGCTGCAAAGGTCTGTTGGCTTGGTTAAAGCCATATTGGATCAGGCTTGAGCAATCGCGGTGGATTGTGACCACACCTTAACCAAATGATTACAGTAGAGCCTTAGGCTAAAAGGCTAGATTCTCTCCACTACAGGCGTACCATGACCGACGCTAGCAGCAAGCTCACTCAGCTCGACTTAACCAGCTCTGAATACTATTTCAACCGAGAGTTAAGTTGGCTTGAGTTTAACGATCGCGTCCTTCACCATGCGTTTGACCCGCGCACCTTATTACTAGAGCGTCTAAAGTTCACGGCGATTTTCAGCGCCAACCTGGATGAATTCTTCATGGTGCGCTTGTCAGGGCTCTTGGAGCAGGTGAAGGCTCAAGTGCATCGTAAAACGGCTGATGGACTTAGCCCGGAAGAGCAAATAGCGGCCATTCGCGCCCATCTACAGCCCAAACTGCAAGCGCAACATCGTTTGTTTGAAACAGAGTTGCGCCCCCAACTGGTAGAGCAAGGGGTGCATTTACTCAATTACAGCGATCTTACGGCTGAGCAGAGGCGGTATTTTCAGGGCTACTTTGAGACTCAAATCTTCCCAGTACTGACCCCTTTGAGTGTGGATCCGTCTCACCCTTTCCCGAGACTCTCGAATCTCAGTCTGAATCTGGGGGTGGTGGTGACCGATCCTGAGACCGATATTCAAAAATTTGCGCGGGTGAAGGTGCCCAGTAGCTTGCCTCGCTTTATTGGTTTATCCGGGGAGTTACAAACCTACCAAGGTGAGACTTGTGCTTGGATCGGTGTCACCTTGGAGGACATCATTGCCCACAATCTGGACTATCTCTTTCCGGGCATGACCATTCAGGGGCATTACCTGTTTCGGATTACCCGAGATGCAGATTTCCCGGTGCGGGAAGATGAAGCCGATGACTTATTGCTGGCGATCGAAGAGGAAATCAGTAAACGTCGCTTAGAAGGTTCGGTCTGCCGGTTAGAGATCCAGGCGGGTATGCCCAAGAACCTCCGTCAGGGGCTGGTGCAAGAACTGCAGGTAGCAGATGAGGATATCTATGAGCTGGAGGGGATGCTCAACCTCAAGGATTTGTTTTTCTTTCAGTCTTTGCCTTTGCCCGACCTCAAGGATAAACCTTGGAAGTCGCGAATCCCCCCGCGCCTGAAGCCACTGCAGGACCCAGAGGCATCGGGAGATATGTTCAGCATTATTCGCGATGGGGATGTGATGATGCATCACCCCTACGAGTCGTTTTCAAGTTCAGTCCAGGCCTTCATTACGGCAGCGGCAGCGGATCCTCAGGTGCTCACCATCAAGATGACTTTATATCGCACCTCGGGGGACTCCCCGATTGTGAAAGCCCTGATCAATGCGGCTGAGAACGGCAAGCAGGTGGTGGCCTTAGTGGAGCTCAAGGCGCGCTTCGACGAGCGTAACAATATTATCTGGGCCAGACGGCTTGAGGATGCCGGGGTACACGTGGTGTACGGGGTTGCGGGTCTGAAAACCCATACCAAAACTACCCTGGTCGTTCGTCAAGAAGGGGACGTGATTCGTCGTTATGTGCATATTGGCACCGGTAACTACAACCCCAAAACTTCAAAGCTATATACCGATATCGGCTTACTGAGTTGTCAGGAGGCTCTCGGTGCTGACCTGACGGACTTGTTTAATTTCCTGACGGGATATTCCCGCCAAACGGCTTACCGCAAACTATTCGTTGCGCCCCTCACCCTCAGAAAGGGTATGACAGCCCTAATCCATCGGGAAATCGATCACGCGCGTCAGGGGCAACCGGCACGCATCATTGCCAAGATGAATTCGCTGGTAGACCCAGAAATGATTCGTCTGTTGTATGAGGCTTCGCAGGCTGGGGTCGAGATTCAGCTAATTATTCGGGGCATTTGCTGCCTCAAGCCTGGGATACCAGGGGTGAGCGATCGAATCCAAGTCGTCAGCATCATTGGCCGTTTCTTGGAGCACGCTCGCATCTTTGCCTTCTATAACGATGGCGACGAGGAGTACTACATCGGCAGCGCTGACTGGATGAACCGGAATCTAGATCGTCGCGTAGAGGCGGTTACACCGGTCGAGGATCCAACCTTAGTGGAAGAATTAAGGGTGATTTTGGACATTATGCTGACGGACAATCGCCAAGCCTGGGACTTACATGCCGATGGCACCTACGTGCAGCGGCGTCCTGAACCCGATGAGCCCGAACGCAATACCCACGACCTGTTGATGGAATTGGCCCATAAGCGCGATCTCAGCCCCATCGATAGCTTGATTTAAATTGCTTGATCTGAAGGGGAGGTAGACCCGCTGAATTTAATACGCTTTGAGATTTCCTCCCTTAAGAAGGTGCCGGTAGATCAGAGGGGGGCTCCACCTCAACGGCCATGGCGATGGCCGGTTCTGATGGGTTCTGCCTTTTTTCCAAAATGTCTACAATCCAGGCTTCTTCGATCCAGGTTTTGCAAACAACCGCCAAGGGCAGCGCCAAAATCAGACCTACCGGTCCCAGAAAGGTGGCGAAAAAGATCTGGGCCACCAATGTGGCTGCTGGCAGCAAGGACACTTGCTTGCGCATCATCATCGGGCTGATCCAATAGCTTTCGAGATTTTGGATCAGGACATAGAGGATGATTACCCCCAAGGCACTGCCAAAGGACTCTGACACAGCGGCAATAATCGGGAAAATAGCGCTCAGGGCTGGCCCAATATTGGGGATAAAGTTAAACACCCCCGCCAGCATGGCATTAGCGAAAGGGTAGGGGACCTGCAGAAGCACCAAGCCCACAAAGCTAAAGGTGGCCACAAACAGGGAATTAATCGATACCCCACCCAGCCAGCAAATCAGGGCCACCTCGCACTTTGCCAAAATATCGTCGGCTCGCTGTCGATAGCTAGAGGGGAACAACCGCAGCAACAATCGTCGATATGAAATAGGGTCGCTGAGCAGCATGATGCTCAAGACCAATAGCAGCAGGGTTTGCAGCACAATCGTGACGGAACCCGAGAAGAAGCTGAAAAAGTTACCAAAGACCTGGGTGCCTAAAGTCGTTGCCTGCTGAAACAACTCCGACAGGGCGGGCATCTCCGTGACAGATAGGGTATTGGGGAGCCAAGTGGGTGGATTCGCCAATAGGTCACTGGTCCAAAGATAGAGGCGATTGAACCCTTCGGGGATGAGCTGGAGGAGCTGCTCAAACTGATTAATAAACAGGGGCAGTACCAAAACCACAAAAACCGTCAGTCCCAAGAAGACCAGCCCCAGGGCCAGTAGAACCGCTTGAGGGCGGGAAATGTGTAAATGCTTCACCAGCCTGCGCACTAGGCTGTTGAGCGAGATGGCAATCACCACCGCAGCGAAAACCAGCAGCAAAATCTGTCGAAATTGCCACAAAATCACCAGGGCAATGACGAAACAGACAAAACTCATCCAGTCCAAGACTTTCACGATTTACCCGATTTTGAGTTATAAATTGCCTGCATCTTAGGCGGCAGAGGGGGCGATCGCCATCCCCCATCCCAGCTTGCCGCCGGTGCATTGACCGACCCTAGGCGCTGAAATACTTGGCTACGGGGTGATACGTAATAATCGCTGTGGTCGACTGCTCGGGATACAGTTGTTCACTTTCATCCATGTACATACCAATCCGATCCACCTGCAGCAGATCCAGCTGAATGGCTTGATCGGGAATGTGGGGACAAGCGGGATAGCCGAAACTATAGCGAGACCCTTGGTACCGCTGCTGCAAAATTTCTCGAATGCCTTCCGGCTCTAGGTCGCCATAGCCTAACTCCCGGCGAATGCGGCCATGGCCCCACTCCGCCATGGCCTCAGCCGTCTGTACGGACAACCCGTAGTAGTAGAGGTAATCGGTATAGTTATCTGCCTTGAATAAGGTCTGGGCAAACTCCGTGGCAATTTCCCCTACCGTCACCGCCTGCACGGGAAACACATCAAACTGCCCTGGCTGGGCCTGCGCCTTCGGCAAAAAGAAGTCGGCAATACAGAGCCGCCGCAGTGATTTCTGACGGGGGAAGGTGAAGGTGGCAATAGGGGATGGGTGGATGGGTGGATGGGTGGATGGGTCAGTGGGGCCACTCACCACCGCAGGATCGTATATGTGCAGGGAATTGCCTTCCGCTAAGCAGGGAAAGTAGCCATAGACAATTTGGGGATGGAGGAGATTTTCCGCTTGGATGCGGGCTTTCCATCCCTCCAGAATTGGGTGGACCGTTTCTTGCAGAAACGCATCATAGTCTTCTCGGGACTGGTCCTTGGGTTTGCGGAACTGCCACTGGCCGACGAATAGGGCTTGCAGATCGAGATAGCTCAGAACCTCATCTAAGGGGATATCTTCGGGATTCAGAATCTGTGTTCCCCAGAAGGGCGGCGAGGGGCGGGGGATGTCCGTGGAGACGGCTTCAGAGCGGGAGGAGTCCTGGGTGGATGGGTGGAAGGGAGGATGGGAGGATGGATCATCATGCTCCAAATCAGCAGAGGC
>JBHJIP010000250.1:0-9003 GCA_050043365.1 Leptolyngbyaceae cyanobacterium
ACCAATAGGGGCTCAACCCACAGCAATCCTTCCAGTGACCCGTAGCAGTTCGCTGAGGCCATTAATTTGGCGGTAGACCAAGCTCAAGACCACAGCTACCATCTTTTACTCGCTAGTCCCGAAATGAGAACCTTAAGTTAAGGCCAATGACAGCTGTGCGCCCCCAGTACGTTTTTGGACAAATAGCGTCACTAACGAATCATCACTGATGGGTGAGCGTCAGGGTCGTCGTGGCTTGTTCGCCCCCCTCACTGGCGATAGCCGTCACGTCATAGCGGGTGCCTCCGCTCGTTTGCAGACCTAGGGGCACATTCACCTGAAACAAGCCAGTGCTGTCAGCCGTGACCTGGCTGTTGATCAACTCCTGCTGGGCGCTAACCAAGCCAAACACTGAGGTACTGCCCACCACGCGAACAGTCACCGTCGCCCCAGGGCGGGTTTGGCCCGTCAAGCTCAGCGTGTTGCCTGCAACCGTCCCTCCATCTGAATGGCTGGTAAATTCAGGGGTTAAAGGGGGAACCACCGCCGTCTGCACCGCATTGGGATCTTCGACGGTGGTGACGGGCGCATCGGTCGCGGCAGTCGCAGTTGTGAATGCCACCGGCTGTGAAGCCACCTCGTAAGTGGTCTCTCCACTACCGCTCAAGCGGGCCACCACAATGCCTTCATTTAGCTGAGCATTGTTGGTAACGGGCAGGGTTGCCACATAGACCCCCGTAGAGACTTCATCAGCGGCAATGGACTGCACTGTTTGGCCATCCTTAACCAAGAAGACCACGACGCTAGATCCTGACGTGCCATTCACCGTTACCAACAGGCTACTGCCCGGTCCTAAAGGCTTGGTGGAGGCATTGTGGGTGACATCGCTGATTTCCACCGCAGGAAGAGGGGCCTGGACGGTAAATTGCCAGGTGGCCACTCGCCGAAAGCCATCGTTGCCGACATATTCCACCTGGATCTGAATATCCCCAGGGGTGAAAGGGTTGCTGGGACGATAGCTAAAAAAGTTGGAGGTAATGGTGCTGCGGGCGGTGACATCTTCGCCATCGACCAGAAGCACAACCGAACCAGGCTGGATACCTCCGGCACTGGTGTCAAATTCACCAGAGATAGAAACATCAGGGGGCACCTGCTGGCCATTAACCTCGGGGTTAACGTTAACCACCCGTTGGGCCTGGGCGGGGGCGATTGCCATCGGGCTCAGCATGGCGGCTGCCGCAAGGGTGAGGAAGGCTTTTTTCATGGTTGTGCGGGTGTAGTTCGGGTTCGGTGATTATTTTATACAGACAATGTCCGCTCTCAGCATCTGACTGAGGGCGGACATTAAATCGCCTTTTACCGACAAGAGCAAAAAGGTCTGACGCTATCGACGGGCCAGCTTCTTTTTAGGAATCTTGCGGAGGCGCACCGACTCGGGGGTGACTTCTACCATCTCATCAGCGCTGATGTACTCTAATGCCCGCTCTAGGCTCATCTCCATCGGGGACTGCAGTTGCACCAGTTCGTCCCCTGTGGCGGAACGGTGGTTGGTGAGCTGCTTGGTTTTACAAACATTCAGCTCCAGATCTTGAGGGCGGTTGTTTTCGCCAATAACCATGCCCTTATAGACCTTGGTGCCGGGGGTAATAAAGAAAACGCCGCGATCTTCAGCATTCTTGAGGGCGTAGAAGGTGGCTGTGCCTTCATCAAAGGAAGTCAGCACCCCGTTGCGGCGGGTTTCGAGGTCGCCGCTCATGGGGCGGTACTCCAAGAAGCTGTGGTTCATCAGACCCTCGCCTCGGGTGATACGCATGAAGTCACCCCGAAAGCCAATCAAGCCTCGGGCAGGCACTACAAACTCCAGGGTGGAGCGACCATTGCCAGTGACGCGCATGTCCTGCATTTCACCCCGACGCTGACCCAAGCGCTCCATACAGCCGCCAACGGCATCTTCGGGTACATCAAGAACCAGTAGCTCGTAGGGTTCGCAGGGCTGGCCGTTCACTTCACGGAAAATCACTTGAGGCTGGGAGACCTGGAATTCGTACCCTTCCCGGCGCATGTTTTCGATCAAGATACCGAGGTGCAATTCCCCTCGACCCGAGACAGAAAAGCGATCAGGGGAATCGGTTTCTTCCACCCGCAAGGCCACGTTGGTTTCCAGCTCGCGCATCAGGCGATCGCGGATCTGACGGGAGGTGACGAACTTCCCTTCCTTGCCCGCAAAGGGGGAGTCATTCACCGCAAAAGTCATCCCCAAGGTGGGTTCATCCACGCTGATCAAAGGCAGCGCTTCAGGATTGTCGAGGCAAGCAACCGTTTCACCAATGTAGGCGTCAGCAAAACCGGCGATCGCCACAATTTGCCCTGCAGAGGCGGATTCAATCTCAACTCGCTGTAGTCCTTCAAAACCCAGCAGCTTGGAAATTTTGGACTTGACGGTTTTGCCCTCGCGGGTCAGCAAAGCCGCCTGTTGGCCCACTTGAATGGTGCCGTTATGGACCTTACCGATGACGATGCGGCCCAGGTACTCAGAATAGTCAAGGGTAGTGACCTGAAGCTGGAAGGGCTTGGCAGGGTCGCCCACAGGCGGGGGAACGTGATCCAAGATGGCGTTGAAGAGGGGCTGCATATCTTCGGTGTCATCTTCGAGTTCGTTCTTGGCAAAGCCCGCCATGCCTGAGGCATAGAGGTAAGGGAACTCGCACTGATCATCATCGGCACCCAGCTCTAGAAAGAGGTCCAAAACGCGATCAATGGCGGTGTGTGGATCGGCTTGGGGGCGATCGATTTTATTAAGGACGACAATGGGGCGCAGCCCTTTCTCTAGGGCCTTTTTCAACACGAATCGGGTCTGGGGCATGGGGCCTTCGTTGGCATCCACAATCAGGATGCAGCCATCGACCATGCCGAGCACCCGCTCGACCTCACCGCCAAAATCGGCGTGGCCAGGGGTATCAACAATGTTGATCAGGGTGTCTTTGTAAGAAACGGCGGTGTTTTTAGACAGAATTGTGATGCCGCGCTCCCGCTCAATATCATTGGAATCCATGACGCAGTCCGGAACTTCTTCCCCTTCGCGAAAAATGCCGGATTGCTTGAGCAGGGCGTCCACCAGGGTGGTTTTGCCATGATCGACGTGAGCGATAATGGCAACGTTACGAATAGGAAGCGTCATGGGTTCCTTGTGGGAGGTGTGAATAAAAGCTGAGGGCGCTATCGCCGCTTCGGTCTTGGACATGTCTAAATGATGCCCAATCTTAACAATTGTAACTGACGAACCTCACCTCAAACCAATTACGCAGGGATGCCCCTATCTAACCTTAATGGTTACCGTTTCCCTCTGGCGAGAATAAAACAACCCTGTCCTGAAAAAAGGCATTCCAAATTTAAAAGCGGTAGCCCACTGAAAAGTAGATCTGAGGACCCATGTTTCGCGTCGTCACTTTATTCGTGTCAATCAAGGGAATGCCCAAAGGCTGACGTGCTGACCCGCTAATAAAGTTCTTCGATGCAGTCAGGGGGCATCGGCTCAGGGTTGCTGGAACAGAGCGTGACTTCTGTTATTGACTCTGAAACAGAGGTCGAAGAGGAAGCAGAACCACGCCGCTGCTCAGGAGGAATTAGGGTGCCGTCTTCGTTCAACCACTCTGACAAACCCATTTCTTCTGCTAATGCAGGATCAATTACGAGGATCGGTTGGCCCAGTGGCTGGGGAATCTCTAGCGGGGGGCGACGATTGAAGAGCGTGTTGGTGTCTAAGTTGGTATCTAAGGGGGCTACTGTTACGCCGCCCAAAGTGGGTCCTGGAGTAGACCCAACTGTATTTTCTAAATTGAAGCTCGTAGATACAGGGCCAAATTGAGCCTGCACCGTGAAGTTGCCTGGGGCAGTGTTGGAAATCGCCGTAACAGTCGCAACGCCATTGCTGTTCGTTGTTGCAGTTTGGGTCGCGCTACTAAGGCTAGCTCCCGTTGCTGGTGCATTGAATGCGATCGCAGCATTAGGAATCGGATTATTAAAGGCGTCCGTTAGATTGACAACCAGGCTATCTGTAAATGCTGTATTTACCGCTGTGCTTTGGTTATTGCCCCCAACCACCGTGAGCGCAGATGGCGCACCTGGGGTATTGGTGAGGTTGAGATTGATCCCAGTCAGCCCCGCAGCAGTGACCCCCACTTGAAAACTGCCAGCAACCGTATTCGCGGTGGCATTCGTCGTGGCGATACCGCTGGCATTGGTTGTTGCCGTTTGATTCGCACTATCAAGACTGGCCCCACTATTCGGTGCAGTAAACGCGATTGAGGTGCCGGGTGTCGAAACGTTATTCCCAAACGCATCGATGAGGCGTACTTGTAAAGGGCTAGAAAAGGCAGTATTAACGGTGGTGTTTTGATTATTGCCCCCAATTAACGCTAGGCCAGTCGCGGGTCCAGCCGTATTTGTGAGGTCGAAGTTGACGCCGGTCAGACCCGTTGCGGTAGCGCCAACTTGATAGTTACCAGCAATGGTATTGGCTGTAGCCGTTATGGTCGCCAAGCCAGCGCCATCGGTCGTTAATGTCGTATTGCTGAGGTTGGCACCAGCCCCAAAGCTAGGCACTGACAAGGTGACGTTAATGCCAGGAACGGCGTTGCCAAAGGCGTCGGTGACAGCAACTTGAAGGTCATTGCCAAAGGCTGTGTTGACGGTAGTGTTTTGGTTATTGCCAGCGATCGCCAGGTTACTAGCAGCGGCAGCGTTGACTGTGATGCCGGTTTGACTGCCGATAATGCTGCTAGCAACGGTATCGGTGGCGGTGATGGATTGGCTGCCCGCAGTCACCAAGATGGCGTTAAAGTTGCCCACGCCATTGGTGAGGGTGCTGTTGCCGGGCAGGGCAACTGAGCTATGGCTGTCGCTACTGCTAAAGCCAACGGTGCCGCTGTAGCCCGTAGCGGTATTGCCAAATTGGTCGAGGGCAGTCACTGTGAAGGTATCGCTGGCACCAGCCGTAACAGGACTGGCAAAACCCGCTACGGTAAATTGATTGGCCACATCGGGTGTGTTGGTGAGGCTAAAGCTGGTATCGGTAAGGCCGACTGAACTCGCTGTGACATTGAAGTTGCCAGCAGTGGTGTTGGCCGTGGCGTTGAGGCTAGCAATACCGCTCGTATCTGTTAGAGCAGTTTGACTCACAGCATCCAGGCTGGCGCCACTGCCGGGGGCAGTAAATGTCACGGTGGTGCCAGATGTGGAAACGTTATTGCCGAAGGCATCGACTAGACGTACCTGCAGATCATCGGCAAAGGCGGTATTGACGGTAGCGCTTTGGTTATCGCCGCCAGCAACAGCTAAGGCAACGGCAGCAGCCACGCCTGGATCGTTGGTGAGGTTGAAATTGACGCCGGTAACCCCAGGCGTGGTGGCGCTGACTAAGAAGCTGCCAGCAGTAGTGTTGGCTGTGGCATTGAGGCTGGCAGTACCGGTAGCGTTGGTTATGGCTGTCTGACTAACGTTGTCTAAACTGGCTCCGGTTGCAGGGGAGTTAAAGGTAATTGTCGCTCCCGAAACTCCAGCATTGGCAAAGGTTTCGGTGAGACGAACCGTGAGAGGCGTACCAAAATTGGTGTTGACTGTTGTGTTTTGACCATCTCCAGCAGTGGCGGTAAGGGCGTAGTAAGCTTCAACGGCACCAATATCGACAGTTCCATTAAAGCGACTTGCACCGCGCTGGTCAGTGGTTAGACCACCAGCGAGAGTGTCGTTTCCAGCATCTATAGCAGGGCTATTTGGAAGAAGAGCATGGGTTTGAGTAGGACCACCGTTATCTGTTAGAGGACTTAAGGTTGCAGCTAAGGTCAGAGGATTGATAATGTCGCTGGCAGCAAGGGTAAAGCCAATAACGCCCGCCACACCATCGGCTCCAAACAAGTTGTTATTGGAGGTAATGGTGCCACTAACTTGAACATCAGTTGCTGTAGATGGAGATGGGAAACTGTTGTTGCCAGAAATAATGCTGTTATTGAGGAACAACGTGTTCCTGCTGTAAATACCACCAGCAATGGCAAGCGCTGTATTTCCTGAGACCGTGCTGTTATTCAGGGTTAAGGTGCCTCGGTTATCGATACCACCGCCTCTATCTGCTGTATTGCCTGAGATCGTGCTGTTATTCAGGGTTGCATTGCCTCGGTTGTCAACACCACCGCCGTCGAAATCTGCTGAATTTCCTGAGACTGTGCTGTTATTCAGCGTTAAGGTGCCTCTGTTATCAATACCACCGCTTAGAAGTGCCGAATTTCCTGAAATCGTACTGTTATTGATGACTAAGACGTTTCTATTGTCAATGCCACCGCTTTCAGTCACTGCCGAATTTCCTGAAACTGTGCTGCCATTCAGGGTTAAGGTGCCTGTGTTGTAAATACCGCCACTTTCATTGTTGGTGGTGTTTCCTGAAACGGCACTGTTGCTGAGGGTGAGTGTGCCGTCATTAGAGATACCGCCACCTCTAAAGATGGCTGAGTTTCCTGAAACCGTGCTGTTATTCAGCGTTAAGGTGCCGTTATTTAAAATGCCACCGGCGTCGTCCTCAAAGCCGTTTGAGAGGGTTAAGTTATTGACTGTTGCCGTCACCCAAGTTTGGATCAACAGCAGCCGGTGTGCACCATTACCATCTAGGACTGTGCTTGGCCCTGTCCCGTTTAGAGTGACATCACTGTTTAGAATAAGCTGTCGCCCTTCTCTATAGGTTCCTGCCCCAAGGTTGACCGTTGCCCCTGCTGCTGCCAAGTTGAGAGCATTGCCGATAATACCTGGGTCGGTTACGGCCACATTCACTGTGGTCCCTTCTCCAGTCAAACTTTGACTGGCTCCTAGGGTGATCAATGCATTCAGATTGATGGTGAGGTTGTTGTCGCTGTTTTCGTCTGTAAACGCGAGGGTATTGCTATTGCCCTGAGCGCTACTATTAATCGCCGCATCCACATTAATCGTTTCCGAAGCCTCTACCGTGGCATTCCCCCCTGCCAACGTGCTGACAATCGTGGCAGCTTCGGCGGCATCCACCGTAAACGTTGTCGGGTCAAATAGGGCATAGCCGCCTCCGGCGGCATCCACCGTCACCCCGAGGTTCAGTTCATCTCTGGCGTAGACGCTCAGCTCACCACCAGTGGCACCCGAGATATCAATGAGGCCCTCGGGTAGGGCGATGTCTTCGCCGACCAAGACGACTTCTCCGCCATCAACATCCGAGACATCCACAGTGCCGGTTGAAGTAACTGTTCCTGGGGCTGTGTTGACTGGGCGATCGCCCGCGCTCAAAACCACCGTGCCGTCCGGCAACGTCCTTACTGTATTGGCATTGCCACCCCATTCCCCCGCCAATAGCCCCGGTAGATCTAGCGGCGTAATCCCGCTCTCCACCAGTCCATTCAGCGAGTCCGTCGGTACAGCCAAACTCAAAATCAAGCCTGACTGAGAGATCCGAAGAATACCTTCCTCCGGCAAGGCCACAATCGAGACGCTGCCTTCCGGAGCTGTAATGCTACCGGTATTGATAACGGTGTTGCCCGCCAAGGTAATCCCTTGCCCTGGGTTTACGGCTAGATCGGCCTCATTGAGCAGTACCCCTTCATTGCCTAGGAATACGTAGCCGCTGGGGTTACCGGTGAGGGCGCTGTAGTCGTTGCTGCCAGTTGCGTTAAAAACTTCATTCTCAAAACTGAGACCACTGGCCGTGCTTACGGAGAAAGAGCCTGACAGATTGAGATTGGCATTGCGCCCTAGCAGCACCCCGGCCGGATTGAGAATAAATAGGTTGGCGTTGTTGCCGCCACTCACCTGCAAAAGGCCATTGATGACCGAGGTTTGACCTCCCGTCACCCGCGCCAGCACATTGGCCACATTGGGGTTGGCCAGAAAGTTTGCAATCTCGCCCGTACTCAACCCAAACTGTTGAAAGCTGTGAAAGAGGTTGGCATCAATTTGGGTGCCGCCGTTAATGGTGTAGGTCTGGCTAGCGGCGTTGTACTGAACCGTGGTGCCCGTGCCATCCCCAGCAGGGGTAATGTTTTGAGCCTGGGTTGAAACGGCTAAAAGGGTGCTGCTAATCGCAAGGGACAGAATGCCTCCCTGCAGCCAAGCAAGGCGAAGGACAGAGCCCATGAAAATAAACCTTGAGAATCAATGACGTGGCAGAACAGTCTGCAACTCCTCACGCTCAGGTAACTGCAACAACACCTGGGCGCAGTTGATAGATGCATCGTCAGGGTCCACACTGTTGGAGCAGCCAGCCATTTCATCGCAAGCCTTCTTCGTCTCTAGCCCGAATGCTTGCTCTCTCCGTAACTTTACCTAATTTTCTCTTAAGTAAATCAAAGGGTTTTCGGTGAATGAAGAAGCGGGTTACCCTCACCTTTCCAAAACGAGCCATTCATCAGCCGATCACCTATCGGCTGGCCAAAGACTTTAATGTGGCCGCCAATATCATTCGGGCTCAGGTGGCCCCTAACCAGATTGGCAAGCTGGTGGTAGAGCTATCGGGGGATATTGACCAGCTAGAGGAAGCGATCGCTTGGCTCGAAGACCACGACATTGCCGTATCCCAAGCCAACCGCGAAATTTTGATCGATGAAGAGAGCTGCGTTCATTGCGGGCTCTGCACCGGCGTTTGCCCCACCCGCGCCCTCACCCTCGACCCCGACACCTTTAAACTCACCTTTGCGCGATCGCGCTGCAGTGTCTGCGAGCAATGCATTCCCACCTGGCCGGTCGAGGCGATTTCAACCAATCTGTAAATGGCCAGCAGGGGCAACTGTAAACCTTATTGGCTCTTGGTCAGGGGTTAACCCTGATTCAAACGTCCTGGGGAACCCTTTACACCTGAAGTCTTGGGGATCCCTGCCTCCCATTGCCCTAGGAGCCTGCCGCCATGAATATCCCCTTGGAATGCCCCACAGTTGAAGTGGAAGACGATCGCACCGGTTTGAGCATTGAGACCCTGCGGCGGGCCATGGCCGATCATTTGTTTTATTTGCAGGGGCGCTG
>JBHJIP010000251.1:0-12614 GCA_050043365.1 Leptolyngbyaceae cyanobacterium
CAGATTGGCCCCCATCGAGTGTTGCTAGATTGCGGGCTGGCACAGTTAGCAACTTTGGTTTGGGAGGTGTCGGAACAGCCCCCCGCTGACCTGGAGATTAGCAGCCACGCCCTTCCCGATCACGCTATTGGCCTGCTCGAATTTCACGATCGCTGGCCCCAGGTCCCCATCTTTGCTAGCCCAGCGACGACAACCCTGCTGCCTCTAAACTGGCCCCAGTTCGACCCTTCAGAACTCCCCAAGTTTTGCCAGCCTTTAGCTTGGCGGCAGGCCACCGACATTGCCCCCGATCTCACCCTCACCCTTTGGCCTGCGGGGCATCTGCCCGGTGCGGCCTGCTGCCAGTTCAACTATGCCACCCCTGATCTCCGCTACACGGTATATTATACCGGCGACTATTTGCTCTCTAATGCCCGCCTGGTGGAGGGGTTGCCCCTCAACGAACTGCGGGGGCTGAAGCCCGATGTGCTGATTGTGGAAGGTAGCCACGGCACGGCCCGCCATCCCCATCGCCGCCAGCAGGAAAATCGCCTCGCCGATCAAATCAATCAGGCAATCTCCACGGGACACAACGTTTTGCTGCCGGTGCCAATCCTTGGGCTGGGGCAAGACTTGGTGATGCTGCTGCGGAGCCACCACCACTTTACGGGTCAAGACCTAACCGTATGGGTCGATCCCTGGGTGGCCCAAGGCTGTGACGCCTATTTAAAACTGCTGCCCCATTTGCCCAGCACGGTGCAGAATTTTGCCAAGCACCAATCTCTGTTTTGGGATGAGCGGGTGCTGCCTAGGGCACGCCAGATCCCGGCGGATCAGGTCCTAGAGGAGGATGACTATCCTGCCATCGTGATTGGCTATCAGAATGCAGATTTATCCACTTATATCCGCCAGGGCGATCGCCCTTGGCGCATCCTCTTGCCGGAACCGCTGGCCTCTAAGGTGATGGCGGCGGGCTTTGCCCAAGACCCTTCCTCAGGCACGAACCCCACTCTGGAATGGCTGCAAACCTTGGATCCCGAACTGGCAGAGGGACGGGCCACCCTCGCCACCTACCTGCTCACCACCCACTGCGATGGTCCAGGGACCACCCAACTGATTCATAACTTGCGGCCCCATCATGTGCTGCTGGTGCATGGGGCCTCCAACTACCTGGCTGATTTGGCCAACTTAGAGGATTTGCAAAGCCGCTACAAAATCCACATTCCCTCGGTGGGGCAGGCGGTTGAGCTGGCCATTGGGGAGACCTTCATTCAACCAGAAGCTCCAGACGCGGTATTTGAAGGGGAACTCACGCAAGTAGAGGAGGGCCTGCTGTTGGCCTTGCCAGATACCCTTGAGCAGGATCCTCGCTGGAATCGCTTGACCGATACCGGGGTTGTGCAACTGCGCTGGCAGGGCAATGATCTGGTAGTGCGAGGCATCAGCCAGAAGAGCTTGCTCAGGCGAGGGGCACCCCCTGCGGTGGCCGTCTCCACGACTTTAGAATGCTGTTTCCGCTGTGCCCATTGGCGGCAGCGATATTGCAGTAACTCCAAGTCTCCTCTATTCGGCTTCCAAGTGGCGGCGGAGGGCTACTGTCCGGCGTTTCAGGCTAAGGGTCGCCCCGCTAAAGCCGCTGAGCCCAGCCCAGATTAGGCGCATTGTTTGACGGATTCCCTAACCCATTTGGGCGACAAGCTGTGTTTGGGAATTGAGCAGTGACTCTTCACGCACCACCTGCAGGTCTTGATCAATCCAGGTGAGGGTCGCGTCTTTAACTTTGCCCCCCTGCAAGGTGACGAGGGAGAAATTGCGCTGACAGGTGGTTTCAGTTTTGATGATTCGAGGTACCGCTGCGGCATTTAAATAGACCGTGCCTTTGGCGTCCACCGTGAGCCGATCGCGCTCTCGATCGCGGCGATGACGCAAGCCGTGATGCATGTGGCCAAAAGTCACCAAAGGAAGGTTCTTGCCGATGTCCTGGGCATGGGAGATCGCTGCTGCAAAGTCTGGCTCCCCATGATCGCCCCCAGGGGGATTCCAATCCTTGCCACAGATCGATTCAGGGAAATCGCCCAGCCCTTTGGGGCCGCAATGGCCGATAAACAGGAGGGTGTCGTGGGCGGCAGCTTCGATGGACTCGACCATGCGTTCAATCGATTCCGCAAAGTTGCTTACCCCAAACCACTTCCGATAAAAGTCGGTGTTTTGCCACTTGGGGCCGCCCCAGCTAAAAGGCCGCGCTCCCACTACAGTTAGACCGAGTTCAGGGATATCGAGGTGGCCATAGCCCACATGACTGGGGCCTAGCAAATCTAGCTGCGTGGCAATGCGATCTTCGAGGCTGCGATCGTAGGGGCAGCGCTTTGCCCCCCAGGGGGTGGCGGTGTACCAAGCGTCGTGATTGCCTAAAATCACCGCCTTGGGAATGTCTAGCGCGGCTACCTGGCGGACGATATCTACGGATTCATTGCCAAAATCCCCCACCAACAGCACTAAATCCACGCCTAAGTGCTGCAGCGCAATGGCATCCTGCGGGTCCCATTGATCGTGGACATCGCCAACAATTGCAATGCGATAAGCGGATTGGGGACTCGACATGGCGGGATCAGTGGCGATTGGGTGAAACTCCATGCTACCTGTCTGTTGCCAGGGTTAAGAAAGGACAAAACTCGCTCTGGGGAGCAGCGACGGTCTTAGAATGAGGGCCGAATGTAAGCCGTTTAGCGGTTTGCGGCCCGAGTTTTACCTACAGTGCCTCTGTAGACTGTTCATTCTTTTACCCCCGCGAGGACTCCCCCATGAGCTACCGCATGGATCGCCGTGCCTATGGCGAAACCTATGGCCCCACCGTGGGCGATCGCCTTCGCCTAGCCGACACGGAATTGATCATTGAGGTAGAACAGGACTTCACCACCTACGGGGACGAGGTCAAGTTTGGCGGCGGCAAGGTAATCCGCGACGGCATGGGCCAGTCGCCCATTTCCCGAGAAGACGGGGCAGTGGACACGGTGATCACCAACGCCCTAATCCTGGACTGGTGGGGCATCGTCAAAGCCGACGTGGGAATTAAAGACGGCAAAATTGCCAAAATCGGCAAGGCCGGTAACCCCTACATTCAGGACAACGTCGATATCATCATTGGCCCCAGCACCGAGGCGATCGCTGGGGAAGGCATGATCCTCACTGCTGGCGGCATCGACGCCCACATCCACTTTATTTGTCCTCAACAGATCGAGACCGCTATTGCCTCTGGAGTGACCACCATGATCGGTGGCGGTACCGGTCCCGCGACGGGGACCAATGCAACAACCTGTACCCCTGGCCCCTGGCATATTTGGCGGATGTATCAGGCGATCGACGCCTTCCCCCTTAACTTCGGCTTTATGGGCAAGGGCAACAGTGCCCTACAGCCCGGACTGCGGGAGCAAGTGGAAGCGGGGGCTGTGGGTCTGAAGCTGCACGAAGACTGGGGCACCACACCAGCGGCGATCGATACCTGCCTCAGCGTGGCGGAAGACTATGACGTACAAGTGGCCATTCACACCGACGCGCTAAACGAGTCGGGCTTTGTGGAAGACACTGTCGCGGCCTTCAAGGGCCGGACCATACACACGTATCACACCGAAGGGGCGGGGGGCGGCCACGCACCGGACATCATCAAGGTCTGCGGCGAGAGCAACGTGTTGCCTTCTTCGACCAATCCCACCCGGCCTTACACCACCAACACCCTAGAAGAGCACCTGGACATGCTGATGGTGTGCCACCATCTCAGCAGCAGCATCCCCGAAGACGTGGCCTTTGCAGAATCCCGCATTCGCCGGGAAACCATTGCCGCTGAGGACATCCTCCACGATCTGGGGGCCTTTAGCATGATTTCCTCTGACTCCCAGGCAATGGGTCGGGTCGGGGAGGTGATTATCCGCACCTGGCAGTCCGCCCACAAGATGAAGGTGCAGCGGGGGCCGCTACCGGAAGATAGCGATCGCAACGACAATCACCGGGCTAAGCGCTACGTGGCTAAATACACCATCAATGCGGCCATCACCCACGGCGTTTCCCACATCATTGGTTCTGTCGAAGCGGGCAAGTTAGCGGATCTGTGCCTCTGGAAGCCTGCCATGTTTGGGGTGAAACCGGAAATTGTGATTAAGGGAGGGGCGATCGCCTGGGCCCAAATGGGCGATCCCAATGCCAGCATCCCGACGCCGCAGCCGGTGCATATGCGACCGATGTTTGGCAGCTATGGGGGGGCGATCTCCGCGACGAGCGTCAGCTTTATGTCTAAAGCTGGGGTCGAAGCCGGTATTGCGGCCCAAATCGGTCTACAAAAAACCCCTGAAGCCGTTCACACCATTCGCAGCATCAGCAAAGCTGACATGAAGCTCAACACTTACCAGCCTCACATGGAGGTTAATCCTGAAACCTATGAGGTGCGGGCGGATGGGGAACTGCTCACCTGTGAACCGGCGGATGTGTTGCCCATGGCCCAGCGGTACTTCTTGTTTTAGCCCCTTCCGTCCTTTTTCCGTTTGCAACCCCGTGCGCCAGTCAGCCCCGCACATCGCCCTAAAGGCAACCGTAACCGTGCCCTGCACACATCTGAGGACAATGGTTTACTAACTTCGGTGTGCTTAAACGGACATTCCGCAGGTCTGTAAGTTCATAGATCTGTCTGAATCCGTAATCAATGCATCTGCTGCTGCACTTGGATAAAATCCTCGACTATCCCTGCATGGCGAGTCGGTGTCAGCGGCGGCACATGTACAAAAATGCAGGGTATGGTCTGACCTAGATAATGCAGCACCTCATAGTAGGTGTGGCTGCAGACAAAATTTCCGGCATCGTGACTGATGTCAGTCTGAGAGCAGTTTGCAATCAGATCTGCTAACGGCACCGACGTGTAGAGGACTTGATCAGGATTGTGATGGCTACAGCCGTTGGATTCCACCGTCAGGTGAGTACGCCGTTCAGCCATGCCGCACAACACAACCCCATCTGGTTTAAGTTGTTCAATTGCATTAATCACTTGGATTGGAGCCGCGTCAAAATCGACTGGGAGCTGGCGGCAATAGTGCAGCTCCCCCGGTATCGGATCGCGATCGCTCACTGTTACCAGCAAATCATCAGAGGCATTGCTGCGATGGTGATTTTCCCAAGTGGTGAAGGAGGTAAGCAGCAGCATTTTTGCTTACGCTACTTTCCCAGCATGGCAAGTGTTTCGCATCAATAGCCGCGATCGCACGTAACTAAGGTCAAGGTATCGCTCAGGTCATCTATACCGAGGTGTCAGCTTACAAACCCTGTCTGACCACTTCTTCGTTCAGCCAGTTTAAACAGGCATCTCAGGCAATTCTTAGCTAATGCTGCCATGATTTTGGGAAGCTATCGTGTGAAGATTAGCCAACCATTCAAACCAATAGGGTTGCCATGACCTCTCAAACCAATAGGGTTGCCGTGCCCCCTGCTGCAACTAAGCCTGGACTGATCCGTCCTCAGCTCGCCACCCTGATGATGATCGGCACCGTTGTGGTGAGTGCAGTGATTGCGATTGCCTGGTTCTCTGGCAATGGCTGGATCAGCACCATCTTTGAGCAGCTCGACCTAATGCAGCAGCATCCCCCCGCTTGGGCCATGACCCCGATGATGGTGGGCCATTACTTTCTGTTTTGGACGGCTGCCCTCATGGTCATGGTCTGGATCATCATGGCCGTTTCCCCGACGCCAACCCATTGGTCCCGGATCTCAATGGTGGCGATCTTAGCGATTTTGACCGTTCGCTATTTGATGTGGCGGCTGCTATCGACCCTAAATCTGAGTAATCCTTTAGACGGCGTTTTCAGTCTGGGGCTCTTGACCCTAGAGCTGGTGGTGTTTAGCAGTACCCTGATCCAACTGTTTTTGCTGCTGCGGGTCAAAGATCGGCGTAAAGCCGCCGACCAGCTCTCCGAGATGGTGCAGCAGGGAGAGTACCAGCCCACGGTGGATGTGATGATTCCCACCTATGATGAGCCAGCCTTTATTCTGCGGCGTACGGTGATTGGCTGTCAGGCCCTAGACTATGGCCCCAAAACAATCTATCTGCTGGACGACACCCGCCGCCCTGAAATCAAAGCCTTAGCTGCAGAGCTGGGATGCGAATACCGCACCCGCCCCCATAACAAACATGCTAAGGCCGGTAACCTCAACTACACCATTCCCCTCACCGATGGGGAGCTGATCGTGGTGTTTGATGCCGACTTTATGCCCACCCAAAACTTTCTCACCCGCACGGTCGGCTTCTTTCAAGACCCGAAAGTAGCCTTGGTACAAACCCCCCAAAGCTTCTACAATCCTGACCCGATCGCCCGTAACCTGGGTCTCGAAGACATCCTCACCCCAGAAGAAGAGGTATTTTACCGCCAGATCCAGCGGGTGCGAGATGGGGCAGGGGCCGTGGTCTGTGCGGGCACCTCGTTCGTAATGCGGCGATCGGCCCTGATGGATATTGGTGGCTTTGTTACCGAAGCCGTCTGTGAAGACTTTTTCACCGGGGTGCAGTTAGCCGCCAAAGGCCATCGGTTGGTGTACCTCAACGAAAAATTGAGCGCCGGTCTCGCGGCTGAAAATATTGCTGCCCATGCTGTGCAGCGGGTGCGGTGGCAACAGGGCACCCTGCAATCATTTTTTATCCCCTCTAATCCGATCACCGTTCCCGGTTTAAACCTAATCCAGCGACTGGCCTATTTTGAGGGCTTGCTGCACTGGTTTAGCAGTATTTCGCGGGTGGGCTTCTTGATGATGCCGTTGACCTACGCCTTCCTGGGCGTCGTGCCCTTGCGGGCATCGGAATCGGAGCTGATGTATTTCTTCATGCCCTTTTATCTGGTGCAGCTCAGCGTCTTCTCCTGGCTCAACTATCGCTCTCGCTCGGCCATTCTGTCCGATGTCTATTCTTTAGTGCTGGCCTTTCCCCTGGCGATTACGGTATTCCAGGTGATGCTGAGCCCGTTTAGTAAGGGCTTTAAGGTGACGCCTAAAGGCACTGCTAGCGATCGCTATCGGTTTAACTGGGCTTTGGCTTGGCCCCTGATTCTGGTCTTTGCCTTGACTGCCCTGAGTCTGTGGATCAACCTGGGCCATTGCCTATTTACCATGGCCGACCCCGCCAGTCACTGGCGCGGGCTGGGGGTCAGTTGGGTTTGGAGCGCCTACAACCTGCTGATGCTAGGGATTGCCCTGCTGATTTTGCTCGATGCCCCCCGCCCCAGCCCCTATGAATGGTTCAGCGTGCAGCGCATCGCCCGCGTCAAGCTGGGCTCAGAAACTAAGTCCCTCTGGGGCTACACCACCATGGTTTCAGAAGTGGGGGCCGAGTTTGCCTTTACCAAACCCGATCACTTGAGCCAGCAGAACCTAATGGGGCAAACGGTTGAGCTAGAGCTGGTGGATGAGCAGCTCACCCTGCAAGGGACGGTTAGCACTGTGCAAACCCAGGGTGAAATGCCCACCTTGACCCTGCAATTTGCCCCCCTTGATTTGCCTCAGCAGCGCCAGCTCGTGGCGCTGTTATTTTGTCGCCCCGGTCAATGGCAGAGCCGTTGTGCACCCAATGAGTTCTATTCTCTCTGGCTAATCATTAAATCTGTATTTCGGCCTCGATTTTTATTCGATCGCCATACCCGCACGCGCCCCGTGCAGGTTAGCAAAGTTTAGAAACGGAGATATAACAAAAGGCTGGGGTAGAATTTCATTCAAGAATGATGGAGTTACCTGTGGCTGGCCAACCCGAAATAACCCCCAACGTCGCTGAGTTAGTCGATACCTTTATAGCTGCGAGGAACATCAGCCAGCAGCAATATCAAAACCTATCGGCCTTGGTGCTGGCAGACGGCACCATTGACGAACAAGAGCGCCGTCAAATCAATCGCCTCTTCGACGCCATTCAAATGGGTATGGTGAAGATTACGGACTAGGGCGTGTGGACAATTGACGACAAAACCCTTTCTGGGTGAGCCTGACCACGCCCGCCCCGACAAATCAAGCTAGGGGCTGTAACCATCGCACCATAAGGATCCTAGTTTTAGTTGTCCACAGCCCCTAGATACTGTTCCATGGCTTCTTCCCAAAGCCTAGATCCGCAAATTGACCGTTTAAATCAGCGCCTCAAGGCGGCACGGCTGGGTCTCCGACTCGAACAGAGGGGCGATAAGTTGGCCCTACGGGGAACATTACCGCCGCGTCCAGGCAGCGATCGCCTCCGCCCCCATCAGCAGCGCATTCCCTTAGGCATCCCAGCCACCAAAACGGGTCTCAAACAAGCTGAACAAGAGGCCAAGGTGATTGCCGCCCGACTGATTGAGAAAACCTTCGACTGGCACGCCTACCTGCCCCTGTCTGGCAAAGTGATGGCCTCAGCAGAACTGGCAGACAAGGTGCTGGCTTTCCAGACCCATTACTTAGCTGAGGTGCAAGGGGATGACCCTAAGGCGTTGGCATCAGCGACCACCACCTGGTCAAAAGCCTACGTCCCTTACCTGAATAAGCTTCAAGCCCTCTGCACCCAGCGACCTAACCTAAGTTTGCCTGAGGCAATTTTGGCCACAGTCAAAACCACCCGCGCCAACTCCCGCAGTCGCCAGGTCTGCTGCACCGCTCTAGATGGGTTTGCTCAGTTCCTAAATCTTACCCTGCCCCAAGACTTAAAGTCCCTCTGGGGCAACTATGGCAACCATCAAACCCAACTGCGAAATCTCCCCACTGATGCCCAGATTGTGGAGTGGTTTGAGCGCATTCCTAACCCCAGTTGGCGGTTTGTCTATGGGGTGATGGCCACCTACGGGTTGCGCAATCACGAGGTGTTTTTCTGTGATTACGGTAGCCTCAGCCAGGGGGATCTAGAAGCGCCGATTGAGGTGTTAGAAACCACCAAAACCGGTGCCCACGATGTGTGGCCTTTTTTGCCGGAATGGGTGGATTTGTTTAAATTGCGCCAGGGGCAGTTGCCCCCGATCCAAACCGATTTAACCCAGACCACTTTGCAACGTATCGGTCAGCAGGTGACGGTGCAGTTCCGTCGTTACGAGGTGCCGTTCTCGCCCTATGACCTCCGCCATGCCTGGGCGGTGCGCACCATTTTGATGGGGCTACCCGACACGGTGTCAGCCCGAATGATGGGTCACTCGGTCACGATCCACAATCGCACCTATCACCGCTGGATTACCCGTCGCGATCAGCAACGGGCGGTCCGGACGGCGCTGCAGGGGCACGCCAATGCTCCCAGGGTCATGCAGTGAGCTGGGCTATTTGGGGTCAAATTGATGTTTGCTGCTGACAAAGTTCTCTGGATCTTGTTTCGCGATATGGATTACCCAAAACAGAAAACGGTAGCATCAAGGCGTCAGTCAGCCTACGGGTGGGCCTCAGGATTATTCAAGACTGGCTCACCCCCTCTTCAAACAGCCTTTAAGGCTGGTTTCTGGAAATGGCCTAAAGATGGCGGTATCAAAAACAGTCTGATCGAACAGTAGAGGAGTATCATGGCTCAGGCCATGTACGACCGATAAAGATAAACCTTGAAGTAAGGAGAGTGTTCATGCTTAAGCGTCGCCCCCGCTCATGGGTGGCTTCTACCAGTGCCGCGATCGTGCTGTTGGTCGCTGGCTGTGGTGAGTCGAAAGTATCCCAATGCAATCGCCTTGCTGAGGTCGTCAATCAGACCCAAGGGTTTATGCAAGAGTTTGAAGCAGAGATCGCAAGTTTTAGTAGCAATGCAGCTCAGGTTGAGAGCCTTGACGATATTAAAGGTGCTGCCGATCAGTACATTACTGCTGTTGATAAGGTGGTCGGCAACCTCGATACCCTAGTTACCGATCTCGAAGGCACAGAACTAGCCGACGAAGAATTGATTACTTATCGAGATAACTATATTCAGGTTGTGCAGGGCTTTAGCACCGCTTTACAAGGCGCTAGCTCCGCCATGGCGATTGTGGGCGAAGGTGAGTCTGAAGCCGATTTGCCTGCCAAGATCGAAGAATCTCAGCAGGAGACCATGAATGCTGTCAGCTCAATTCAAGAGTTGTCGGTTCAAGAGTCCACGATCATTGGTGAGGTAAATGCTTACTGTGGCGCTGATGCCACCTCTGTAGGGGGTGGCGAAGCAGAGGAGTAACTGCTTCAATATGGGTGTTGTGAAGCGTCGCCCATATTGAAGCTGAATCAGACAAATTCAAGCTTTAGAGCGAGTGTGGCAGTGCCGCACTCGCTTTTGTATAGACAGTCCAGATACTGTCACAATTTGCTTTTTGAACCGAAGGAGTCTGATTACGGCAGGAGAATCGTCACGAGGATGTCACATTCTTTTTCTATAGTCGTGACTAAGTTGGCAGAGTCACCCGTTGCCAATTCTCAAGCCGACTCAGTTCCTAACGTCCAAACTTAGATGACTACCGTACTTGCCCCACCTAAACCGCGCCAAGTAACTGCCTACACAATGCTTCCCCCCGACGATCTATTAACGACTCCTGTGGTCGTTGAAGGCTTAGTCACCCGCTTTAAGTATTGGGATGGGTCTATTCAAGAGGGCATCCAATATCAGGGCGATTTGTACAAATGTGTCAAAACTTACTCCATTGCAGAGCGGCTAGAGGCATTTTCTGAGAGTCAAGACTATGCGACTGCGGGGCAGAGAGTCTGTATTACCGTGTCTAAGCAGAGCTACACGCTCTGGGTCGGTTTGAGATCGCTTGCCCTGTAGAGCCCGATGAAGTTGCCTTGTCTAGGGTCCCGTATTTTGAATGTATTTATGCTTTAGATGGTGAGTTGCACCCCGATGGGATGCTCCGGTTACCATCAAGGCTGCTTCTACGATGAATGAAACTTTTAAAACGTCAACGTCTGCCCAGGCCCCTAATCCTTTTAAAACGTTGGTTGACCCTACCGAAGATGCGTCTCTGTTTATTAGCCATGAGTTAAGAACGCCCCTCGCATCCCTTCAAGGAGCATTAGGACTCATTAGCACAGGGCACTTTGGGGAGTTATCTGAGCAAGGACGAGAACTGTTAGAGGCGGCGCTTAGAAGTGCAGATCGCCTCACCCGCCTAGCCAGCACCATTGAGCACCAACCCCATACGATGCAATCCCTATTGTCAGCGGAGGAAATGGGGACTTTGCAGCTTGAGAATGAATTCACTGCGGCCTTTAATCCTGCAGATTTCCATCTGTGGTATCAACCTATTGTCTCGGTTCAATCGCAGCAGGTTGTTGGCTTTGAAGCTTTAGCGCGCTGGCAACATGCTACAAAGGGGCTGATTTCTCCTGAAGTCTTTATTCCCCTAGCTGAAAGAACTGGGCTCATTCATCAGCTCGGTCTAAGTTTGCTCAAAGCTGCATGTCAGATGCTACGCACTTGGCAGTGCGACTTTCCGACCCTGCCCTCACTGACGGTGAGTGTCAACCTTTCAACTGTCCAGTTGAGAGATCCGCAGCTCTTTGAGAAGATCTGCGTCATTTTCGACGAGACAGGTGTCGAGCCCAGCTTGTTAGGTTTAGAGATTACAGAAAGTACGTTTATTGAAAATAACGCGATCGCCCAAGCAACCCTGCTGCAGCTTCAAACCCTTGGCGTGCGCATCTACTTGGATGATTTTGGCACCGGTTATTCTTCCTTGGCCAGGCTGCAAGATCTGCCGCTTAATATCCTCAAAATTGATCGGGCATTTGTGCTGACTCGAAACTGGACCATCAGTGAAGCCGTCATTAATTTGGCCACCCGATTAGAGCTAGAGGTCATCGCCGAAGGGATTGAAACGATGGAGGAACTAGAAATTTTGCAGGCGATGGGATGCCAAAAGATGCAGGGCCATCTCTTTTCTCGGCCGCTAACGGGCAAGGCTGCTACTCAATTACTACAGCAACAGCGGGCATTGCAACAGCAGCGATATAAGCCATCCTTTTTACAGCAAGTCGCTGTACCGCAGACAGGTCGCACCTCGTTCTGCAACTCTGTTGCCGATACGATTTCCTAGGACGTGCAGGCTTGGATTGACAGTGGCCTCTTAGGAGGCGTCGTACCGTTTTGAATTAATGACCCGCGCTTGTGTGTTTGAGCAGGTCCGGCTAAGGTGGCCCAGACAGCTCTTCAGTATTCATTCAATGGCGCGTTCTAAAACGAAACTACGCTGGTGGCCCCGGTTGGATCGCCGTGTTTGGATATTAGCGGTTGGTCGTCTCCTATCCCAAGTTGGGATAGGCTTTGTTCTGTTTTATGCGCCCATCTTTTTTGTTAATCAGGTGGGTTTCTCAGCCACCCAGGTGGGTTTGGGGCTTGGTTTTGAAGCACTGGCGGGTTTGATTGGCCGTTTTTTGGGCGGCTCTATGGCTGATTCCCCCCGTTGGGGCCGACGTCGTACCCTGCTGCTATCGGCCCTAATTTCTGCCCTAGCCGATGGCATTTTCCTGCTGACCTATCATTTTCCAACGTTTGTGCTGGCCAACATGTTGATGGGGCTAGGGGTTGGTTTGTATTGGCCAGCCACAGAAGCAGTGGTGGCAGATGTTACCCCTAAGCAGGATCGCAGCGAGGCTTTTGCCCTAACCCGCATGGCAGATAATGTCGGTCTAGGTGTGGGGGTGATTTTAGGGGGGATACTGATTTC
>JBHJIP010000252.1:0-15158 GCA_050043365.1 Leptolyngbyaceae cyanobacterium
AATTTCGCCACCGTTATGCCCTCATCCCCCAACCCCTTCTCCCTGAGGGCGAAGGGGAGGCCGATTTTGAGTCCCTCGCCCTTTGGGAGAAGAATTTAGGGTGAGGGGTTATGGTTGGGTTATTTGTGCCGAGCAGTACTATAGGTTAGAGGTTAATTGTGGGAATTGCTACGGCTAAACTTCATCAGGAGAGATGAGTATTATGGTGTTAAGAACCATATACAGAAATGCGAAAAATGAAATAAGCTTTTTTCGGAGAAACCTAGGACATCAACGTGGACGTTTAAGGTTGCGAAATCGTTACCTTGACAACTTCATCTTCATCCATATAAATAAAACTGGTGGAAGTAGTATCGAGAAAGCTCTTAATTTGCCTTTCGAGCATCTTACTGCGTCAGAAAAAATAAGACAAATAGGTCTAGAGAGATGGAACTCTAGGTATACTTTCGCAGTAGTCAGAA
The DNA here is from genome assembly GCA_050043365.1 of Leptolyngbyaceae cyanobacterium. Taxonomy (GTDB): domain Bacteria; phylum Cyanobacteriota; class Cyanobacteriia; order Phormidesmidales; family Phormidesmidaceae; genus PCC-6406. Next base: position 462 of record JBHJIP010000252.1, read on the forward strand.
ATCCTTGGGACAAAGTGGTTTCGCATTACTTTTATCGCGTTCAGACAAATCAGACAAATATGGGAAATGGACATATTTCCTTTGAAGATTGGGTGAGATTGGCTTATGGCGATAAAGACTCACGCTTTTATGATAAAAAGAAAATGTTTATGCCTCAACTCAACTGGATTTCTAATTCTGACGATGAAATAATAGTTGATTTCATATGCCGCTTCGAGAAGCTTAGCAATGATTTCGAACATGTATGTAATAGGGTTGGGATGCCTGCCGAGCTGCCTCATGTCAAGACATCGAAGCGCGGAGATTATAGAGATTATTATTGTGCAGAAACATCCGAGATTGTGCACCAACATTTCTATAAGGACATAGAAAAATTTAATTATTCTTTTTAAGATCTAGACTCATATCTAGTTATGAGGAAAAGTATTGCCTCATTTAAAAATCCCACCATAAAAATCAGCTTCTCCATATCCATGGAGAAGCTGATTTTTAGAAGCCAGACTCTGCAGTCTAATGGATCGGCGGCATCACTACACGCTTAGCCAAACCCAGCTTTTTCAGCCCACTAATCACCCACCACGTCGGGTCAATTTCCCACCATTGCCAACCCGCTTTTGCCACATTCGGATAAGCGTGGTGGTTGTTGTGCCAGCCTTCCCCATAGGTCAATAACGCCGCCCACCAGAGATTGCGAGAATTATCCTCAGGCTCAAACGTGCGATAGCCCTGCATGTGAGACGCCGAGTTGATCAGCCAAGTGCTGTGCCAAAGGATAACCGCCCGCACAAACACGCCGTAAATCACAAAAGACCAGCCACCCAAGGCGTAGAGCGCCAATGCAATCGGCACTTGCAACAGTAAAAAATACCGGTCGAGGAAGCGGTAGAAGCGATCGCGGGCCAGCTCAGGGGCAAAGCGACGATAGGCCCGCGCCTCAAAGAAGTCTGCCTTCGGGTAGAAGATCCACAGCATGTGGCTCCACCAAAATCCACGCTTCGCAGAATAGGGATCTTTATCAATATCCTCAGTGTGCAAGTGGTGGAGACGATGACCCGCTACCCAGAAGATTGGCCCCCCTTGGATGGCACAGGCCCCCAAAATTGCAAAGCCGTATTCCAACAGCTTGGGCAGCCGAAAGCTGCGGTGGGTCAGCATGCGGTGGTAGCCCAGACAAATGCCCAAGCTGCCAAAGGCCCAGTGCAGTGCAATGGCCACCCCTACAGCCGACCACGAAAAGAACCAGGGAGCCAGACAAGCCAAAGCATGAACGGCTCCGAAGAAAAACACATTAACCCAAGACAAACGGGCTCGTGCTCCTCTCTGGGGAGGAGCCTCAAGGCGATGAGCTGTAACCATAAAAATCCTTAAACGTGAGTCAGCCCGCCCATCGGCGAGTGACGGACAAATACGGCGTAGTCAGACCCAGCCATTGGGATGGGGTAAACTTTTGCAAGTGCCGCTTACATTTAGACTGTAACAGCACCTTCCCAAAATGTGCAAGTGTCGCTTGCATTTTGTGTATGTCCCGTCCGCCTACCCGCGATCGCCTCATTCAAGCCGCCTTGTCTCTGTTTGTCAGTCAGGGCATTGCCGAGACCACCACCAAGGAAATTGCCGAGCAGGCCGAAGTGAACGAAGTCACCCTGTTCCGACACTTTGGCAATAAATATGGGTTGCTGTTGGCGGTAATCGGTGAGGGCACCGCCTTTGAGCAGGTCGAGCAGATTTTAGTGCAGCCCTTGCGCACCACCAACTCCTTCGAACAGGCTCTGCAGGATTACGCCCTAGGTTTTTTGGCGAATAGCGATCAGGTGCCGGAACTGCTGCGATCGCTGGTAGGCGAAGCCCGTCACTATTCCCCCGAAAATCGACAGGTGCTGGCCCATGGGTTAACCCACATTGAACAGGCTGTGGCCCAAGCCCTGCAAGCAATGGTTACATCTGACCAATGGCAAGATCCTCAGGATCCAAGCCTGATTGCGGCCCTGCTGAATCGCCTGCTGTTGGGTCACGCCTTGATGACCCTAACCGGTGAAGAGAACGGTCCTTGGGGCGATCGCGCCGGTTTCGCCACCCATTTGGCCCAATGGTTTCAACAGGGTTTCCTGGCCGCACCTCCTGTCCCGACCACTGAGACCTCAGAGGAACGCACGATTTCCATTACCGATCTCCCTGCTTCCCAAGTTCACGAGATTTTTCAAAATGCCAAGAAGCAAGGACTGCAGATCTACGCCTTGGTGTACGTCTTGTTTGGGGCCGGAGTGTCCCCTGCCGAACTGCTGCAGCTTGAGCAGGTTCATTATTTGAGCGATCGCACCCAGCAAAGTCTGCGGGTCGGAGAGGGTCGCCAAGTGCCTATCAACCAATGGATCCTGGGCAAGCGCTACGGCACCTATCACAAGAACCCCCTCACCCAATGGCTCAAATCCCGAAAAGATGAGTCCCCCGCCCTGTTTCTCAACCCAGATAGCACCCCCTTAACTGCAGCGGGCCTCAACCAATATTGGCAAGCGATCGCCGGTGAGATTTATACCGTTGCCGGTCATCCACCCGTGCTAGAGCAGGCGGAACAGACCTGGTGCGTCGAGATGTTTATGCGAGGGATGGGTTTAGAGGAAATGGAGATCCTAACTGGATGGAGTCGACCGAAATTAGCGCCCTTCGTGCAACGGGCTCGGGAAAAAAGCGCGATCGAGCAAGCCATCCGTATGGATCAAAAAAAGCCTTCGGCGACAAGCACAACACCTTAGTTCTGGATGACTGCATTAACGGAGCATTGCAGCTTCTAGCTCCCCTGCGCTTTATGCCTTCCGCGCTACGCAAGGTCCCCCGGTCCTAGGCTCGACTCGACACCCATGTTCAAAAGGTTATGGGCATCTGCAATTTCCCGCCAGAGGCACGTCCTTCAGCCATAATGACAACGCTAAGGCGCGTCAAAAGACTCTGGTTTCCTCTGATGGTAGCCCTTAGCTTGGTGTCTCCGGCTATGAATTCGGCTATGAAGCTATCGACTCTTGTACGCACAACAGTACTGGTACCCGTGGCAGCGATGGGTTTAACCATGGGAGCAAGTTTGCGCGCCTCGGCTGAGGTTTACAACCCCATCCCTTTACCTGGGGGCAATGAAATTACCGACACGTTGTCAGAAGCCGATATTCCTACTGGCTTTGGCGGCTATGCCCGCGACTATACGGTGTACCTAGAGGCAGGCGATCAAGTTGCGATCGATTTGACCTCGAATGAGTTTGATACCCTGGTAACCCTGCTCCACGCCAACGGCACTACGGTAAGTGAAAATGATGACGGCCCTGATGGCACCACTAATTCCTTGCTATTTGCCCGCATTACTGAGGCTGGGGTGTATACCGTGCGCGTGCGTGCCTATGCCGGACAAGGCGTTGGCGAATTTTTCTTGAAAGTTGCTCGACTTCGTCCGGTATAAAACAATACCGCTTGATTTATCGCCCCTTCATCTTGACTGGAGCTCTATAAGGATTTTGCAAAGATAGAGAGTATTGGCTTGATTACGTGATTTGCCTACGGCATTCTACGGATGGCTGAACCAGATACTTTCTGAGCTACTGCAAAAGTATCGATGACCTGTCAGGTGTAGGCGTGTCAAAGTGCCCCTTTTTTATTGCTTTATCTGAATAAAGACTCCGTAAAATTTACCATTTTTGAGCTGGTTTTGGTTTCGCTTTCTAAATAGCCATGGGAATATATGTGTAGTTGAAAGTGTTCTAGTTCAAACACTTTTCGAGGTCGTCGAAGACAGTCCTGAAAATAATTCACGAAAAGGTGCGACATGGCCACTCCTTTAATGCTATCTGAGTCTGAAGTGACACCCTTCAGCTTCTATAGTGATGCCAGTATTTATGAAGGCATCATCTGCAGCTCAGGAGCTTACAAATTGAGTGCATCTTTTGAGTTAGATCAACAAAATGAAGCATTCCAATTTGCCCGAAAGCTTGCGAAAGCCTCTAAAGTCGTTTTGACCACAGGAGAAATCAGTCACCGCATCTGGGTAAAGTTAGGGGGTATCGTCCACTGAGCAGGGCAATCGCATTTAAATCATATTTCCATTAGTGTCTAGAAATCAAACTTTTTTAGATGTGACTTGCTAGTCTTCATCGTTCAAATCGCAGCTTTAACATGGATTTGGATGTTCGCCCCCCTCATTGCCAAACCTTGCCCGCCCTATTCTCGACTTAGAGCTGCTTGTCCCTAATCAGCGCCATTACAAAGCAATACCTTCACGAGAAAATCGTTGTCCATAGCGGCTCGATAACGCAGCTGCTTCAGACTCTGCTTGGATGGCTCACGTTTGAGCTTTTTGATAGTCGCGCTAGGAGGGACTGAAGCAGGGGTGCCGAAGCCTTTTGAGATCAGGAGTGATTCACTCAATTTAGGGACGTATGGCTATTCTCAGCCCGCCTGGGCTAACCACCTTTTGTCAAGTACGATTTATACAAATTAGCTGCAATTGCCCTGATTCATATCGCTACTGGTAGGGGCAGAATTTACTCATTTTAGATGCCTAATTCAAAGCCAGCTTCCAAGAATATCTCGCCCCAAATACTTTTTGATCTACGAAAAGACGATTCCTGGTTGCTTGGGGTGGCTTCAGAACGGTTTTGGATTTTTTATCGAGATCGCCTCCAGTTTCTTAAGACCAATAAACCCCATGATATTTTGTTGGTCACTGCCGATCCAGTTGAAGCGATCGCCAGTGTTTTCGCTTCATTCCTATTCCCAACCCGCCTCTGGCTCGGTAACCCCACTTGGGGCCAACAGGAGTGGCAACAAGTGGCTACTCAAATGCAGCCCGATCTGATTTGGGGCCAGCTGCCTGAAGGGATATGGCATCAGGAAAAAAACGTAGGGGCGCACAGCTGTGCGCCCCTACCCGTAGATGTAGATATAACCCAACTGTTGATTCCCACCGGAGGCTCCTCCGGCAACTTGAAATTTGCCATCCACACCTGGGAGACCCTGATGGTGGCAGTACAAGGCTTTCGGCAACACTTTCAGGTGGATCAGGTGGATGCCTACTGCGTGCTGCCCCTGTATCACGTCAGTGGATTGATGCAGGTGCTGCGCTGTTGGGTCTCTGGCGGTCGGCTGATGCTGCAGCCGTTTCGGGAACTGATGCAGCAACCCTTGCCAGAACCAGGGGCAGGAGCCTTTCTCTCCCTAGTCCCCACCCAACTGCAGCGGCTACTAGACGCAGGCCATAGCGATTGGCTGCGACAATTTCGAGCTATTTTGCTGGGCGGCGCTCACCCTTGGCCCAATTTGTTGAATCAGGCCCGACAGCAGCAGTTACCCCTAGCGCCCACCTACGGCATGACCGAGACCGCCGCCCAGGTGGCAACCCTCTTGCCCGAAGAATTTCTGACAGGACAGACCAGCAGCGGGAGATCGCTCCCCCACGTTACCCTGACCATCCAATCCGCTACAGGTGAGGTGCTGTCCCCAGGGCAGATTGGCCACATTACCCTCCAAACCAATTCCTTAGCGCTGCAATACGTGGGGGCTCCCTTGGCGCGTCCCTTCCAACCCGAAGATTTAGGGTGCCTGGACGAGGCCGGATACCTGACAGTGATAGGACGGCAGGGCAGCTTGATTAATACGGGCGGAGAAAAGGTCTTACCCGAGGAAGTGGAAGCGGTGATTCGGGCGACGGGGCAAGTGGCTGACGTGGCGGTGTTGGGCGTGGCCGATGCCGATTGGGGGGAACGGGTGACGGCGATTGTGGTGCCGAGTCCTGGCTATGAGCTGGATAAACTGCGTCATCAACTCAAACAGCAGTTAAGTCCTGCTAAACAGCCCAAACATTGGCTACAGCAGACAGCACTCCCCCGCAATGCCCAGGGCAAGCTCAATCGTCAGCAGCTACAGGATTGGGTGCAGCGGCACTGTGAAGAGCCAGCCAACCCTGGAGCGCTTGGGGCAACGGGCAGCGACAGCGAGCGCTCACGTTAATACAGATATGAATGGTTTGGGCGGTGGCGGCAGATCGTTTAGTGGAGCCGATGATTTCATACTGCACTGCAAATCGGTGTTCATCCATTGCGGTGGCCGTTAGATGAACGGCGATCCGATCGCCGCAGTGGAAGGGCTGGCGAAAGTCGATATCGGCATGGACAATCGGCACCGCGATCTCGCCTTTACCGAAAAAAGCCTGTAGCTCAATACCCGCATCTGCCAGCGCCGCTTCATAGGCTTCGTGGCAAATGCTGAGCACATTGGCAAAGTAAACCACCCCCGCTGCATCCGTATCTTGAAACCGAATCGTGCGGTGATAAACGAAAGCCATCGCTTTCTAGCTGGCGTTTGGCTGAGCCGGACGATAGGGAACTTCGCCTGCCGCCTCGCTAGCATCAAGTTCAGAATTTGGCACGACACCCAGGGCCTGCAGGGGTTGATTCAAGACATTCACAAAGTTTGCCGCCGTTTGCCGCAGCAATTCATTCGGGTTCACCAAGACCCAGCCTTGGGCGGTGAGCTGGCGCACTTCAAAGTGCAGGTGGGGGCCAGTCGAGTTGCCGGTGCTGCCGACTAGACCGACAACATCTCCTTGCTCTACCGTTTCACCTGGGCGAACCATCAGTTGGGATAGGTGGGCATAGCGGGTCTCTTCACTGCCGCCTTCGTGGCGCAGGATCACCGTTAATCCATAGCCCCCCAGGTAGTCAGCGGTAGAGACCGTCCCGGCTTTTGCGGCCAGAACTGGTGTACCCGTTGGGGCCGCCAAGTCAGTACCGGTATGGAAACGCTGAACCCCGAAAATCGGGTGGGTCCGCATGCCAAACAAAGAGGAAATGGGCGCAGGTGCAGCTAACGGAAAGACAAATTCTTCAGCACCGCGTCGCAGTAAGTTAATGGGGCGCAGGGTCTGATTGATGGCTTCGCGGCTAATGATGGTGGTATTGCCCACCGTGACGCCGTCGATACCGACAGTCACAGGTCCGACGCTGACGTTGCCGGAATTGGAAGTGGGTTGACTGGACGAATTGCCTTGGGCCACGCCACCACACCCCTGCTGGGTTTCACTCCCTGGAATGGCAGTAAAGCGGCAGCCTCGGGAGCGATCGCTAAAGACCACGGTCGGGTTTTCAGGGGATGCTGTTGCCCCGAGCTCGTAATTTGTGGAATCGATAAAGACATTGTTGTAGTTACCGGGAGCCGTGGGGCGCGTCAGCACCTCTACTTGAGGGCCTGACTCCACAGTCGGGGCGGGTTCTGGGGCGGCAGCGGGCTGTGGTGCTGGGGCAACTGGTTCGGGGGCGGCGATGGTAGAGGAAGGCTGAGGACTCAGCAACGACTCTGCGGAGGTTTCAACAACAGGGCTCTCATCTTCCGCGATCGCGGGCAGCGATATGAAGAGGCCACTGCTGAAGACGCCAATCCAACCCGCGATCGATAACATCTGCCGCAACCTGGGGGAAACGTGCGTTCCTGATGTGGCCCTATTGGAGAAATTCTCCGAACCCATGTTTGCTACTCCGTCAAACACCATGACAAAACCTTACACATTCTAGCGCCCATATCCGAGCTGAATTTCCCCTGGGCGAAGTTCCCGAATTAATTTGCTTTCTGGGGTTTGCAGCACTACTTTAAGAGTGCCCTGTTCTGAGACGCCGATGACCTGGGCGGGGTGCCCATCTAGGGTAATTAATTGTCCCATATTTACTAAATGGTCTTGATAGAACTGACACAGGGCCGAATTCCCCTGCCGTTGCCAGGTATAGACACCCTGCAGAATTCCCCGCAAGGAGATCGCAATCAGGTCCTCTAGGGTCTCCAGCCCACCTGCCGGTTTCTGAGCCTGGGAAGAAGTAGACGCAGACTGGAGCCAAGATGCCAACGCAATCCCTGGAGACGAAACTGGGTTCGACCAGTTGATGCCCACCCCGACGACCGCGATCGATAAGGCATTTGCGCTAGTACGGGTTTCGGTCAATATGCCGCCCAGTTTCTGGCCCGCTATTACCAGATCATTGGGCCACTTGATTTGTACGGGAATACTCAGGGTATTCAATGCGGCGACAACCCCCCAAGCGCTGGCCAAGGTCAGCCAGATGCCATCGGTAAGGGGTAACTCAGGTTCCAACACCAGCGAGAGGTATAAACCACCGGGCAAAGAAGTCCATTCTCGACTCCACTGGCCTCGCCCCGCTGTTTGCTGCCCCGCCAGCACCACCGTCCCCGCAGCCGCACCCTCATCAATCAACGCCCAAGCTTGGGTATTGGTGGAGGTGAGGTTCTCAAAATAGTGGAAGGTTAATCGAGGCTTAAGGCCCCCCAGGGCAGGTGACAGCCCCGGCTGGTCTAGAGTTGCTAAAATCCGTTGAAGATCCACAGGGCAATGGAGCGAGATCGCCTGCAGGTTACCATAGCCAGCCCTGACAAAGAACCCCTTTACTTTTTCACTCCTCCCCCCCAATGGCATCCACCTGGCACTGGCAAACCTGGAATGATCACCCTTATCTGATCACCAGCCTGTTAGCCGATTGGCCCCATGGTTTTTTTACCCATCAGTCTTGGCCTCATCCGCCTGAAATCCTGACTGAAGCGCTCGATGCCACAGCGCGGGTGTATCGCGTCAAGCAGGTGCATGGAAATCAGGTGCTGAGTTCCGAAGCGGTGCCTGCCGCTCCATTGGCGGAGACTACCCTGCGTCCTGAAGCCGATGCCGTCGTCACCCAGGCGACCCAACAAGCCGTCTGGGTTTGCAGTGCCGACTGCACCCCGGCCTTGATTGCTGATGTAGCCACAGGGCAAGTGGCCGCGGTCCATGCTGGTTGGCGGGGCACCGCTCTCAAGATTCTGCCCACCACCATTGCCCGGATGCAGGCCCAAGGTAGCCAGCTCAAAAACCTACGGGTCGCGTTGGGACCCGCCATTGCGGGGGAGGTCTACCAGGTAACCAATCACGTTGCCACTGAGGTGGGCCGCACCGTTGCCCCCCCTGCCACCGATGGCCCAGCCGTGATTCCAGAACTCCAAGGCTGGGAGCCGCCGCCCCTAATACCCGATCAGACACCGGGGCGCACTCGTCTAGATGTCCGCCAGATCAATTGGCGACAGCTCACCCAGTTGGGCTTGGACCCTGAGCAGATCGAGATCGCCCCCCACTGCACCTATCAAGAACCGGAACGATTTTTCTCCTATCGCCGCACTCGCGAAAAAAAGGTGCAGTGGTCCGGCATTGTTAGCCGTTAATCTCTGATCACTGATTGATTCTGCAAATCAGTGCCCTGTCAAACGCGAGTTCGGAAACAGAATTTGGCTCGCAGCTACCCGCCCAAGGGTAAACTGCGGTGGCTTATTTCAGCGCTATTCCCTGATGCACGACAAAAAGCGACCTCAACGGCTGGGTTGAGATCGCTTTTTGCTTTTGACGTATTTTTAGGTCGCTATCACCCTTCTATTGAGGGGGCAAAAGAACTGCATCCACAACATGGATAACGCCATTGCTGGCTTCGATATCAGCGGTAACGACATTGGCACCATTTACGGTAACGCCAGAGCCAACCGCAACATTCAAAGGAATTCCTGCAACAGAGCCAACATCACCGGAGACCAACTGGTCAGACGTGATGCTACCGGGTACAACGTGGTAGGTCAGAATCGTCGCGAGTAGATCCTTGTTCTCAGGCTGGAACAGGCTCTCAATGGTGCCTTCTGGCAAACGGCCAAAAGCATCATCTGTCGGTGCAAAAACGGTGAATTCGGTGTGGCCATCTAAAACGCCGACTAGCTTGGCATGCTTCAGCAGCGCCGTCAGCACGTTAAAGGATTCGCTGGTTGAGGCGATTGAGACAATCGTCTCCCCACCATGGCCATCTTTTGCCTGAGGGGAGGTCGGCTCCATGGCTTGTGCAGAGGATGCTGCAAGCGCAAGGGCAAGCACATTTGTGAGTAGAGCGATCTTTTTCATGAATTGACTTCCAGCAGTTTTTTCAATGGGGACAAAATAACTCCACAACTAAATTGTAACGCTTGTTTGCAAAATATTTATTTTTGCAAAACTCCAAATGTGCTTGGTTGTGTGACGTGCTCATTTTGGCTTTCGAGATACGTTTAGATTGCTGCCAGTGCGCTTCAATGGGCTGTCCACGAGCTGATTCCAGACGTCTTCTAGTAGGGTGTAGAGCACCGGTACCACGATCAAACTCAGCAGGGTGGAGGTGAGCAGCCCCCCAATGATCGCCACCGCCATGGGCTGACGTAGCTCCGCCCCAGCCCCCAGCCCCAGGGCAATGGGGGTCATCCCCAACACCGTTGAGGCGGTGGTCATTAAGATCGGTCGCAGCCGCACCAACCCAGTTTTCAAGATCGCGTCCGTGCGCTTCAGCCCAGCCCGCCGCAGCTGGTTGGCATAGTCCATCAACAGCAGCGCATTTTTATCCAGCAGCCCCAACAGAAAGAGCAGCCCCAGCAGCGACACCATGCCAAAGTCGCTCTGGGTAACCAACAACGCCAGCATGGCTCCCACCACCGATAAGGGCAGCGATAGCCCCACCACCGCCGGTTCCAGCAGTCGCCCAAAGGGAATCAGCAGCACCGCCAACATGCAAATCACCGCGAAGACTAGGGTGCGACCAAAGCTGCCGAGAACCTCGTTACTGCGGGCTGAGTCACCGCCCAGATCAATGCGAATGTCATCGGGAATGATCGACTCGGCGATCGCCACCACCTCATTGGTGGCATCTCCCAACGCCTTACCATCCGAGAGGTTGGCGCTAATCGTAGCCACCCTGGCCCCGTTCTGGCGATTGATTTCGACGATTGCGTCATTAGTATTGGCTTCGCCAGAAATGCGTATATCGGCAAACCCCGGCAGCCCTTCCATTTCTGCCTTGATGTCAGTGGTTGCCTGCCTCAGGGCCGCTAAATTCTCACCCACGAGCACCACCTGTAGAGGTGTTTCGCCGCCAATATCCACAAACTGGACATCCTCAACGCTGGTGACAATGCCATCTTGTTCGGGCAAGTCTTGGCGCAGTTGAGCCTGCACCGCAGCGGTGTCGCGATCGCGATCCTCCCGCAGCTTGATGTAAAGGCTGCCCTGGTTGGGTTGGCCCCGTCCGCCTACGGTAGTCAGCACTGAAGCCACTTCCGGCAGGTCAAAGACAGTATTTTCAAACGGTTCGGCGTCAGTCAACGCCTGAGCCAAGAGCTGAGCGCGTGGATCAATCGGTTCAACCGGCAGGGCAGTGGCTAGGTTGGCATCGGGTAAGGGGCCGAGATCTAGGGGAGCCTCTTGCAACTGGGCCTCACCCGATTGCGCAATGCCCTGCTCCAGCAGTTGCGCCTGATTCGGCAGCTCTGGCAGCGGCACGGTGTAGTAGAGATAAAACTCTCCCCGGTCCAACTGGGGGATAAACCCCTGGGGAATCAGCGGAATAATCGCAATCCCGGCGATAAAACTGGCGATCGCCAAGCCCACCACCACCCAGCGATGGTAAAGGGACCAATGCAACAACTTACGGTAGGCCCGCTCTAACCCTGAGGTGGCTTCTGGACTGACCGCCCCGCCCCGCTGCTGTTTAATCCGCAACCAATACACCGCCAGTACGGGGGAGAGGGTGCGGGCCACCAGCAACGAAATCAGTACTGCTGCCGAAATGGTCAGGCCAAAGGGCTTGAAAAACTGCCCCACTGTGCCCCCCATAAAGGCCACCGGCAAAAACACCGCCACGATAGTCAGGGTCGAGGCCGACACCGTCAGGCCAATTTCTTGGGTGGCCATCAGGGCAGCCTGTTTCGGGCTGGCCCCGGTTTCCATATGGCGAACAATATTCTCAATTTCGACGATGGCATCATCCACAATGATGCCGATCACCAGGGCCAGGGCCAGCAGGGTAATGGTTTCCAGATTGAAGTCGTAGACCGCCATGACGATGCAGGTGCCCAGCAGCGACAGGGGAATGGCCAGGGCGGTAATCAAGGTGGCCCGCCAACTGCGCAAAAAGCCAAAGATCACCAGCACCGCGATCGCCACCGCCCCCAGCAGGGAATCAATGGTGGCTTGGGTGGCGGCTTGGATATAGTCTGCCTGGGTAAGGGCCTGGGTAAGCTGCAGGTCCGGTAGGTCGGTCTGGAGTTGCTGAATCGCCGTCTCGACCCGGTCCACCACTTCCAGGGTGTTGGCGTTGCCCCGCTTCACCACCTGCACCGCCAAGGCATCCTGACGATCAAACCGAATTAAGGTGGGGGGATTTTGCAAGTCAGCGAGGAAGTCCTGCTCTGCCTCAGGCTGGGCCGTGATGGTGCGAGTCCCAGCCCCCAGCAGGTCGACCCTAAGCACCCCCTCAATCTGGCGCAAGGGGGGCAAAATTTCGGCCTCGGTCAAATCCGCCAGTTCATCCAGGGTCAGGTTTTCATTAGAGATGGCATAGGTCACCGCTGCGGCTTCATTCAGATTCAGCGGAATCACGTCGAAGCTGGTTTCAGTAGGCAGATTGGCCTGAGAGATCGCCGCTTCTGCTGCCGTGGTCGAACCCTCTAGGTTGGTGCCCACATCAAAGTTGAGGGTGATCACCGTGCGCCCAGCGGTGGTCGTCGAGGTCATTTTGCTGAGACCCATTAAGGACTGCAGTTCGGCCTCTAAGGGCGCAGTCAGATTGGCCTCGCTATCGATGGCGGTGGCTTGGGGCGCAGTGGCGTTAACCACCACCACTGGAAAGGTAATGTCGGGAAAGAGGGCGTACTTTAAGGTGCTAAAAGCAAACAGGCCCGCGACGGCGATCGCAATCCAGCAGCAGATGGTCAGCCAAGACTGCTGAATCGCCAGCCGAGAAATATTAAACCGTTCCCGAACGGTCGCAAAGGTAAAGCGGGCCATTATCGAACCAAAAAGTGTTGCTATGGTACCGCGTTCCCTAATAGGCCTAGAGCTGATGTCAGTCAGCAACCCAGGGTCGGTACGAGGCGCGGTTTCTAGTTAATACATCTGGGTTAGACGCTGCGCAGGGCAACAATCGGATCGAGCTTGGCTGCTTGTCGGGCGGGAAATACCCCAAAGAAGAGGCCAATGCCCCCTGAGACGCCCACGGCCACGGCGATGGCGCTGCCCGAAATGCTGGCTTCTAGGGGGGTGATAGCCCCCAGCAAAAATACGCCGCTGATGCCCAGACCACTGCCCACAAAGCCCCCAGCCACGGCCAAAATCAGCGACTCGATTAGAAACTGCACCAAAATATCCCGCTGGGATGCGCCGATCGCCTTGCGCAGACCAATCTCCTGGGTACGCTCCCGCACGGACACCAGCATGATGTTCATGATGCCGATGCCCCCCACCAGCAGAGAAATCCCAGCGATCGCCGCCAGCATCAGCGTCAGCGCTCCCGTAACGGCTGTCGCAATCTCTAGGAGGGTATCTTGGCTTTCTATGTAAAAGTCGTCGTCATCCACAATGTTGTGGCGCAACCGCAGCAGGTTCGTAATCTGAAATTCCGCCGTATCCATTTTCTCGCGGTCAGCGGTCGAGACGACAATAAACGACACTTGAATACCATAGGGCGACTGGCGCTGCCCGACCAGCCGACTGGCCTGGGTAGTAATCGGTACAAAAACTGCGTCATCATAATCGAGCCCGAGACTCGAACCTTTTCGGGCCATTACCCCGATCACTTCAAAGCTCACCCCCTTAATCCGAATCGATTGACCAATGGGGCTTTCTTGATCAAATAGCCGCTCTACCAGGGCTGCTCCTAACACGGCAACCTGACTACGACGTTCTAAATCCAGTTCAGAAATAAACCGACCCTGAGCAATCTCAAATCTGCGCACCGTTATAAACTGCTCATTCGTGCCAATCGTAGTCGCGTTCGCACTACGGTTTTGATAGGTAATTAGGCCGCGATCGCTAAATTCTGGGGCCGTCCCAACAACACTGGGAACCTGTTGGGAGATTGCCTCAGCGTCCGCCACTACTAGGGTTTTAGGCACTTCTAAAGCGCCGAGTTCGCGAGTTTGACGATTGCCAGGCACCACAAACAGCACGTTAGGCCCTAGGTTTTGGAGCTGGTCTTTGATGTAGCGCTGCGCCCCCTCGCCAATGCCCACCATCGCAATCACTGAGGCATTGCCAATCACAATGCCGAGCATGGTGAGGCTACTCCGCATCTTATTTGCGGTTAGGGTCGTCACCGCCATCCGCAGACTTTCAGTAAAATCCACGCCGCTCCTCTAGTGGGTTCACTGCCATTGTCGCGAAGATTTCAACGATTGTGGGGTCTAGAGGGATGCGGGGTTCTCCGTCGCGGCTTCCTGCCAGAGCCCCGTCACTTGCCGCAGGCTGCAATAGTCGCCATTGCCCAAAATCAAATGATCCAATAGCGGAATCGCCAATACCTTAGAGGATATTTGGAAACACGTAGAGCGTCTAAATCGTCACGCTAACCTGCGTAACATGACACGGATCATGGCGATGTAGATGAGTGCTTCAGAGGAGTCAGGTAAGCGCGCATAAGCAACATTGAGCCGTCGACACCAGTGCAACCAGCCATAGGTCCTCTCCACCACCCAGCGCCTGGGCAACAGCACAAACCCTTGAGACCCTTGGGGCCTGAGCACGACCTCTAAAATCAGCCCAAAGACATCAATGACCGTCTTGAGAAAGTCAACTCCAGAGAAACCCCCATCAACCCAGATGCGCGTCAACCGAGGCAAACGTTCCCGCTC
>JBHJIP010000253.1:0-19367 GCA_050043365.1 Leptolyngbyaceae cyanobacterium
TAGACTGCCAACATCTTTCATTTTGAGTCTCCTTGCACGAACCTCAATCGTTCGTGTGCGAGAGACTCTTTCTTACAATCCCGGAACTGTCAAACTTGACGAGTCCCCCAGCAGAGCTGGGGGTTTACCCTTATTAATTAATAGTAGAGGTTCTCATCTTGGTGTTTTTCTTTTATGCTGCTTCCTGAGCTTTGATGGGGCTCAACGCGTTATTGCTTTGCACGAAGCAACAAACCTTGCAGGAACAGATCAAGTTGGGGATGAGAGCGGCTCTCTTACTAGAAAAGACGGTCTGATACACCCTGAATTTGAAATTGGGTGGTTTTGACACACGTTTAACAAAGAAATCAGATTTTCAGGCTACGAGAGAACCAGGCTTGCAGCCTATCCCGAAGGGACGTTTTGTAACTGACACTTTGTAGTAGATCTAGGCAGACAGAAAAAATGCAGCAACATTTCAAACAAAAACACGGAATCCTTGGGGTCGCGATGGCGCTCCTGATTGGTCTTGCCGGTTGTGGGGCTCCAGCCCCCAGCGATGCAGACACCGAAACCGAATCTGACACCGCCGCTGAATCTGACACCGCCGCTAGTGACGATTCCACCATTGATGTCGTCGCCTCTTACAGCGTCATCTGCGATTTGGCCGCTCAAATTGCAGCGGATGCGGTGGAACTGAACTGTTTAATCTCTCCCGATCAAGACCCTCATACCTATGAGGCCACCCCCTCTGATCGAGAGGCCGTCGATACGGCTGACTTGGTCTTGTATGCGGGGCTCAATTTTGAACCGGCAATCATTGATATGGCGGTTGCTTCTGATTCCGAGGCCCCCAAAATTGCCTTGCATGATGAATCGGTGCAGGAACTGATTGAAGTGGAAGAAGAGGGTGAGCTGGAGCCCGATCCTCACGTTTGGCATGACATTGAGAATGGTCTAGCAATGGTCGCTTTAATTCGGGATAACCTGATTGAGGTTGATCCGGACAATGCCGATACATATACCGAAAATGCCGACCAACTGACGGCTGAGCTAGAGGCTCTAGATGCCTGGATTCCCGAGCAAATTGCCACCATTCCGGAGGATCAGCGCCGCTTGGTTACGACCCATGATGCAATGTCCTATTATTCCCAAGCCTATGGGCTGACCGTCGAAGGTACATTGCTGGGCGTTTCCACTGAAGATGAACCGACTGCCGCCACGATCAACGAACTCGCCACCGCAATTCGTGACAAGGGCATTCCGATCATTTTTGCTGAACTCACGGCTGACGATCGCGTCCTCCAAACGGTGGCGGATGAAGCTGGGGTCTCCATTTCTGAGAATGTCTTACTGGCGGATGGTTTGGGGCCAGAAGGGACGCCTGAGGGGACTTATATCGGCATGCTGGTTTACAACACCTGCACCATTGTCGATGGTCTGGGCGGGGAATGTGCCCCTGCTCCGTAGGACAAGCTAGTTCTGAGTTACAGGTCATCGTCAATTAGCTCAGTAGCAAGACGACGTCACTAAATGTGAAAGCTCTCAGCCGATTGGTTGGGGGCTTTTCAGCTAAGACATAAAGCACTCTCAAGCCGATTAAAGGTCGGCCTGGTTGGGTAAGTGATAATCTGGCGCGAAATGCAACAAGCTTGACGCCCTATGCGACTGTCAAACCCCTTTTTGCTCTCTATTCTGGGTTCTATCAGTTCGGATGCGGGCATTAAGTCCCCAATCTGGATTCGCTTTTAGAGGACGATAAACATGGGCACGATTTTAATCACGGGCTCCAGTAGTGGGATTGGCAAAGTAACAGCCCAGTACTTCCAAGAAAAAGGGTGGAATGTAATCGCCACCATGCGATCGCCCGCCAAAGAAACCGAACTCACCCAGCTCGACAATGTGTTGGTGACCCGTTTGGATGTGCAAGACTCCGCTAGCATTACCAGCGCGGTCGCGGCAGGCATTGACCGGTTTGGCCAAATCGATGTGCTGCTGAACAACGCTGGCTATGGTTCCTACGGTGTGTTGGAAGCAACCCCCATGGACAAGATCAAGCGCCAGTTCGATGTGAATGTGCTCGGTTTGCTGGAAACCACCCAGGCGGTTTTACCCCACTTTCGCGCCAATCAAGCGGGCACCATCATCAACATCTCTTCCATTGGCGGCAAGATGACCTTTCCCCTCGGCACCCTCTACCACGGCTCCAAGTTTGCCGTGGAGGGGATATCGGAGGCCCTCAGCTTTGAGATGGAAGCGATCGGCGTCAAGGTCAAAATCGTAGAGCCAGGGGGAATTAAGACCGACTTCGGCGGTCGCTCCTTCGACTTCACGAATGACGAAAGTCTGACAGAGTATCAGGAACTCGTGGGTAAATTATTCGCCGCGATGGGGCCGATGCAAGAAAATAGCTCAGAGCCGATTGTTGTGGCCGAAGTCATCTATCAAGCTGCTACCGATGGGACTGATCAACTGCGATATCGGGCTGGGCAAGATGCAGAGGAAATTCTGACCCACCGGAAAGTGGCCGATGATGAAACCTTTTTGGCGGGTCTCAAGGCACAGTTTGGCCTTTGACCACGAGACAATCGTTGTGACATGACCCCAGAGAGCCAGAAGTTTGCCCTGGATCCGAGCTTGCAAGTCTTGCTAGAGGACTTGGGGGTATCTCCTCAGGATTTATTACGCCAGGCCCATTTACCCCTCGACTTGTTTAGTCAGCCATCGCCCACCTTGACCACAGCAGAATATTTCCAGTTGTGGCAAGGGTTAGCGGTGCTTTTATCCAGTGATCCGGCATTTCCGCTACGGGTCGCCCAGGCGGCTACGGTAGAAGCCTTTAGCCCACCTCTTTTTGCTTGCATTTGCAGTGAAAATCTAAACCAGGCCTTGAAGCGATTGGCCCAATACAAGCCCCTGATCGGTCCCTTAAAGCTTGATGTGGTGCAAACTGACCACCACACCCAGATTGCTTTGGGCGAGTTACCCGGACAGCTGTCTTTGCCATCGTCACTTATCGCCACTGAACTGGCATTTTTCGTGCATCTGGCTAGACTCACGACCCGCGATCGCATTGTTCCACTCAGGGTACAAAGTACGGTCAGTATCCCTGCGGCGCATCAATTCGAAGATTTCTTTGGGGTCCACATTACCCGAGGTCAACTCAATGCCGTAACCTTCTCAGCCGCTGATGCCCAAAGGCCATTCCTCACCTCCAATGCGGGGATGTGGTCGATTTTTGAGCCGGAATTGCAGAAGCGGATGCAGCATCTAAAAATGGATTCGCAGTTTCGCGATCGCGTTCGGGCTTGCCTGATCGAAATTCTGGCCAGCGGCGAATGCTCGATGGCGGATGTGGCAAAACGCCTGGCGGTCAGTTCGCGAACCTTACAGCGACGCCTACAAGAAGAGGACACGAGCTTTAAGCAAGAGCTGAGCAGCTTGCGAGCGGAGCTGGCGAACCATTATCTGGTGAATACGCCCTATTCCAGCGCTGAAATCTCATTTCTGCTGGGCTACAGTGAGCCGAGTTCCTTTTTTCGAGCCTTTCATGTCTGGACTGGCAAGACCCCAGAGGTGGTCCGTGAAATGGCCCATTCGTAGCATTTCCCAAAGCAGGTTTGCTGCCCGTTCCGCAGCAAACCTGCTTTGGGCTGGGACTAGCTATGATGACGGTACTTGCTTGCATTGATCAGCCATGACAACCTTGCCACTTACAGAGCCTGTCAATCTCAAAGTCCCATCTATACCTAGATCGGCCCTGGATGAGCTGTATCACTTTATGCAGTATCTAGAGTTCAAATACAGGGTTAACCTTGAGTCCAGTTTGGAAGCACTAGAAGATGAGATTGATAACTTTGACGGGGATGCTGCGTTAGCAGAAACCGGAGAGGTTTCTTTAATCCATTTCAAGCAAGAGTTGAATTTGGAATGACCTATGAAATCTTGATTCAACCCTCTGCACAGCGGCGGTTGAGAAAATTGCCGGCAGCGGTGCAAAAGGATTTAATTGCGTTGATTGAGCGCTTAGCAGATGATCCAAGACCATCAAATTGCAAGAAGTTGAAGGGCAGGCAGAATCGTTACAGAGTGAGATCGGGTGACTACCGAATCATCTACAGCATCGAGGATTCAACTCTGGTTGTTCGAGTTATTAAGGTTGGGCATCGCAGGGATGTTTACGAGGACTGAACTAAAGCCCTGAACTTCGCCAATTAGCATTGGTTCCTTAAATTGGAGATGGTGCGTTCTCGCGATACCGGTTCAGTATTTCAGTGCACAAGTGGATAAGAACGCACCCTACGCTTGCTAGTACGGGCGTTATTGGAGTATGTGGGCTAAGCAGTCTAAGGCAGAGCGCCACAATGTATGTAATGGTCGTAGTGCGCTCAAACAGATGAAACCTCAACCGTTAATCACTGTGCAGGATGTCTCTTCAAGCCGTAATTGGTACGAAAACGTCCTTGGGCTACACAGCGGACATGGTGGTGATGAATATGAACGGATGATGTGCGGCGCTCGCCTGGTGCTTCAGCTGCACCGATGGGACACACACGAGCATTCGCACCTTGGCGATCCTTCAGTACCGGTGGGAAATGGAGCGATACTTAGGTTTCAAACCGTTCGATTTGATGAAATCGTAGCCCAGGCACAGATCTACCCAGCAAGAATTCTCGAAGGGCCTCAAGTCAATCCAAATGCCAACCATCGTGAGATTTGGCTCAGCGATCCAGATGGCTATACGGTTGTTGTTGCTGGCCTGCCGGGTGATGTTTGAATATTCGCCGGTTGCATCGGTTCGCGTTCGGACTTGCCTGATCGAATTGAGATTGGAGATGGTGCGTTCTCGCGATGTCAGTTCAGTATTTCAGTACATAAGCGGATAAGAACGTACCCTACGCTTGCTTCTGAACGTGGCCAAGGTTTAAAGGGGGCCAGCCAATCGATCAAACTCTGAATGGCTCTGATTTTTCATCGAAGTGTAAGGGCAAGACCGTTTCAATATTTTCAGTTGGGTGAGGCACGATATAGTGCGAGGTCACTTTCGCATTACAAGGACATTTGTTAGCAGCGATTAATCCTTCCTCCATGGCACTCTTGACCTCACCCACAGGCCCCCGAATCCTGACAAACTGCTCTCCGCTATCGGCCTGACTAATCCCTAAAAGGGAGACCCGGCCCCCTTTAACCATGGCATCTGCTGCTGCCAGCGCAGTTGGATATCCATGGGTTTCGATTACACCGATAGCGTAAAGCATAGGGAAATGATCCTAGTCTATGAAGCGTCCTGGACTAAATATACCTGAGGCCCTAACCCGGCACTCAAGCCAGCGTAGCGTCAGGACTAAGAATTAGGGTAGGCAACAGAGTTGTGTAGAGCATCGTCAAAAGACGAAAAGCACTCTCCCCATGCCGAAGAAATATAGCTTTGGCCAGAAAGCCCCTGGCACGCTTGAAAGCGCTAAGTCTCTATCCATAGGCTTTCTAGCGTCGCCAATGCCGCAAGCTTTGCGACATTAGCTATACATTGTCCGCTTAAGCGAATCAGACTTGTAGACTCGGCGCACATTTCACCATATCAGCGTGCTGGTGGCTTTCTGACCCTAGCGACCAAAGCCCTGGGAAACTGCTTTCCCAGGGCTTTTTAGAAATTGGCCGATGGTTGGGGTTACCTAGGGCGCGTCGTCAACACCGAGTGAAAGCTTGGCTGGGCAAGTTGACCGCGCCCGCCCCTGTAATATTGCAGGGGCTGAGGCCGTTGCACCACCAAGATTCTAGTTTTAATCGATGACAGCCCCTAGAGCTTGCTGATTTGGGCTTGGTAATCGGCTTCGCTACTGCCATCCAACGCAGTGGCGGTACGCTCATTGTCGTAACGGGTTTGGAGGTTGTTGACTCGGCCAGCAGGATCAGGGTGGGTGCTGAGGAACTCAGGGGTGCCGCTACCACTGAGCTTTTGCATGAAGGTGATGAAGCCCTGCTGGTCGTAACCGGCTGCGCCCATATTGTCGAAACCGAGATTATCCGCTTCTGTTTCAGCAGCCCGACTGTTAGGCAAATTTAGCGCTAGGTCAACACCGATCGCCACCAGAGCATCTTGGTTAATGCCGAGAGCGCCAGCAATGCCCCCAATCGCGGCTTGGTCCCGCATGCGGTTGATCACATGACGACCGACGATGTGGCCAATTTCATGGGCCATCACCCCGGCCAGCTCGGCCTCTGTTTCCGCCTCACGAATTAGGCCCGTGTGAACATAAGCAAAGCCACCCGCCGTGGCAAAAGCATTGACGCTGTCGTCTTCAACAATTTGAAAGGTGTATTGAAAATTATCGTTGGGGGGACGGCCACTGGTTGCTGCCAGCCGGTTGCCGATACCCTGGATATAGCTGACCATTTCGGGGTTGCGGGTGTAGATTGGCACCTGCTGACGAATTGAGGCGTCAATGCGCCGTCCCAAGTCCATTTCCCCAGCATCATCCATATTCGACAACTGAATATATTGAATGCCGCCAAAGATCAGGTCCAATAGACCCGCTTCAGATGGTTTTGGGGTGACCGCCACCAGGCTGACCGCCATCACTAGCGCGATCGCCCCGTAGAGCCAGCGCTTTCCCGTGCGCCGCATGTGGTTCAACAATTTCATAACCTTTTCCCTTAAGCTCAATCCAAGTGTGATATCAACCCGCTGCCCAGGCCAGAGTCGAGCATTTTATAAGATGCTCCGGTCTCAACTATGACGTTAAAAATGTGACTTAAGTTGCCGTCACGGATGCTTAAATACTAACCACTGGGAATCGCAAACGACCATTCCCCGAATCGCCCACCTGAGGAATTCACAACCATGCCATTACTGGATGCAAAAGGTCGCTTATTTGGGAAGGTCAGCCTGCTCGATATTGGCGCTGGACTCGTGATTTTGATGGTGATTGTGGGGGTGTTTTTCTTTCCCGGCACCTCGGGTTCTGTGGCCCAAGTGGGGGTCGAGACCAAGCCCATTGAGGTGGATGTAATCGTGCGGGGTCTGACCGTCTCCGATCCAGAAGGGCTATACCAAACCCTCCAAGCTTCCGAGACCACCAACATCATCATTCGCAATCAGCCCTATGGTCAGGTGGCCATCAAAGAAGTAAAGAGACTGCCCCGCAGTCAGGCCGTCGCCCAGCCCGATGGCAGTGTTAAATCTTTTCCCGATCCGCGCCCAGAGCTGGATTACACCATTGATATGTTGATCACCCTGGCTGGAGATGCCCAGATTACCGAGGGTGGGCCGGTTCTGGGCAACAGCAAGGTAAAGATTGGCAACCAAATTGAGCTGGAAGGCGAACTCTACCAGTTTTATACCAGTACTGTTGGGGTACGCATTTTGGATGAGGGCTAGCCCATCCAGCCCTGCGTTAACCGCCGTAATCGTTCGTTGGAATCCATGACCGCACAACCGTCCTTAGATTGGAATCGTCTGGCCGATCAGGCTCTGGCGGGAGATTGTCTGAGCCGAGCCGATGCCCATAGTGTCCTCACTGCCGGAGATGACGAACTCCTCGCTCAGCTCCATGCTGCCTACCGGGTGCGACGCCACCATTGGGGCAATCGGGTGCGGCTGCATTTTTTGCTGAATGCCCAGAGCGGCCTTTGTCCTGAGGATTGCCATTACTGCTCACAGTCCAAAATCTCGACGGCGGAGATTGAGAAATATCCGCTCATGGCCCAGGAGTCCGTATTAGCGGCAGCGGAGCGGGCCCACAATCTTAAGGCTGGCACCTTTTGCATGGTAATTTCGGGGCGATCGCCCGCTGAACCCACCTTTCAAAAGGTCTTGGACCTGGTGCAGTCGGTCAAAGCCCGCTATCCGATGAAAATTTGCGCCTGTCTGGGGCTCTTGGATGAAGCCCAAACCCAGCGACTGGCTGCTGCCGGGGTAGATCGGGTCAACCACAACCTCAACACCGCTGAAGACCACCATGACCAGATTTGCACCACCCACACCTTTCAGGATCGGGTGGATACGGTGACGGCAGTGCAGGCGGCAGGCATGACCACCTGCTCTGGCGGCATTTTGGGCATGGGTGAGTCCAACGATGACGTGATCAATCTGGCCCTATCCCTCCGCAAGATGAACGTTACCAGCGTGCCGCTGAACTTTTTGATTCCCATCGACGGCACCCCCTTCGCCGGTATCGACACCCTGAATCCCCGCCAGTGCCTGCGCATCCTCTGCCTGTTCCGCTTCCTACTGCCGTCTCAAGAGATTCGGATTGCGGGGGGACGAGAGGTGCATTTGCGATCGCTTCAGCCCCTCGGCCTTTACGCCGCCAACTCCATCTTTGTGGGAGACTACTTAACCACCCCAGGGCAAGCCGCCCTAGCCGACTACGCCATGATTCGCGATGCCGGGTTTGTGTTAGAAGCCCCCGATGGCTCGGTGTTAAGCGAAGATGTGGTCACAGCGCCATTGGCCGCTGCAATGTAGTTACTGAATGCGATCTTGTCGCAAGCTTAATTTTTAAGCCCCGTTGTGGCGATGCCCTCGATAAACTGTCGCTGCCCGACGAGGAAAATCACCATCACGGGCACGGTGGCAATCACCGCAGCGGCCATCAATAAGGGCCAATCGTTCGAAAATTGATCTTGAAAGGACATCAACGCTATCTGCACTGTCTGTAACTCAGGGCGCGTGGTGAAAATGAGGGGCTTAAACAGATCATTCCATTCACCGATAAAGGTAAAGAGAAACAGGGTTACCAGGGCCGGACGAGCCAAAGGCAACATCACCCGCCAGAGAATTTGCCAGCGGGTCGCCCCATCCAAGATCGCGGCTTCCTCCAGCTCAACCGGGAGGGTCAAGAAGTATTGACGCATCAAGAAAATGCCGTAGCCGTTAGCGGCTGTGGGCAAAATCAAGGCCCCGTAAGTGTTAATCAGATGTCCCCATTTCAACACCAAAAATACCGGCACCACCAGCAGTTGAAAGGGAATAATCAACGCAGCCAAAACCAGCAGTAAAACGGGGCGACGACCTCGAAACTGAAAGCGGGCCAAGGCGTATCCGGCCAGGGCAGAGGTAAAGATCTGCAGGGCGGTCACGGCTAGGGCAACCACCGTGGAGTTAGCGAACGCCCGTAGAAACTGCCCCTGCCGCCAGGCCGCCTCATAACTGGCGATGGACCAGGTTTGGGAGGCTGCACTCCCGACTATTGCCCCCGGTGGATGCAAGGATATCAGCACGACTCCCCCCAAGGGCCAAAGCACGATTACAGCGCCCACTAACAGGAGCGCCCCGTTAAGCCATGACCTCAGAGCAGCTTTATTAAGCGGTGGAAATGCAGCCAAGGGCTGAAGAAGTGGCGGTAACCTAGTCTAATTTACTGACTGCCTTCGTTTTTAGGGATAAACCTGCTTGAGATTATGGGGCTAAGCTCAAACTTTCCGGCGGAATCCGAGAGAGGTTCTACAATCGTTAATCGGTAAGTCGGAATCCGGCTGGGTATCCGATTTTGTTTTCATAGAAAGTATTTAGAGAGATTGGTCATGCAAGCTCCCTTGCCCCCAGGTGTCACCCTCCAAAATCGCTACCGCATCGTCCAGCTCTTGGGCCAAGGGGGATTCGGGCGGACCTATTTAGCCGAAGACGAAGGGCGCTTTAAAGAGCGCTGTGCCCTCAAGGAGTTTGTACCCCAGCAGGGAGAGGACAGCTTTTCTAGCAAAGCCACTGAGCTGTTTCAGCGGGAAGCAGCGATTCTTTATCAAATCCAGCATCCTCAAATTCCTCAGTTCCGGGCCATTTTCGAGGTGGAGCAGCGGCTGTTTTTAGTCCAAGACTATGTAGATGGGGTCACCTATCGAGATTTACTCAATCAGCGGCGATCTCAAAACAATCCCTTTAATGAGTCCGAGATTCGCCAGTTTCTGCAGCAGATGCTGCCGGTGTTGGCCCATATCCATGCCAAGGGAATCATTCACCGCGATATCAGCCCAGAAAATATCATGCTGCGCAATGGCGATCGCCTGCCTGTATTGATCGATTTTGGCGTGGTCAAAGAGGTGGTTACCCGCATTCAACTGCCCGAAACCCAAGTGCCCGCCACGACAGTGGGTAAGGTTGGCTATGCCCCCAGCGAACAAATCCAGTCGGGGCGGGCCTATCCCAGCAGTGATCTATATGCCTTGGCGGTCACGGCAGTGGTACTGCTTACTGGGCAAGAGCCCCGCGCCCTGTTTGACGATGTCAACCTGAGCTGGCATTGGCAGCAATACGCGACGGTTAGTCCGGCCTTGGCGCAAGTGCTGAATAAGGCCCTGAGCTATCGACCGGGCGATCGCTTCCAATCGGTGAGTGAGATGGCCCAAGCCTTGGGCACCTCTGCCGCGATAGGGAACCCCGCTCCGATGGGCACGCCCCTCTCTCCCACCGCTCCTGCTGCGCCTGCAGCAGCCCCACCCCAGTCCCAGATGCGCACCGTTGCTGTGGGCCGAGCTTACCAACCCACAGTGGGTGTGGGGCCTGGGGCTCGGGTAACCCATGCTGCCCCCCCAACCCCCGCTGCCGAAGACGGATCCGTATGGGAAAACCCCTGGGCCGTAAGCGCCATGGGGATTGGCCTAGCCCTGGTGGCAGGGATTGGGGGCTGGGGCGTGGTCAATGCCCTGAATAACTCAGGACCGGAACCCACCACCACCCCTTCTCCTAGCATCACCATTAACCCCTCGCCCACCGCCGCAACCACCCCCTCACCCTCGCCCACCCCCACAGAAGTTGAGCCGGTGGCCTACAGCCAGCAAATTACTGTGGAGGAAGGGGAAAGCATTGAACTGGAAGGGAGTTTGCGCAGCAATGAAACGGTGAACTACCAGCTTCAGGGGCTGCAGGGACAGTCCCTCACGGCGCAACTAGAAGGGGAAGGGGTCTTGCTGACGGTTTTGGCCCCAAACGGCAATCCGGCCAATGGTCAGGCCAGTCGGGTTTTGGGGTGGACCGGCCCCTTGGAGTTCACCGGGCAATACGTGATTCAGCTCAGCCCCGTTCAAGGTCTGACCAACAGCAACTATAAGCTGACCGTCGCGGTGGAGGGGGCCGCAGCCCCTGCCCCTGAGGAAACCCCTGCCCCTGAGGAAACCCCAGCGCCGGAAGAGACAGTCCAACCCAGCATTTCGGAGCAGCGGGTGCGGATTCCAGAAGGGCAAGAGAGCCTGTTGGTGGCCAATGGGGTGGGTCCGGGGCGCATCCAGCGCTACGTGGTGAATTTGCAGCAGGGCCAAGTTCTCACTGCCAATGTCGAAGACGCCTCTGGGCCGGTGTTGCTGGCGATTACCCAACCTAGCGGAGAGCCGATGTCTGGGGCCAGTCAGGTTCGCTTCTGGGAGGGGCAGGTGCCCCTCGGCGGCGATTACATCATTGACGTTAGCGCCGATCAAAATGCCGAATTTACCCTCAGTATTGGGGTGCGCAATTAATGGCCGCCCCAATTGCGAATGGGTTGTTGATTACGGGCACCGACACTGATGTGGGTAAAACGGTGCTGACCAGTGCATTGGTGGCCCATTGGCATCAGCACCATGCCCCAGAGCGTCTGGGACTGATGAAACCATTGCAAACAGGGCTGGGCGATCGCGAACTCTACGCCGAGCTATTTGACCTAGATCAGCCCCCTGAGCACATTACCCCGCTCCAGTTCGAGGCTCCCTTAGCGCCCCCCTTGGCTGCGGACCGCGAAGGACGTGCCCTTGATCTGGGACCGGTCTGGTCCATCCTGTCGCAACTGCTGGCCCAGCGGCAGTGGGTTTTAGTGGAGGCCCTGGGCGGTTTGGGGTCTCCCGTCACCCATGAATGGACTGTAGCCGATTGGGCAGCAGCATGGCAATTGCCAATCGTGTTAGTGGTGCCGATCAAGCTAGGGGCGATTGGACAGGCGGTCGCTAATGTAGCCCTTGCCCGCCAACATCGGCTCTCGGTGCGAGGGATTGTGCTCAACTGTGTCAACCCGGAGGCCGCTGATCTTCAAGCGGATTGGGCTCCCCATGACCTGATCACCGGTTTAACCCAAATTCCAATTTTGGGAACCTTGCCCTATCTGAGCGATCCCCGCGATCGCCAACAGTTGGCCAAGGCTGCTTCGAACCTGGATTTACAAGCACTGTGGGCTTGATTGTCTTTAGAGCCAGAACCTTTCTATGGAAGGATTACAGCATTTAGCAGCCAGGATAAGCTAGAGGCCGTCATCGGGGAAAATACGGGAACTTTAGGGAAAGTTTACATCCACCCGGATGGGGATCACACACGCCTGTAAGCAGAAATCTGATAATAATTCCTACGGCTTTATCTGCTCTAAGGGGGTAACCCTACCTTCCAGATAACATGCCGGATCAGGGTGTCGATATTGTCAGGGTCTTGGCAGTGAGGGTTTGAGCCCTTCTAGCCGGGAGCCATTCAAGACTAGATCTGTCCAGGCTTTGTTTTAACAATCGCCAAAATCAGCTCTCTTTAGCAGCCGTTTATTAACGTAGTCGTTTATCAACCATGGTTTCGACAATAGTCCCGACACTCAACGCTCAGGTGCCTGGGGTCCGGCTGGGTATTCGTGCCCTACAACCTCAGCTCTCAGCTTGGCGACGTCAGATTCACCAGCGTCCCGAGCTTGGGTTTGAAGAGCTTCAAACCGCTCAATTTATCAGTCAGAAATTGAGTCAGTGGGGGATTGAGCATCAGACCGGAATTGCCAAAACAGGCGTGGTTGCGGTCATTCACGGCGATCGCCCAGGCCCCGTACTGGGAATCCGGGCCGATATGGATGCCCTGCCCATTCAAGAACTCAACACCGTTGACTATCGCTCTCAAATCGATGGCAAAATGCACGCCTGCGGCCATGATGGCCACGTGGCGATCGCCCTAGGCACAGCCCATTACCTATCTCGCCATCGCGATAGCTTTGCCGGGACGGTCAAATTCTTTTTTCAACCAGCAGAAGAGGGACCGGGTGGGGCCAAACCCATGATCGAGGCGGGGGTGTTGGAAAATCCCAAAGTAGATGCTGTGATTGGGCTACACCTCTGGAATAATCTCCCCCTCGGTACCTTAGGGGTGCGTACCGGTCCAATGATGGCCGCCACAGAGCTTTTCCACTGCAGCATCCAAGGCAAGGGTGGCCATGGGGCCATTCCTCATCAAACCGTTGACTCGATTGTGGTGGCCGCCCAGGTGATTAACGCCATCCAAACGATCGTGTCTCGTAGCGTTGACCCGATCAAATCGGCGGTGGTCACCATCGGTCAACTCAACGCGGGTACGGCCTTAAATGTGATTGCCGATAGCGCTCATATGAGCGGCACGGTCCGCTATTTTGACCCTGACTACAAAGACTTTTTTCCCCAGCGCCTCGAACAGGTGATTGGGGGGATTTGTCAAAGTCACGGGGCCTCTTACCGCCTCGACTACAAGCCCCTTTACCCGCCTGTGGTGAACGATCCTGACATTACGGAATTGGTGCGATCGGTGGCGCTGTCTGTGAGTGAAACCCCGGCTGGAGTCACCCCTGAATGTCAGACCATGGGGGGAGAAGACATGGCCTTTTTCTTAGAATCGGTGCCGGGCTGCTACTTCTTCTTAGGATCTGCGAACGCGGCCCTAGATTTAGCCTATCCCCATCACCATCCCCGGTTTGACTTTGATGAAACCGCTTTATCCACGGGCGTCGAGATGTTCACCCGCTGTGTGGAGCAGTTCTGTCGCCGTTGACCGGTGAATGTATCTCCATCCAGTAAGCTCAAAGAAGCGTCGCTTTGGGAACCCGCGGTGGATACGAATGCTGAAATCACGCGGTTAAAGGATTTAATGCCCGCCTCTGGGCGCATGAACGTGCGCCTGTTGCTTGATCCGCGTCAACCCACCCTGATTAAGGCCCTATTTCCCCGCCCTTGGAAACAGAGCCATCCGATCACGCTCAATCCAACCCTGTGGCAAGACCTCACACTGCCCCAACGGGATTTAATCTTTCTGCAGGCGGTCTGTTGGCTGACCTCCGTGCAACTGGTTAAACCGGAACTCTATCAAGGGGCGGCCGTAGCAGGGGCGATCGCCACCCTCGTAGAGTTGGTTCAAGGGGCTGTGGTGGGGCTGCTGGCGGCGGGCGGACTGACGGCCATTGCCACCACCCAAATCTGGCGCACTAGCACCGGTACCCAAGCCCTGATCGCCGCTGATCGCGCTGCGCTGAATGTGGCCAAACGACGGGGCTACACCGAGGCGGAAGCGGCCCACCATTTGCTTAAGGCCCTAGAAGCGATCGCCACCCTGGAGGGCCAAGGGGGCTTATCTTACGTTGATCTCTTGCGGGTCCAGAATCTACGCCCCTTAGCCAGCGCTTCCAAAGGCGCGGCTGTGCCCCCTGCTTAATCTATCCCCGCTGATTAATAGGGTTTTAGCGAATGGCAGCACAAGGGTTGATGAAAAAGGTAGGGGCACGCCATGTCCCTAACGGGCTTAACCTACAGCAAAAATCCTCTTAAGGCATTTCTTGAAAAGAAAATACCTGTCTGTGGTGCGCTATGCTTCGCGGCAACCGATGTAGGGGCACCTCTTGTGGGTGTCCTTAATAACTGGACGGCACGAATCGGGAAATCGGTTTGTTCAGGGGTGATTGGCGGAGGGTAGGCACAAGACC
This sequence comes from Leptolyngbyaceae cyanobacterium, assembly GCA_050043365.1. Taxonomy (GTDB): domain Bacteria; phylum Cyanobacteriota; class Cyanobacteriia; order Phormidesmidales; family Phormidesmidaceae; genus PCC-6406. Next base: position 14,631 of record JBHJIP010000253.1, read on the forward strand.
TACCCCTACCAAAGGTAAATTCTTATCTAGCAATCTCCTTAGGTTGGGTTCTCTCAATATGGTTCAATAATAGGCTGGGCTAATTTTGCTCAGAATATACGGGTTAGGGCCGGTTGGTTGCCCGCCCTTTTTTGTTGCCGCTCTTACCTTATTTCATGGTTGCTGATGGACCTGCTGACTTGCCCTTAAATGATGCTCAACGCCAAGCAACAGTTATGGCCCTGCATCAAACCCTAGACCACTATGTCTCAGCAGACATGGCCCATCAGCTACAGGCTGATATTCATCAGCGTCTCCAAACCGGCGGCTACGACGACATTGTGGATGGGCCGCAGTTGGCCGAAACCCTGACCGTTCAGCTACAGGGTTTGAGTGGCGATCGCCAGCTTCGGGTTCACTTTAGCCCGCAGGTTTTACCGAAACTCGAAGCGAAAAGCACGCCAACAAAGGCTGATTTAGCGGCAGAGTATGAGCGTAGCCGTTTGCGCAACTTTGACCTCAACCGCGTCGAACGCTTGCGGGGCAACGTCGGCTATATCGAGCTGTACGGATTTGAGCCGCCTGAATTTGTAGGGGATGCCCTGGCCGCCGCCATGACCCTGGTGGCCCACACCCAGGCCTTAATTCTAGACCTCCGTCATAACCGAGGGGGGTCCCCCGCCACCGTGGCACTACTCTGCAGCTATCTGCTGCCCGCCTACCCCCCCGTCCATCTCAATGACCTGTGCTGGCGCTCAGAGGGAACTCACCAGTGGTGGACAGTGCCCCATTTACCGGCCCCCCGCTATCTAGAGAAGCCCGTTTATGTGCTGATTAGCAAAGACACCTTCTCAGCGGCTGAGGAATGTGCCTATAACCTCCAGGTGCTGAAACGGGCCACCATTCTGGGGGAGCATACCGCCGGTGGGGCAAATCCAGGGCAGGGCCATCGCCTCGGCGACCATTTCTGGATGTTTGTGCCCACAGGGCAGGCAATCAATCCGATTACGGGCAGCAACTGGAGTGAAACGGGCATCATTCCGGATGTGAAAGTCCCGGCAGAGCTAGCGCTATTGACGGCCCATCTGGGGGCACTGAACCGACTTTTTGAGACCCTACCAGAAGGGCCGCAACTAAGGGAGACCCAGCAATCCCTAATGTTGGTGGAGCGGGAACTGAATCAAAGACGGGCTGAGTTGATCAGTCAACTCAAAAGACCCGCTGAGAGCCCAGATGTTGGCGAAGAATAGCCCCTAGGCAAAAGCCCAATACGCTCCGAATCTCCGTCGAAAGGCGGTTCTAGTCGAAGTGAATAGGGTTTGAACCAGAAATTCTTTCTATGGATTGATGACGTCCGCCAAAGATTTTCACTTTAATTAAAACACTCTATTTCTCTCATAATTTCAATAATATCCATCTTAACTTTTTTCTAAAAAGCGATTTTTTGTTGCGGTTGATACACTTTTATTCTTCTCAAAGGAAGTGCATTTGGGGTGTGATATTTGTTGTAACGAATTATGGTTTAACTTTAAAACCTAAATAATTGCTTAACAATTGCATTTCAGGTCCAGGACTGAAACGTTGAAAGCCTTGCCGCCAAGCTAGTTCAATCGACCCTAATTAGACGGGGATCAGCTCCTTCAGCCCTGTTTTACAGGTAAATGTGATCCCAGCCGGTTGCAGGATTCAGTTTTTTTGAAATACCATTTTGGAATGTTGCCTGTTGTTTATAAACACGTAGCAGTATTGCGATTCCGTTACTATCAGCGCGTCGCACTCATGGTGTGGGTGCCGCCCTTGGGACCGCTTGCTGTTGCTTTTGCCTCTAGCTCCGGAGATTTGTTATGAAGCGCCTTTCACACACTGTTAATTGTCCTAACTGCGGGCACAATGCTGAGCGTCACTATTTGCCTGAAAGCGCTGTTGTTCGTACCCAATGCCCTGAATGCGATTATTTGATGATCACCTGCCATAACACCGGTAGGGTGATCGAAGCTTATGCCCCTGGGCGGTTTGCCGCTGCCAATACTTGAAGATGCCAATACTTTTCCCTAAAGCAGGCTCACAACCTTGGCAGAACCGCCGCCCCGTCGCCGAGGTTCTGCCACCGCCTGCATTACCCCATCTAGATCAATTTGGATGCCGGTGGCTGCGCCGATTTCCGCAGTGACTCTAAACTGATGGCCTTTTTGGACCAAGGCTTGGGCAATGCTGCTGGTCTCAAAGTTGGGTTCCACCAGCGTTGTTCCGGTATTGCGTTGAGACCATCGTGGCGCGGCGATCGCTTCTGGCAGATCCATCCCAAAATCGATCAGATTCGTGGCGATGCCCAACACCGTAGTGATAATCGTCGAACCCCCTGGGGAACCAAACGCCAGCACACGGCCATCGGGGGCAAACGCGAGGGTTGGGGCCATGCTGCTGCGGGGTCGCTTGCCTGGTTCCGGTGCATTGGGGTGCGGAATGGCGGTATTAAAGTCGGTCAGCTCATTGTTGAGAATGAACCCATATCCCGGCACCACAATGCCGGAGCCACCGGTTGACTCAATGGTGAGGGTATAGGCAACCACATTGCCAAAGCGATCGGCCACGGTTAAATGGGTGGTGGATCGCCCTTCCGGACCTTCACTTAGGGAAACCAGCAGCTGAGTCAAGCTCGGGCTGGGATCGGTTTGATAAGGGAGCGGATCGCCCGGTGAGGCTTGAAGCTCAGGATCTGGCGCTTGCGGAGGTAGCAGTTCCTGGCGGCTGGCCAGGTAAACGTCATCGAGCAAGCCTGACAGGGGCACATCCACATACTCCGGATCGCCGAGATAGCCGTTGCGATCCGCAAACGCCAACCTGGCAGCCTCAATCAGGAAATGGGTCGCGTCTGCCTTTGGTAAGGCTGCCAGGTTTAGTCCTTCAAGCAAGGTCAGGGTTTGGGCAACGGTAATCCCGCCGCTACTGGGCAGCCCCATCCCGTAAAGTTGGTAGCCTTGATATTCACTGGAGATGGGCGATCGCACCCGCACCTCATAGCGATCCAAATCGGCCAGCGTCATTGCCCCCGGCCAGACCCGAAAGGGTGGATTCTCGACCGTGGGCGGATGTCGCACCGCATCTACAATGGCCTCAGCTAACGGGCCGCGATACAACCCATTCACTCCCTGCTCAGCCAGTTGCCGATAGGTTTGCGCCAGGTCAGGATTCCTGAATCGGCCACCTACAGGGGGCGGGGCTCCATTCGGCAAATACAGGTGCCGAGTACTCTCAAAGGCGCTGAATCGGGTTTGGTTACGGGCAATTTGCTGATGAAAGGTGTGATCCACCCTAAATCCTGCCGTTGCCAAGTCAATGGCAGGGGCGAGTGCGCCTGCCAAGCTGAGGGTGCCGTAGCGGTTGAGGGCTTCTTGCCAATTGAGAACCGTACCCGGTATCCCCACCGCGAGGCCACTACTAATCCGATTGGGAAAATAGGGCAGGTTTTCTGTTGGATTATCCGGATCACGAAATAAATCCGGAGTCACTGCGGCGGGTGCCTCTTCTCTACCATCTAGGGTCACCACACGATTGGGCTCAGCCAGGTAAATCACCATGAAGCCGCCGCCGCCAATTCCAGCAGAAAAGGGCTCCGTCACCCCAAGGGCCGCAGCCGTAGCCACGGCGGCATCGATTGCGTTGCCCCCAGCCTTGAGAATACCGAGTCCAATGGCAGTGGCACTTGCATCCACCGAGGCCACTGCCCCACCGCGACCGACTGCGACCGATTCAGCTTGAGTCATTTGGCCCTGTACAGGCCAACCCAGAATGGTTAAACAGGCCACCCAAACAGCCAAACCAATCAGAAAGATTTGAGTTGACGAGCGACGCTGGGAAAGTATTTTTAGCCAGTTAAATTTCATGAGCTGTTTTGTTGCCCTGCTCACCATTAATCAGGGTTAATTAGAACGTTCTCGCACGGGTCATTGCGGCAAATAAGCATCGCATCGCTTTCACCCGACATTCCGCCCTCCCAAGTGTCATATTGGCAATAAACCGACCTCTCAACAAAGCAAGTAATAGGCTTGAGAAGCAGAACCGAGGAGCCGCAGAATTTTCCGATGGTTGTCCGTCAGGTTTAGAATCTGCTGCTGGCCATCGATAGTGACCCAATGAATGGCGATAAAACATTGAAATACCCATCGTAGAGTAGGCGTTCGAGTCAGTTTGCCGAGTTGGTTAGGAATGGTTTCACGGGCAGATTTCAGAGCATTGCGCAGGGTTCGTTGCCCCAGGTTATGGACCATCAAAGACAAGCCCATAATCATGGCCATAGCCATGATGCGCTCAGGGGATTTGAGAAAGACGCTAGGTGTAAAAAATAACGGGTCCTTCAAAAACCGAAACCCCCGTTCAACACCCTATTGCGCCTTATATTCAGTGAGGAGCTCATCGGTTGAGAGTCGGCTTGAGTGAAGAGAAGACTCATCCGTCGGGACCTTAGCAGAAGCTAGGACATTGGTGGCCTGGATAAAGCGTCCAGCGCTACGCCGTTGCCGTACATCAACATCAGGGTCCACCCTCAAGGTCGCCTGGATGTGATAGCTCAGCGAGGTTGGCGGGGTGGCTTGGGCGGGTCGTCCGGGGTTGTCATAGTGCGGCCGCTCAACAATAGCAGCGTCACTGATGAGATGATATTTTAAGGTCTTCTCAAACCGCTCCAACGCTTTCTGGGCGTCTGCTTCACAGGCAAATGGCTGACGGCTGAGATGGTCAAGTTCAGCTTGTTTGCGCATT
>JBHJIP010000254.1:0-4552 GCA_050043365.1 Leptolyngbyaceae cyanobacterium
GTTCTTCGAAGGTCAGGTGGGGTCGGTGGGCAAGGGCAGTTTTGTCCGTGTTTGCAGCATATCCAATGATGTTCATCTGCTGGGCCGGGTTGACCGTGGCTAAGCTATCTAGGGCGCATTCCACCAGCGATCGCCCCCCCAACGGATGCAGCACCTTAGGCAGGGTTGACTTCATGCGAGTCCCTTTCCCGGCGGCCAATACCGCCACTGCTAGCTTCGATGTCATGGTGTTTCCTCAGCTTGGCCCCGGCACTTCGCCCCGGAGTATACCTTGGTTTGCACCGAGGTTCGCGTCAATTTAAATGGGAAGTGGCGGAGGCTTGATGGGACTGCGAGTGGCCAACAGTTTGGGATAAATGGTTGGCTTTGAGAAAGGTTTTAAACTTTGTCACTAAAGCCGGATTACGCCAGCCCCGATTCACCTCATCCTGCAAAATGTCCAGGACCATAGTCGTCGAAAAGGGCGGTTTATAAGGGCGTTCGTGGGCGAGCGCGTCGTAGATATCGATAACTTGAAAAACTTGGGCCAGCCAGGGAATTTCATCACCTTTGAGGCCGTCAGGATAACCTGAGCCATCCCACCGTTCATGGTGGTGACGAATAATCGGCAGCACCCCTTGCAGAGTGCGTAGGGGGCGACAGATATCTTCCCCAATCAAGACATGCTGCCGCATTATCGCCTGCTCTTCTAGGGTGAGGGGACCGGTTTTAAGCAGAATGGCGTCGGGGATGCCCACTTTGCCAATGTCGTGGAGATAACCGGCCCAGGTTAGATCGCGCTGTTGGGCCGCTGGCAAGTCTAAATACCGACCGAAGTCTTGGGCCAGCTTCGACAAGCGCTCACAGTGGTCTCCGGTGTTAGGGTCTCGGCTTTCGATCGCCCGCGCAATCGAAAACAGGGCCTGACTGGCGTGGTCGAGGTCTTCATTGAGTTGCTTTTGACGGACAAGCGATTTTACTCGGGCTAAAAGCTCTAGCGGATCAAAGGGTTTGGTGAGCAGATCATCGCCCCCGACTTCAATGCCTTGAAGCCGGGTGCGGCGATCGTCCAGTACCGTTAGAAAGATGATCGGAATTAACCGAGTGGCATCATCCTGTTTAAGGCGGCGGCACACTTCAAAACCGTCTATTCCGGGCATGCTGATATCTAGCAAAATCAAGTCAGGCTGCAGCTCTGGAATGCAGGCTAGGGCCTGATGACCATTCCCTGCTTCTAAAACGTCATAGCCTTCTGCCGACAGCAAATCGATCGCCATCGTGCGGAAAGGAGGATAGTCGTCAACGATGAGTAACTTGGCGGAATCGGAGCAAAAGTGTTGGCCAATCATGCGATTTCAGGAAGAGGCGAAAGAACTCGCGCCACATCATCTACGCTAAGACAACGCTGCCCTAGTGATACCGAATTCAAAGGATGCAAGCAATCGGTTTGGCGGGAACACTTGCCCTCTCCGGCTGCGTTGAACAGAATGAGCAGCCTTGGGAGTAGCGCTATGAATACTATGCTGCTGGAGCTTGTCAGCGCTGTGAACTAAGCGAATACTGCGATTATAGTACTCTCCCAACAGACAGCGGTTCTGAATGTCCTGAGCGGGTGTTTGAAAACCTCTCAGGACGCCATTGAGTGACATGGACAGAGGTGTCGGTTAGGGGTTCATGGTGGATGCCCAATTAGATTGGATACTTGCGCCGATAGAGCAAGGGCCTGACGCGTCTTGGCTCAAAGCGGTTGCTGAAAAGACAGGATGTTCCCTAGCTGCGGTGTCCCATTGGCTCGGGCCATTACTTTGGCAGCGGGGGATGCGATCGCTCACGGATCTAGACGGTTTTTTAGACCCCGACCAGTATCGGCCCTGTCGTCCTTTTGAGCTGAGTCCCGACATGCCCCAAGCCGTGGCGCGGCTGGTGCAGGCGCAGCAGCGAGATGAAAAGGTGGCCATCTGGGGGGACTTTGATGCCGATGGGTTGACGGCCACCGCTGTGCTCTGGGAGGGACTCGGCCCATTTTTTGCAAAGCCAGATCAACTGCGCTACCGAATCCCCAATCGTTTCACGGAGTCCCATGGCCTCTCAAGAGCAGGGTTGGATGACCTGGCGACCTGGGGCTGTCAGCTCCTCGTCACCTGCGACACGGGCAGCACCGCGATCGCTGAAATTGCCTATGCCCATGATTTGGGTATGGACGTGATCGTCACGGATCACCACACCCTGCCCGAAACCCGCCCTCCGGTGGTGGCGTTGATTAATCCGCGTCAGTTGCCCTCTGAGCATCCCCTGGCCGATCTATCTGGGGTGGCCGTGGCCTACAAGCTGGTCGAAGCCCTCTATGGGGCGTTGCCAGAGGTTCCTTCCCAACCTTTGACCCAACTCCTGGACTTAGTGGCCATTGGTCTGATTGCCGATTTGGTGAACCTGAGGGGGGACTGTCGTTACCTGGCTCAAGTGGGGCTGCGAACCTTAGCCCGTCAAGCCAAGCAGCAACTGCGCCCCGGTATCAGCAAACTGTTAGAACTGTGTAAACGCACCGGCGATCGCCCCTCTGATGTGGCCTTTGGATTGGGGCCGCGCATCAATGCGGTTAGCCGCATCCATGGAGATGCCAGCTTTGGGGTCAGGCTCCTCACCAGCCGCGATCGCGCCGAGGCTAAAGACCTGGCCCTAGAAGCCGAACTGGCCAATACCCGCCGCAAAGCCTTGCAAGCTTCGGTTTTGGCTGAGGCTGAGGCTCAACTGGCTCAACTGGATTTGGCCACCACCCCGGTAATTGTGTTGAGTGACCCCCAGTGGTCCCCTGGGGTGCTGGGGTTAGTGGCGAGTCAACTGGCCCAGACCCATGGGCGACCCACACTCCTGTTTCAAACGGAAGTGGTCCCAGATGATGAGCAGCAATTAATGGCCAGGGGCTCAGCTCGGTCCGTCAACCAAATTGACCTCTACAGTTTGGTTCAGGCACAGGCCCCTTTGCTGCAATCTTTTGGGGGCCACCCCTTTGCGGCGGGGTTGACCCTATCGGTCGAGAACTTGCCCCTGTTTACCGCTGGGATTAATCGGGCGCTGCGATCGCAGCATCCCCAAGCGAATGCATCCTCCCAGATGTCTCTGCAGATCGATCTTGAGGTGACTGTAGCTGAGCTAGGGCGCGATTTGTTTAAAACCCTGAAGCTGCTTGAACCCTATGGCATGGGGAATCCAGTGCCCCGACTGCTGCTCAAAAACGTTGGGTTCACGAATGTTTGGGAGCGGGCGCTGCGGGATCAGCGGGGCGGGAAGCAGCGATTTTATCAGGTGACCTTTGAACTGCAAGATCAGAGCAATGCAGAGGGATTTCCGGGCCACTGGTGGGGGCACCGTCGAGATGAGCTGCCCCAAACCTCCTGTGATGTGGTGATCGAGCTGGATGTGAATATGGCCCGATCCCAGTACGAAGCCCGACTGATTGACTTGCGTCCCCACGTTGCAGATGCGGTCGATTCACGGCCTATCATCCAGGACGATTTGTCTCTGGCCCAGTCGAAACCGCCCTCAAGCTTGGCTAACGGCACCCTTTTACTCAAATCACCCGCCCAGATCTGGCAAGAGCTGGTGGGCGTGGCCAAATACCTGAGCCGCACAGGGAAAACCACGCGTCGCGATCGCTGGTGCCAACGGTTGGATATCAGTGATCTTGCCTTAGATATTGGCCTCGCCAGCCTGCAGCAGTTGGGCTTTTGTCTGGTGAACGGAGCCGAGATTAGCGATTTAGACGAATTGGGTCTTAGAGGCCAGCCCCAAACCCCACCGCCTGAAGACTATCAAGCGATCGCTCAGCCGTTTTTAGCAGCGATTCAAGAGGAGCAGTTCCGTCGCCGCTACTTTTGCAGTGCCTCGTCCTCGGCTCAAAAGTAAATTCTGCAGGCGCAACAGAGCATGGATCTACTTTGGGGTGTCGTACATTGAGCACATAATTCAATTGGATAAACTGAAGTCACTAATTGGGCTGAGCCATGACCCTTGCGATCGACCCACCCATACAGCAGAAGCCGCTCGGCTTCGACGCGTTTCTCGCCCGCTATGGTGACGATAACCGTTATGAACTGATCGATGGAGAGGTATTTGACTTGGAACCAACGGGGCCGCATGTTTGCGAAGCGGCTCCTGCGGAGCTAGAGGTTGCAGCCTTTATTACCGCAAAGATCTGCGTCCAAATTGACGGGACAGGCTTACCTTGGTTTGTCCTTCAGCGGGGACTATTACGCCCTTCCAATACGGGTATGACTGCATTTCGACCCGATGTTGCAGTCATAGATCGAGATGAACTTACCCAGGAGCTGCTTTGGTCTGACCAGTCGATTCTGACGCTGGGCAGTTCAATTAAATTCGTAGCGGAAGTTGTTAGCAGCAACTGGCAAAATGATTATGCTCGTAAGGTTGAAGACCTTAGTGGTGCAGAAAACTTTTCAGCATCTTAGTCAGTCTCACCATGAGAATCTGATCACCTTGTTGAACTCTATGCGCTGCTCTAAAGCAAGCCGTTTTCGTTGAGAAGCATAGGCCTTAGGTGGACTTTTACTGGGCA
>JBHJIP010000255.1:0-32802 GCA_050043365.1 Leptolyngbyaceae cyanobacterium
CTTTCGGGGAGGGGGTGGGGGAGTTAGGCCACCATATCAGGGGGTTTGGGGGCTGGTCCCCAAGGCTGTTTCCGACAAAATCTACAAAACGACAAGCAACTTCTATAGAACCGGTTTACCAGGGCATTCTCCAAACAGAACTTCTCGCCCAGCTATTAACGAGGTCAATCCATGCAACGATTAGGCGGCACACTCCTCTTCTTCGGCATTGGCTCCTTTATCCTCAATCGCCTCGGCATGGAATTCATCCTGCTGATGTGGATTGATGCTTGGGGGCCAGGTATCGCCGTCCTCATTCGAGTGGTCTTAATCGTTTTGGGGATTACATTAATCGCCCTTGGCAATAAGCGCGGTTGAACCCCTTGAGTTACCTTCGTGGGTCGCACTGCGTTTGACCCACGCTACAACTGTTTTCCACAACGCCCTATCAATTCCCTCGCGCTTGGGAAAGCGCCCAATATTTTGTCGGTGTCTTCTCCTCCAGCCCCCGCCGTCTTACCGTGCGCATTCAAGACCCAACCAGCATCTCCCTTTCGGGGGGCGCGGGGGCCTAACTCCCCCACCCCCACCCCGAAAGGTAGAGTTGGGTTGGGCCTTGAATGCGCACGGTAAGACGTAGGTGTTGGGAGCGGGGGCTTTTATGCCAAGGCCAAGCTGTAATCCCTAACTGTTAGCTTGAATTTGTAGATGCTGTCATGCATCGCACATCGGAGCGGGCGATATCACTGAGCAGTGGCTATCTTAGAGAGAATTGTGCCACCCGCTTTGACGATGAGTGATCCATTAACGGCCAGCGCCATTGCAACCCTAGCGTTTCAAGCCTTTTTAACATCGAGTGCAGGTAAAGCGGCTCAAGAGATGACGGGTGCCGCCACCCAAGCCGCTGGCGAAAAGCTGAATGCGCTTCGCAAAACGATCTGGCAGAAACTGCGGGGCACTCCGTCTGCTGAGTCAGCAATCAAAGCTTTGGCAGAGAAGCGGGGCGGCGAGGCTGATTTGCAAAAGGTCGAAGGCTACTTGCAAGTGGCCATGGCTGAAGATCCGCAGTTTGCCAGCCAGATTCAGCAGTTGGCCCAGGAGATTACGCTGCTGCAAGTCGATGACGATAGCACTACGACCCAGGTGAACTACGGCGGCACCAATTACCAGACCAAAACCGGCCCCAACAACACCAACTTCTTTGGTGGAGAGCATCACCATGGGGGCGCATGAGCCAGCAAACCAACCAGGGCGGTGAAAACTACCAAGTTTTTACCGGGGCCAATAACACCAATTTCTTTGGCGGCACCCATTACCACGGGCGACCAATGCCGTCGCTCCAGGGCACGCCCAATAACCTGACGCCCAGCGGCGCAGTGGAGTTTGTGGGGCGAGAGGAAGCCCTCAGCGAACTGGAAGCGCAACTCCAGGGCGGTGCGCCGCTGCTGATCACGGCGCTAAAGGGGATGGGGGGCATTGGCAAGTCAGAGCTGGCGCTGCGCTACGCCCTGGCCAGCGTTGCAGCAGGCACCTACCCCGATGGCATTCTCTGGTTAGAAGGGCGCGGGGTGGATGTGGGCACCCAAATTATTGAGTTCGCCCAAGCCCAGTTGAGCCTAACGCCGCCGGACAGCCTGGATCTGGCGGGGCAGGTGGCCTATTGCTGGCGACATTGGCCACCGCTGAAAGACGCATCGGGGCGGGTGCTGGTGATCTTTGACGATGTGACGGACTACGCCGCCCTGCGCCCCTATCTACCGCCCAATGAAGATCGCTATCGGGTGGTGCTGACCTCGCGGCGGCGGTTTGGCTCCTCGGTGGCGACCCTAGAACTGGATGTGCTGGACCGCGAACCGGCCCTTGATCTATTAAAGTCGCTGGCAGGTTCAGAGCGGATTAATGCAGCCCAGGTGCAGGCAGAAGCGCTGGTGAACTGGCTGGGGCGATTGCCCCTGGCGCTGGAATTGGTGGGGCGCTACCTGGCCAACGACCCGGATCTGGCTCTGGCGACGGTGCAAACTCGCCTAGAGGACCGCCGCCTAAAGGCGCGGGCGTTGCTGAAGCCCGAAGACAATGACAGTTATGACGACATGACCGCTCAGCTCGGGGTGGCGGCAGCAGTTGAGTTGAGTCTAGAGGGACTGACCGCTGCCCAATTGCAGTTGGCTTATGGTCTGAGTTTATTTGCGAATGCATTAATACCGTGGACACTGGTGCAACCTTGCTGGTCAAAAACAGAAGCAGAAGATCTGGAGACCTGGCGCGGCACCTTGATCAACCGCAGCTTACTAAAACGGGTGGAGGCAGGACTCTACCAGATGCACCCGCTGATTCGAGAATTTATGCGGGAGTGGGGGTTGGAGCACCTGGCGGATGGGGAAACCGATGCGCTGAAGCAGCAGTACTGCGAAGTGATGGCAACGATCGCGCAACAGATGCCCCAAAGCCCCACCCTGGAGCAGATTGCGGCGGTATCACCAGCGGTGCCCCACATTGCGGAGGCGGCAACAACGTGGCGAGACTGGCTGTCGAAGGACGACGATTTCACCTGGCCCTTCACAGGACTAACCTTTTTCTATTATGGGCAGGGGATTTATGAACCTGGTGTCTTCTGGGCACAGCGTTGCCTAGAGGCTGTTCGTCAACAGTTCGGCGACGCGCATCCCGATGTGGCCACCAGTTTGAATAATCTGGCTGGGCTTTACGAATCTCAGGGCCGCTACAGCGAGGCGGAACCGCTCTATCAACAAGCTTTGGCCTTGCGGCAAAAATTGCTGGGCGACGAGCATCCTGATGTGGCGACCAGTTTGAATAATCTGGCTGGGCTTTACGAATCTCAGGGTCGCTACAGCGAAGCGGAACCGCTCTATCAACAAGCTTTGGCGTTGCTGCAAAAATTGCTGGGCGACGCGCATCCCGATGTGGCGACCAGTTTGAATAATCTGGCGTTCCTTTACCAAGCTCAGGGTCGCTACGGCGAGGCGGAAGCTTTACAGAAACAAGCCCTTGTCATTAGCGCGAAAGCATTAGGTAAAGATCATCCTGACGTCGCTATCAACCTGGGAAATCTGGCTTCGACCTATCTTGCTCAAGAACGCTACTCAGAAGTGGAAGCCCCGTTGATGCAGGCGCTCCAGATTTTTATCCAGCGGGTGGGGGCTGAGCATCCCTACACCCAAGAAACGGTGAATCGTTTGGTGCGTTTCATTCGTACCCTAATGCAGGTGGAGCAAGTCCATCTCTTGTCTGACCACCCCATTATTCAAAATTTGTTCACCCAAATTCAAACCGATCAGTCCCATAAATCGTAGGGGCGCAGGGGTCTGCGCCCAGTCCCGTCAATTCCCCTGCAAATCCCTCATATTCAAAGGCAAATTTGACCGTCTGAGAAAAACCGTCCTGAGAAAAAGAAGATGCGTATTGGCCAGCACCGTCGCTCTATTCGTCTACCCAACCATGATTATCGAGAAGCAGGCTCATATTTTTTGACCCTTTGCACTGACCAGCGCCTTTGTCTCTTTGGAGAGATTTTTGACGGGGAAATGTCCCTGAGTGATTATGGGCGGATTGCAGCAGCGGAATGGGTGACGGCGACGAAGATGCGATCGGAAATTTGTCTGGATACCTGGGTTGTGATGCCCAATCATATCCATGGCATTGTGGCGATCGCCCAGGCCGACAACCACGCCCAACAGGCGGTTCAGCCTAAGGCAACTGGTGTTGCGACTCGCGCACCCAGATCTATTTCAACCTTTGTTTCTGGTTTCAAAGCAGCGGTCACAAAACGCATCAATGCGGTCCGTCAAGCTCCAGGCACACCGGTCTGGCAACGCAATTATTACGACCACATCATTCGAAATGAGGCCGATTTAGCCCGCATTCGCAATTACATTGAGACCAATCCGTTGCGGTGGTGCGAAGACCAATTGCATCCCAATAATCCTTCCAAATGGTGAATGGGTGGCCCGCTACGGGAACGGGCGCAGGCCCCTGCGCCCCTACGCAATAAATTGGCGATCCTCAATCGGACCCACCCCAGAATCTATCGGTTAACCCGTGACCGTGTAGGGGCGCAAGGGTTTGCGCCCGCCGATCGCACAAGATTCCCAACCAGAGATCGTCCAGGGATCTATCGGTTGACCCGCCACGGGACCGGGCGTAGGCCCCTGCGCCCCTACGGGAGGGTAGTGAACCAACTCACCAAAAATTATCCCTAATTCCCGTCACCCCTGACTTTTAGGTAGGCTAGGTCATTATCCAGATCTCGTATCCCCCAGGGGATAGCCTATGACCTCGCCCGATCGCCTCGCCCAGTACTACCACCAGGTTGAGTCCATCATTCTGGCCCGCCAGCACCCTGTCAGTGGGTTGTTGCCTGCCAGCACCGCCATCACCCTCCATGGTGACTACACCGACGCCTGGGTGCGGGACAACGTTTATAGCATCCTGGCGGTGTGGGGTTTGGCGCTGGCCTATCGCAAGGTGGATGAGGCCCAGGGACGCACCTATGCCCTAGAGCAGAGCACCGTCAAGCTGATGCGGGGCTTGCTGTTTGCGATGATGCAGCAGGCTGATAAGGTCGAACACTTCAAGGAATATCAAGATCCCGGTTCGGCCCTGCACGCCAAGTACGACACCGCTACTGGCTCCACCGTGGTGGGAGATGACGAGTGGGGTCACCTGCAAATTGACGCCACCTCCGTCTTTTTGTTGATGCTGGCCCAGATGACCGCCTCTGGGCTACAGATTATTTTCAACCTGGATGAGGTCAATTTCATCCAGAACCTGGTCTACTACATTGGCCGCGCCTATCGCACCCCGGACTATGGCATTTGGGAGCGCGGCAATAAGCTCAACCACGGTAAGCCTGAACTCAATGCCAGCTCCGTTGGCATGGCCAAGGCGGCCTTGGAAGCCTTGGATGGGTTGAATCTATTTGGGGTGCGGGGTGGTCAGTCCTCGGTGATTCATGTGCTGCCCGATGAGATTGCGCGGGTGCGGGTGATTTTGGAGTCGCTGCTGCCTCGCGAATCCGGCTCGAAGGAAGTGGATGCGGCGGTGCTGAGCATCATCAGCTATCCTGCCTTTGCCTTAGAAAACGCCGAACTGGTAGAGCGCACCCGCCACAAAATTGTGGACAAGCTGCAGGGACGCTATGGCTGCAAGCGGTTCCTGCGGGATGGCCATCAGGTGGTGATTGAAGACACGACCCGGCTCCATTACGAACCGGCCGAACTGCAGCAGTTTGAGCATATCGAGTGCGAGTGGCCGCTATTTTTTGCCTATCTGTATCTGGATGCGTTGTTCCGTAACGACCCCCAGGGGACGCGGTTTTATCGTCAGCGGCTAGAGGCGATCGCCGTCATCCAAAACGACCTACATCTGCTGCCGGAGCTGTACTACGTACCGGAGGAGGCGATCTCTGCTGAGCGGGAGCAGCCCCGCAGCCAAACCCGCCAGCCTAATGACAACGTGCCGCTGGTGTGGGCTCAGAGCTTGTTCCTATTAGGGCAAATGGTGGATGACGGTTTGCTCACCGTGGCGGATTTAGATCCGCTGGGGCGACACCTGCGCATCGGCCAACAGCGGCGATCCATCGTGCAGGTGGCCCTGATTGCCGAAAATGAATCCTTGCAGCAGGAGCTGTCGACCTATGGGATTCCCACCCAGGTTCCGGCCCAGATGGAACCGGTGCGGGTGCGTGAGTCAGGGGACCTCTCGACGATTTATGCCGAGATTGGCCTGAACCGCAAACTGCATTTGAGCGGGCGTCCTGTGCGTCGGTTACGCAGCCTCACCACCTCCCGCATTTTCCGCATCTCCGGTGAAACGGCGGTGTTTTTACCCTCTTTCCTCGATCCGCAGAAGTTCTATCTCACCCTCGATACCCCTTTTTTGGTGGCGCAAATTCGCAGTGAGTTGGCCTACATCCACTATCACTGGAATGAGCCCGGACGGCCCACGATGACTTTGCTGCTCACCCATGAGCTGTTTGAGCTGGGCCATAAGCCCATCCACGAGTCGCCGTTGCTGGCGCTGATTCAAGAGCTTAAAGACGGTAGTTGTGGTGGGGTGCCGGTCTTGCTGGGACCGCTCTATCAACTGATGCTGACTGCTGGCACAGAGCGCATCGACAACATCGGCGACTATTCCTTCAGCCATGGGCACATGACCCGCTATCACCTGCAGGTGTCTTCTTTTCTGACCATGGTGCCAGAGGAAACCCGTCCCCTGGAGGTGTTGCAGGTGTTTGAGATTGAGCGTCAGGGGGACACCCAGGCGTTGGTGACGGCCCTGCAGCGATCGCACAACCTCTATGAGCAAATCGAGCTGCTGGCTCAGCTTCATCAAATTGCCGGAGCCGAGTTTGATACCGGTTTGGGTCAACCAGATCGCGCCGTTACCGTGGCAGATCTGCTGGAGGAGCTCTATATCAAAGCTGGGAAGGCAGAACTGTGGCTGATCGTGCGTCGATCGGCGGGCCTTTTGCACAAAATGGATGTAAACCTGTCCGATGCGGTGACGGAGCTACTGGTGCGGCAAAAGCAAGTGACCGTGGGCAAAGCCTACAGCGAGGCGTCCCTGATTCGCGACCCGGTGCCCCACACCGAAATCTTAGACAAGATCAATCGCTTCTGTAGTGAAGACGAGCGAGATCGCGCCCTCACCCAGGAGATCTTGGTCTATCTGAGCGTGCTGATCAAAGCCGAGCCACAACTATTTGAAGGGTTGCTGACCCTGCGGGTGGGCTACTTGATCTTGCTGCTCACCAGTGAGCTGGCCCGCGAAGCGCACATCACTCGCGATGCCGCCTACGATCGCCTCACTGCCCTCAGCCCCCACGACATACAAACCCGCTTGCGGCAGGTGCTGGCCAGCTACAGCGGCATTAATCGCAGCCTATTCAAACAAGAATCACTCCATGCCAAAACCCAAAAACCCGTGACCTGGGGGGTAGTGCCGAAACAAGTCAGCGACCAGCCCACTGAGGTGGACTGGTGGCGGCAGCGCCAGATTGACGGGGAGCTTAACCGCTTACCCCAGGATTTTTATCAAGAGGTATGGACACTGCTACACCACTGCCACGGGGTGATCATTGGCGATAAGCTGGACCGTCGTAACCGGGTTGATAGCCAGACGGTGCTGGCAGAAATGACCCCCGGCGAGGCCAACTTCGCCCGTCGCCTCGACCATTTGCTCAATAAAATCCACGCCCCAGAATACCGACACGTCACGGTCGAAGCCCTGCGGGAATTGGCGGCCCTCTTTCAAGACAACCCCGACCTGCAGTTTGAAGATCACATCGTGCTGGATGTGTTGATTGGTCACGCGGTGCGTCTGGCTTGGGTGGAGGAACGACCGGAGCGGGTGGGGCAATATGAGGGGCAAAAGGCAGCAGCCTGGTCGTCGTTTTATGGGCGATCGCCTAAGGACTGTGCGCTGTTTATGGCCAAGGCACTGCAGTTCTTAGTGGAACTGGCCGAAGCTGATGAAGAAATAGTGTCGGTTTAAATTAGATTGAACGAAGTCTGCGGCCTCGTGATAGGAAGATGATTAAAGGTATTTTGTGGAAATTTATAGAAGCCCATCAAAAACAGTCTACGAAGCTCTCTGTTCTTAAGGGAAAAGAGAAGTTTAATCGAGGATTCAAAGAAATCACTCTAAGACGAAAAAAATGGCTTGAATTTTCAGAATTAGCACTAGAAGAATTAAGAGTTCTTAGGCAATATGCCGAGGATATAGATTTCCCATATAAATTATATATTGTTGACTCTAAGAGCAATAGTTCAGCAGAAAACACACTCCAAACCATACAAATTTTCTTTGGTGATAGTTCATTGGGGATTTATACACTCGAATCAGACAGCAAAAAAATAGGCTTGGAACAAGGTTGTAGATTGCTGTTTGCCCAATCAATATCTGGAGAGATCATCTGTATATTATTTCCTTGTCAATCAGACTTCAAAAAAAGTCTGCATGATTACATATTGCTTTCTGGATTCCATAAACCTTCTTGGTATACAAAGAGAAGAATTAGTAGGTTTTTATTCTATCTTCTGGCTTATTTTCAGGTCAGGTCTATATTTGGGTGGCCAAGCTTGATGGATAGGGCTGTAGTTGTCATGATAGAAATCATGCATTACCTGAGAAGTAAGATGACTCTTTCTGGAGTTTTTAAGGAATCGATATCAAAGACTCTAAAAATGATAGGGAAACGTATCACGCCATAAGTAGAACCTTTTTGGAATTTATGTATATGATTTTTGTCAATATTATTTAATGGAATTTGCTGATTATTTACTATTGTCCATACTGCGAGCAATGAGGATAGATCAATAGTCACCCTTAAAAAAAGCTTCGCACAAAGAAATGACAATTCCAATCATGGAAAAGCTAAGATTCTGAATAGTCAAGTTTGTCGAACTCTAAGGTTCATCCATGCTCGGGGACGGGGCAATTAAATCTTCAATGTTCTGTCCCATGGTTCGGCAAATTGCATCTAGGGGCAGGTCATTGGGATCGTGACCAAAGGGGTTCTCGATTTCGATACCGATTTCTTCGATGCCAAAAATAGTAAAACTAATCAAGCCCACAATGGGTGCGGTCCACCCATGTAAATTGCCCACCACCTGAAAAGGCAACGATAGGCAATAGAGCATCAGCAATTGCTTGAGGTGAATGTTGTAGGCCAACGGAATGGGAGTCTTGAGAATTCGTTCACAACCGCCCAGGACATCAACCATGCGATCGATCAGGGTCATCATGGCCGTGAGCTGATATAGATTGAGTTGGTCGTGACGGTGACACCGTTGCAAATAGTCTGTAATCCATAGCGCAACTTCTAAAGGCGGGTGACCAATCGTTTGTAGTTTGTGGAATTGGTCAGGAGATATCAGGGTCTCTAAGTCTGCGGGCAAAGGCTCGTGGCGGAGGTGAGACTTCAGGGTGATTGCAAAGGCCACCAATAGCCTCAAGGTTGCAATCTTGGCGGTAAGATCGCCCGCTTCGTGTTCCTCAACCACCACCCAAATCTGGCGGGCGAGATTACGGATGGTGTTGACTAGAGTGCCCCAGAGTTTTCGCCCTTCCCAAAAGCGCTCGTAAGCTGTGTTGGTGCGAAAAACCAACAGTAACCCTAGGACCAGCGTGGGTACCAGGCTTCCCAAAATAGGCCAAGAAACCTGCCAGCCCCAGCTCTCCAAAAGTGAGATCACAATGCCAAATGCAGCACACCAAGCCGCTCTGGGCAGTACGGCTGGAATCACAGACCCGCGCAGACTGAATAACAGGCTAAACCAGGGGTGCTGGTCCCGGCGATTAAGTTCGAGAAGGGGGTGCCTGGACACAGAGAAGGGCAGGTTGCAGATTGAGACCCATATTACACAGGTCGTCGCGGAACCGCTGTTCAAGAGAGCAGCCAATCAGCCCCATATGCTAAAAGTCCTGCAGGCATCAACTGCACTCACAGGACTTCAAATTTGAACAGATTGCGGCTAAGCCCAATTAACGCTGATCAGCCTGATAGTAAACCTTAGAGCCTTGATTATCGACATAATGGCAGTTGCGCATGGAGCGCCAGAGCAAGGTCCAAATTGGCTCGTTAGACGCATGATAATGCTCCCCCAAAATCGGCTTGATCGCCTCGGTCGCATCTTTTAAGTAGTAATGCGGCATGTTGGAGAAAATATGGTGGGCGACATGGGTGCCGATGTTGTGGTGGATGTTATTGATAAAGCCGTAGTCGTGGTCAATGGTAGACAATGCACCCTTAAGGAAATACCAACTGTCATTGCGATACCAAGGCAACTCAGGCACTGTGTGATGCAAATAAGTTACCAAGTCTAGCCAAACCACAAAGACCAGATAGGGCATCAGGTAGTACTTCAGCAAAAACACAAGGCCAAACTGCCAGCCGATGATGGCTAACCCTGCGACCATCAAGCCCCAGTAAATTGTGCTGGTGATGATATCTCCCTTTTCCGAGGGTTTGAATAGTTGATTGCTGGGCAAAAAGTGAGATTCTTTGTGTCCCCGACTGCCTACAAATAAATAAATCGGATAGGCCAAGAGCAACAGTTGAAATCGGATTAACTTTGATAGCCAACTCATCGCTCTGTACTCATCTTCAGATACCGGAAACCAGCTTTCATCGGTGTCCATATTGCCTGTGTTGGCATGGTGATGCCTGTGGCTAATGCGCCAACCATGGTAGGGCACTAAAATTGGCGAATGGGCGAGATGACCGACCCAATTATTCAGCCACTTATGCCTTGAAAAGGAGCCATGGCCGCAATCGTGGCCGACGACAAATAGTGCCCAAAACATCGTTCCTTGAGCCAACCAGAAAATTGGGAAGAAGAGCCAGGAGTTAATATAGGCAGCCAATCCATAGAGCCCTGCAATGATGCCGAGATCTAGGGCGAAATAAGCCAGAGATCGCGCTGTGTTGGGCTGGAAACAATAATCAGGAATAGCATTTCGTAAGTCCTTGAGCCTAAAGGGCAGCTCTTGACGACGCGAAACAGTTACCCCAGCAGGGGCCGAATCAATTAATTGCACAAATTCATCTCGGTTAAGGGCGTAACTCTGCTGAACCGAAGGATGTAGGAGATCGCCAGCGGAACAGCCACACCACTTCAAAAATCCAGCTCATGGCAGGGTTTTCAAAACTTCACAATACTGTACGGAGGTCCAAAACACTAGCACACATAAGGTTTGTGCCAATAGATACGTCTCCATGTGGCTGAGATCGCCCTTAATCGCTCCTTGGTTAAGGCTTTTCCTCAGGCAGGTTGCAGAAGCTTGGCTTTGGTCCCATGGATTAGACGAAATCTGGCTGGTAACCGGCAACGACCCCAGCCTGCGCGCCTATGGCTTTTATAAGCATCTAAGCTGGGTGATAGTGGGGGTGGAAACCGAGGGGGACTGGGCTGGAGAGATGAAGTTTATTAAACCCCGTCCGCTCGTAGGATCAGTATTTCAGGGGTATCCGTAATTACACTGTTCTGGGAAAATCTCGAAACAGTCTACAGTTTTGGCGCGGCGAAGGCGCAGAGTGATCGAGGTATAGACTTTGAAGCTCGCGCAACATCCGTTTCCTGACTATCGCGCAAAAGCACAGTCCTTTTGCCAGAAGCTTAGCGAGAGATTATCTCCATGACGGTCCGTTTTTCAATTCCTGTATTGCGACGCTACCTCGCACCCCTGCTTATTTTTGGATTAGGCGCTTGCCAGTCTCAACCTACCTCTGAAACGTCTACTAGCGAAACTCCACAGGCACCTGCAGTAGATGAAGAGGTGATCACACAGGTTTTTCCGGATGATTTTGAACAGGTATGTAACGGCATTGCCTTTGAACCGGCGAAATCCTATGAGCCAGTAGCAGGCTCTGTTCATCCAATTTATGTTTTTGACCGAGAGGACGATGGCCAATCCTTTTCTAAATCCTATCGGGAACTGCCGAATGGCTGGGAATTGGAGTTTGAAGAAAGTCAAAATGCGCAGCTAGTCGCCTGCCTGACCGTCACGGCGCAAGAACTGGCTAACACCTGCGAATTCCCACCAGAAGAGGGTGAGACCATCGCCTATACCCTGGAAACTTACAGCGCCACCTATAACGTGGAGATTTATGCGGCTCAATCGGGTGAATTACTAGATAGTAAAATTCTGGAACTCCAGGGTGAGGATTGCCCAGTCGTCCATTTCTTTACAGAGGGAGAAACAGTAGACACGTCTATTCCTGATTACAGTCAAGCCTTGTTAGAGTTTGTCAAACCCTACGTTCAACCCGAAGCTTAATGTGACTTTAGGGCGTAGCAATAGCTGCGCTTGGGGCAGGGGAAGCTCAACGCATGAATCAGCCTGTTGGCAAATCCAGCTTGAAAGCAAAGATGGCCCTGATGCCGGGGTGGACGACATCGATCGAGATTGCCGCTCCCCTGCAAACCGTTTGGGAACAGGTCACTGCCTTTGACGCCTACAGCGAGTGGAATCCCTTTGTAATCGAAGCGGCGGCTCGGTTTGAAGTGGGCAAGACGATTCGGTTTTTAGAAGACCTGCAGCAGTTTGGCCAACATTGGATCGAGGCCGAATTTTTGGAAATTGACCCGATGCAGCAGTTCGTTTGGCAAGGGCATTTTGCGGCACCGTTTCTGTTTACGGTGCGCCATTCGTTTATGTTTGAGGCGATCGCACCCAATCGCACCCGCTTTAGCCAGCGCCACGAAAACTCTGGCCTTTTCGTTCCATTTTTGGCTTGGCGCGGCATTTACAGCGTCAGTCACCAGGGGTATCTCGCGTTCGACCAAGCCTTGAAAGCCCGTTGTGAGCTGAACTCGTAACCCCATGCGGGCCTATTTGCAAAGCACCAAGATTATTGACTGGCAGCATCCCGCTGTATTGGCCCAAGCCCAGCGCTTAGCAGCAGGGCAGTCAGATCCGATCGCCATTGCCAAAGCCTGCTTTGAGTGGGTGCGAGATCGCATTCGTCACAGTGTCGATTACCAGATGAACCCGGTCACCTGCAAAGCGTCAGAAGTTCTGGAGCATCAAACCGGCTACTGCTATGCCAAAAGTCATCTGCTAGCGGCACTGTTGCGGGCCAATGGCATCCCCGCTGGATTCTGCTATCAGCGCTTAAGCGTCAATGACCAGGGCGCACCCTACTGCCTCCATGGTCTCAATGGTGTTTATTTAGACGGTTATGGCTGGTATCGCATCGATGCCCGAGGCAATAACGCCCACGTCAATGCCCAGTTCACCCCGCCCCAGGCACAATTGGCCTATCCAATTCGACTACCGGAAGAAGCAGATCTGCCCAAGGTTTTGGCGGAGCCCCTACCCAGGGTGGTGCAGGCGCTGCAGGCTGGTTATACCTGGGATGAACTCCATTGCAGCCTGCCTGATGTGGCGCTTGCGGATTGGGACCATGAAGTCGGCGAGGCGATCGCGGTTACCCTTTAGGGCAATCCCCACATCCTGCTTAACTGAACTCTGATGGATATCTTTTTGGCCACGAGCGATCACCTTGGCGACGTCGCCCCACTGTTTGACCAGTACCGCGTGTTTTATGGCCAGTCCTCTGACTTCCCAGGGGCGCAGAAGTTCATCGCTGCCCGTTTGCAACATCAAGACTCGACTATTTTCCTAGCTATGGATGCAGGGAAAGCGGTGGGCTTTACCCAGCTCTATCCCTGCCTTTCATCGGTCTCCATGGGGCGGATTTGGATTTTGAATGATCTGTTTGTGGCCCCCACCCACCGTCGCCAAGGGATTGCCAAGCAGCTCATGCAGCGGGCAGCGGCCTATGGTCGCGAGACCGGAGCGCTCCGCCTCAGTCTCTCCACCCAAATCACCAACAGTGCGGCCCAAGCCCTCTACCGGTCCCTAGGCTATGAGGAGGATACAGAATTCAAGCATTTTGACTTGGCGCTGTAGGGCTAGATCCCAGCACAATCTAGATATGGCCTCGACTGTCGAAATCTCACGCTCAAGTCTGTCGGAGGCTAAGGCGCGTTGGCATTTGGCCGTGCGTCAATATGGCCGCCCCTTTAAGCGCCCCTTAAAAACCCACCATGGTCTTTGGTCAGAGCGCACCGGGCTAATCCTACGCTTGATCTCCCCTGAGGGTGATATCGCCTTTGGGGAAGTGGCTCCGATCCCTTGGTTTGGTACCGAAACCCTGGAGACGGCTTTGGCTTACCTGCAGCAACTTGGCTCCCAACCGTTCTTGTCGGCGCTACAAACCATACCCAACACTCTGCCCGCTTGTCAGTTTGGTATCCAGAGCGCGATCGCCCACATCCAAAAACCCACCGCAGCCCCACTATCCCTAGCACCTGATCAAATCTGTGTCCTGCTGCCTAGCGGAGATGCAGCCTTCAAAAGTTGGGAAGCGTTATGGGCACTGGGCCATCGCACCTTTAAGCTAAAGATTGGTCTGGCGTTGCCTCAACAAGAGCAGACCTGGGTGGCGCAATTAATTGCAGCTCTACCCGCTACGGCGCAACTGCGGCTGGATGCTAACGGAGGACTGACGATCGCTGAGGCCGAACAGTGGCTGGAATTCTGCCAAGGCGGCACGCAAATTACCTTTTTAGAGCAGCCCTTGCCCCCAGCGCAGTGGCCCGATCTGCAGCGGTTGGGCGATCGCTTCGGTTCCCTAGTGGCCCTGGATGAATCGGTGGCCACGGTGACGCAACTGGCCCAGGTCTGTGCGGCGGGGTGGCCAGGGACGGTGGTGATTAAACCGGCGATCTCGGGCAGTCCCCAAAAACTGCAGGCACTGTACCAGCGCTATGCCATCCAAGGGGTGTTTTCATCATCCCTCTCTACCCCTGTCGGGCGGGATGCGGCGCTAGCGATCGCCGCCCAACTCGATCCCCAACGTCACCAGGCCCTAGGTTTTGGGGTGGGTCAATGGTTTCGCGATGATTGGCAGACCCTCAGCGCCGCTGAACTCTGGGAAAAGTTAGAGTCCTAAACCTCATCCCGTCGTCGCTGGCGAATGCGGGTCTCCTGCCAAGCGCTGCCAATCCCCTTAAGCACTCCTCGGCCCACCAGACCGATCCCCCGGCCTACCACCTCGGTTAGCACATAGACCAAACTGCTGCCCACCAGAGACACCACCGCTCGCACTCTAGGGGCGATCGCGTCACGGGCTTCGAGGGCGAGGGTAAGGGCATAGGGAGCACCCCCTAGGTTCTCCAGCTCTGCGGTGCGGGGTGCATACACCCACTGCACTTGAATACCATTGGGACTCAGGGCGAAAAAACGGCGCTGGCTTTCGAAAATCGCCTTGGGCTCATTCACCAAATGATCCCAGCGGTAGCGCCAAGAGAGATCATTGCGGAACCGGGCAATATCGCGGCTCGACATCATCCGGCGTTGGTATAAGCCCTTTTTCAGAGATTCCACATCGGCAAAGCGATTGAGCAGGGGCTGCATAACGGCGCAGGCCGTCTGTAAAAGCAGGTTTTCTAAGATCAACTGACTGCGCCGCAGTGCTTCGGGGGTGGTCGCCATGTAGGGCGTCCCGTCTACAATCAGTGCTTCCTCAAACAAGAGATGGGCCAGCAGCCCACCCACTTCAGGAATTTGACTCAGAGTGGACTGCTGCACCGTGATCTCATCCTGGCTTAAAACGGTTGCGATCGGCTGCTCAAAACCACTGTCTTGGGGGGTATAGTAGCGGCCAAAAAAGTCTGTGACCCCTTTTTGCCAGAGATCACGCAGCACATCAGGGACAGTGTCGAGTAAACGTCCTGGGGGCAGTTGGGCCGTTTTCACATCATCCAGCAGGTCTTCAAAGGCCCGCAGCAATGTGTAAAGCAACTCACGGGCGCGATCGCTGCGCAGAATATCGATCTCCAACGGAATGCCGCTGCTGTTTTCGAGGGGATATTGCAGCTTTCGAAAGACGGCTTCGCATACACGGGTGCGGGCATTGGCGACCACGATCTCTCGGTTGATGGTCTCCCTTGGCCCAGCTGTAGACACGATCGGCGCGGCGTCTATCACCGGGTCTTCTGCTTCAGTGGCTTCAGGTTCAGATGCCTCCGGCAGCAGGTTTTGAATTAGCCAACGAGCCGTGCGTAGCTCGCGGCGGCGTCCAGCTAAGACCGAGCCGTACCACAGCGCCGGTTTTTGAGCCTGCTGGGTCTCAATATCGGCGATCGCCCCGGCAATTTGTTGCAAAGAAGACTGTCGCAGTCGGGCTAATGGCTGCTTCGATAGGGCCAATAGTCTAGATTTAGGGACACCCCCTCGGGAGATCTCTTCTGGATAAACCACCTGCCGAATCAGTGCCGCCAATTCTCGCACCGGCAGGCTTCGTAACCCAAACCCATCGGCCCCCATTGCCCTAGCGGCGGCCTGCAGCACCTCATCCCCCTGGGCACTGAGCACCAGTACCGGCAGCGTCGGAAAGCGCCGCTTTAGATCACAACACAGTTGAAGCCCCGGCAATTGGGCTGGGTCCCCTTGGCCCAGCCCCAGGTCTAACACCACCACGTCTGCCCTAGGGGCGGCATCGGCCCAGGCCGCGTCGCCTGCTTGCTCTAGAGCGGTATCCTGTATCTTTTCTAGCTGGGTGAGGGCATCGGTGGTATTTGCCGCCTCGCCAATTACCCGATAGCCCGGTTGCTGTTCCAGCCAAATTTTCAGCCCTAATCGAAAGACCGGGTCCTCATCAATTAAGAATAGATTTAAAGACGCGGTCATGGAGAATCGCCCTGCTCCCCAGTTGGCGACGCTCCGAAATCACTGGTTTCACTGGCAGAGGAATTCCCCGCATCTGAAGAGCCCCCGTCCTCCGAGTCTCCTCCGGTACTCTCGGCTTCCAGGGACCAAATGTATTCCCGCTCTGCGTCCCAAATGGCGATGGCATTCTGGGCTTCGTTGTACAGAGCCCGACCGGGGGCAATTTGGGAGGCGATCACAATGGCATTGCTGAGTTCACCCTCGTAGGCGCGGGCGGTCGCTTCGTCCAAGATAGGGCGATCTTCAGCAACTTGAATTGTCGTGGTCCAGTCCTTGATCATGGTCTGGGCCTGCCCATAGAGCGCCCGCTCGGGTTGCACCTGTTCGGCAGCGGCGATCGCTTCTTGGAGTTTGCCCTCACTGGCGAGGGTGTTGGCCTCATTCAAGAAGGGCTGGTCTTCGATTACCTCAATTTGATCCAACCATTCCGCAATCAGGGTTTGGGCCTCAAGCCGCAGGGCTCGACCTAGGGCCACCTGGCCCGCCTCACGAATTGCCTGCTGCAGTCCGGCGATCGTGCCCTTTTGAGCTAACCACCGTGCCCGCAGCACGTAGGGGCGGTCTTCAATATGCTCAATTTCGGCCCGCCAATGGGCAATCAGGGTTTGGGCCTGCCCCCGGTGGGGCCGCTCTAGGGCGATGGTTTCCGCAATCTGGGTGGCATAGTTAAACGACCATTCCTGCCGAAAGCCAGCAACCGTATGGGCTAGGTTGAGCGTCTGTGCATCGGCTAGCTCCGCCTGCCATTCAACCATAGACGCCTGAGCCGCTTCATAAAAAGAGCTGTTGGGTGGAATTGATGCCACCGCTTGAATCGCTTCTATTAAATAAAACAGATGACCATAGCTTGGCTGGAAGCCACGGGCCTTTTGGGCCAACTGTTGACCATGGCTAAAGCGAATCAGGTCTCGGGCTTCTGGGGCTAGGTTGGGGTCTGGGGGCACTTTTTGCACTGCTGCAACGGCCCCGTCAATATCGCCCACTTCCCAGCGTTGAAAGCTGTAAAGCAGCAGATTTTGACTCCAGCGATCAATTTCGGTTTTGGCCTCGCTCCAGGCGTGACTGTTGAGGTCTACCTGCTGGGCCAAGAGCAGGGCTTCGCCTAAGGCGTCAGGATCTTCAGTGGCGGCCAAGGCGCGGGCCTGCTCAATTTGGGACCAAGCCCGCTGCTCTCGGTCGATCGCCTGTTGCAGTTCCCCAAACTGAATCGACAACCAGTAGTCGCTGTCTAGGGTTTTTAAATCTTGCAGCGCTTGGGTAGCGGCTTCCCAGTTACGGACGATGATGTGCTGCTCGACTCCAGAGACGATGGCCTCGCCCGTTTTCCACTCTTGCTGCCAATTCCAGATTGCCGTTTGTGCATCCTGCCGTAGCGGCGTATCGAGGGGTATTTGCTGCGCCCGCTGCACCGCCACCGTTAAATTACCTCGGTGAGCCGCCTCATTGGCTTTCTCCAGCAGTCGCTGGGAGGCCGTATTCAAAATCGGAAAAGCGTCTTCGTAGAGAGGATGATTTTCTGGCCAGCCCGCCGTTAGCTCGATCGCATTGGCCAGCTCCTGGGCACTGGCAGACTGCATCTGGGTTTCTGCACAAATCAACCGCTCACTATCAGAGCTAAAGCGAGTGATTTCTTGACAGTTGGGCAGGGGCGGAATCCGGGTTAGCCAAGCCAAGGCCCAAATCCCTACCACGCCAGACCCCACCATCAGGCTGCTCCAAAACAGTGGCCAGGTCCAGCCCCAAGGGATGTGGAACCGGGGCGACTTTAAACCAGAGGGAATTGGAGGAGAGGAGCGGGCCATAAATATTCTGCGATCGCTGGGCTCAAAGCAATGCTCGACCAACGCCGATCCACTCGTGCTTCCGATGGGCAAAGTAGACCGAACTGGCCCCAGCGTCTAGGTAATCATCCTGAATTGGGGCGAAAGTTCCTGCCATTGTAGAAGCATTTGTCAGGGATGCACGGCGTTTGTAAAAAAACTGAGCCGCTGTCTGTAAAAGTAAGTGGGCTAGGAGGCCAACTCAACGGCTAGGGTACACCGCTGGCTCGATATCATAGGCCTAGGTCCTTCGGATCAAGGCTGAAAATGTGGGGAGGTAAGGATTTATGAGGGGTCAACAACGACAGATACAGGCCGCTGCGATCGCGATCTGCACCAGCATCGCCATCCAATCCGGTGGGGTGCAAGCCTTTACCCCCGTTCAAGAATTGCTGATCACCCGCCAATGCCAAGGCTGTAATTTGCAAGGTGCGATTCTCCAGGGTTTAGAACTTTCCGAGGTGAATCTACAGCGGGCCGACCTGCGAGGGGCCGATCTGCGGGATGTCGCCCTGTTTCGCGCTGACTTACGCTGGAGCCTGCTGGATGGGGCCAATTTGGCCCAAGCCCGATTAGGGGATATAGATGCTCGGGATACCTCTGCCCAAGGGGCCGATTTTAGCGGAGCCCGCCTTACCCAAGCCCAATTTAATGACAGCAATCTAGCGGGGGCTAACCTTGCAGAAATTATCGGCACTGAAAGCAATTTTCAGGGGGCCAATTTAACGGGAGTACAGCTCTCAAACGCCACACTGGTCAGGGCCACGATGGGAAATGCAATGCTGATTGGTGCGGTGCTAACGGGTAGCGATTTATACAGTGCGAACTTGATTCGGGCCGACCTTTCCAATGCTAATTTGCGCGGGGCAAATCTGGCCAACACTCGCTTGATTCGCGTTACCTTGTCCGGCGCAGATCTCACCGATGCGATTTTGATTGATGCCAATGTGGTTCGCACAGATCTAGAGACCGCCATCCTCTGCCGAACGATCATGCCTGACGGCACTGAGAATAACAGCGACTGTCCGGTTGCACCAGAAGATGATACGCCAGCAGCACCCTAGCCTAGGCAGGCTTTACGAATGCGGAGATAGGGGAGCGAACAGCGCAAGGGGTCATAAGCTCACGATCATTCTGCTCACTGAATCAGTCATGACGCTACTTGTCGGTGTGCTTGCGCTCTCGTAAGGAAACGACCAATCCACCCAGACCCAGAGCCGCCACGACGCCAAGATGGGTCGGGTTTATGACTGCGTAATGAAGATCTTGCTTCGGCCCTTGACTGATGTTGAGGTAATCGATCCCGGTCTCGTTCACCGGAATGAACAAAATATCTTGGTGGCCCGCTTGGGTGATCTCAATGCGCCATTCCCCCGCGAGGGACTCGTCAGGCACAAACACAAACTGGCCCGAATCATCGGTCACAGTCTCAGACCAGGGGGTTGCAGTATCGTCGGGTGCGTAGACCAAAACCTCTGCTTCGACCATGGGTTCACCGCTGCTGTAGCTGGCGGTCAGCACCAAGTTAGCAGAAAACAAATCCACGAAATAATCTGTTTGGGAGGCATGGCCCCAGGCCACGGACGCGCTGCTGAAGGCGGCGGTCAGCCCCAAAAGACAACCCCAAAGTGATTTGTGCATGGTTCTTGCTCCTCCTAACTCTCCTCGTACCAGATGAACCCGTCGGGTCACCTGCGACATCGGGGAAGCCCCCTTCGGCGGAATCTTAGCACAGCCACCTTAAGGTTTTTAGAGCGGATAATGCGGGTTTCATATCGCACCTGGTTTGTTCAAACCCCTGATGCGGAGCAAGCAAATTTCCCTGCTCCGCAAGGGTTTCAGGTTTTCAGCAAAAGGAGGGCAGCTAAAAGGAGCCTGTGTAAGTGACTGTATGAAGTGACTTGACTCTATGCAAGCCTGAGAGTGCATTGATGCATGCCACGTTGAGTAGATTGGCTCAGTTTATCGGGGTCATACTGAACTCATATAAAACTGCTTTTTAATTACACCTTGAACCTGTTTGACCGTCTGCATCCCCATCCGAATGCCGCTGACCCCCAGCCGATTTTTTGCCTGAAGCGAGACTTGCCCGCACCAGATGAGCGTCACGGTTTGATCGCGCTCAATTGGTTCCTGTTCGGCAGCATTCACTTAAAAACCTATTTCACGCGACTCGATCAAGCTCTAATGCTATGGGGTGGGCTGACGGCCATTATTTTTGGGACAGTGCAGGTGAGTCGCCTTACCTGGTTCACCCAGGCGGCGAGCGCGTCCATTCTGACCCTTGGTGCAACCCTCGCGACGGTGGGGTTGGCCTGGGGCTGGGCGACGGTGAAGCAGGCACGCTGGGTAATTGGGGTGTGGGCTGTACTGATGGTGGGGGCGATCGCCCTCAATGATTATGGTGTCTTTACCGGAAACGGCCTGATTTTGCGCCATCTCTGCTGTGGCTGGCTGGGGCTATGTGGGGTTGGGTATTGGGTCACGGCGATGGGGATGCGATCGCGGGCCTTGGCGGGCGTGGGTCTGGTTCACTGGGTGGCGATTCCTGTGATTGGGGCCATGCCAAGTTGGCAATTTAGCCTGACGGGCAGCACCCTAACCCTAAGTTTGTGGCTACTGGGAACCTTGCAGTGGGACCATCGCTGATTCGCTGGGGAAATCCTCCAACCCCAACCATGCCTGAATGACTGGCCAGATCTGATCCTGGGTTGCCAAGAGGCTGTGAACATCCTCCAACTCCACCAATTCTACCCACGATCGCCCCGCCGCATAATCTCGACTGGCCTGCACATTAATCACCTCATCCTGCCGCCCATGCAAAATCAGCGTGGGAATCTCTGCCCGTAGCTGATCCTCGTTATAGGTCTGAGCATCAGCGATAAACCCATAGTGCAGCGGCACCATTTGGTTTTGCCCGTAATGAAAAATCGGCAACGTCCCATCTGTTTGCCAACGGGTGAGTTGTGATTCTCCTAAGCGCGGCAACCACTGGGCCAAAAACTGAAAGGCTGGGGCCAACAGCACCAACTTTTGAATTCGCACCCGAGGCTGCTCCGCCAGCCAGGCCGCCGTCAACCCGCCAAAACTAGAGCCAATCACCACCACCGAGTCCGACTGTGCCACAATCCAAGCCACCCCCTGCTTAATTTGACGACTGAGGGTGAGTTGGGCAAAATCCCCTTGATTCAAATCTAGAATTGCCAGGTCTTGCCCCAGAGCCTGAAACTGGCTGAGCAAATACTGGGCCTTGCGCGAGGCCGGACTGGAAGCAAATCCGTGCAGATAACAGTAGGCGGTCATAAGCTGATGTTAGCGCTGCGCTCCTCAAGCAAGCCCCTGGGCTGCAAAGAGTCCCGATTTGGAACGCACCATCCTGACAGCAACCGGTCATTCTGAGTCCTCCCATGGCTTCCCCTTTTCCCGGCATGGATCCCTACCTCGAAGGATATCTCTGGCCCGATGTGCATAGTGCCTTAGCCAGCAAGATTCGTCAGCAGCTCACTCCTTTACTGCGGCCCAAGTATATTGCTCGTCTAGAGGTTTACCTAGCGGAAGATCCTTGCCCTGAAGGAGAAATTGGCATTCTGTATCCTGATGTCGAAGTTTTAGAAATATCTAAGCCAGCCAACATACAAACCCGCCGCAGTACCCTCACCATTACCCCACCCAGCTTGACCCTACCCGTGCCTCAAGCGGTTGAGGTCAAACTGACCACTGTTGAAATTCGTGATACGGCCCACAATCGTTTGATTACTAGCATCGAAATTCTCTCTCCTGTCAACAAGCGTGAGCCGGGACTCACGACCTATCGCAAAAAGCAAAGACGCCTGTATCAAAATCATGTCCATTTACTCGAACTTGATTTGCTGCGTCGCGGCACCCGTCCCTTTGCGCAGCCACGATTACCGGATGTGCCCTACAGTGTTGCCCTCACCCGTGCTCAAGCCACCCAGATTGAAATCTGGCCCATCGCCCTGGCTACGGCTTTACCGGTTATTCCAGTCCCGCTGCAAACCCCAGATGGGGATGTTCCTCTGGATTTACAGGCCGCGTTGACTGCTATCTACGACGAAGCCGCCTACGATCTGTCTTTGGATTACAATCAGCCGCCCCCACCCCCGACCTTTTCTGATGCCGATGTTCAGTGGCTGAGATCGCACCTTTAAGCGCTTTAAGCGTGCTATTCCACTCGCTCTGGAATGTTCACAATCGGGCACTGGGTAGGATAATGGTTTGGTTTTTGAGTGAATTGTTTCGGGCTTCAGCCCTGCTAAATCCATGACCCAATCTTTCCGCATTACGCTGCTGCCCGGTGACGGCATTGGCCCTGAAATCATGGCCGTCACCTTAGACGTGCTCAAACAAGTGGGCAGCCAGCTCGATCTGGAATTTACCTTCCAGGAGGCGTTGATTGGGGGGGCGGCCATTGATGCCACTGGAGGGCCGCTGCCCGAGGAAACCTTAACCACCTGCCGCGACAGCGATGCGGTACTGCTGGCGGCGATCGGTGGCTACAAGTGGGACACCCTCCCCCGCGAACTACGCCCTGAAACCGGGCTGCTGGGCATGCGGGCGGGACTCGGCCTATTTGCCAACCTGCGACCAGCAACGATTTTGCCTCAGTTGATCGACGCCTCCTCTCTGAAGCGGGAGGTGGTGGAAGGGGTCGACATCATGGTGGTGCGAGAACTCACCGGCGGCATCTACTTCGGCAAGCCCAAAGGGGTGTTTGCTACCGAAACGGGTGAGCAGCGTGGTGTGAATACCATGGCCTATACCGATGGTGAAATTGATCGCATCGGTCGGGTCGCCTTTGAAACGGCCCAAAAGCGGGGCGGCAAGCTCTGCTCGGTGGATAAGGCCAACGTACTGGAAGTGTCGCAACTGTGGCGCGATCGCATCACGGCCCTCTCCCAGGACTACAGCGATGTAGAGCTATCTCATTTGTATGTCGATAACGCCGCCATGCAGTTAGTGCGCTGGCCCAAACAATTTGACACCATCGTTACCGGCAACTTGTTTGGGGATATCCTCTCTGATGCAGCGGCGATGCTCACCGGCAGCATCGGCATGTTGCCTTCCGCTAGCCTCGGCGCAGACGGCCCCGGCGTGTTTGAGCCCGTCCATGGCTCTGCCCCCGATATTGCGGGTCAAGATAAAGCCAATCCTTTGGCCCAAGTTTTAAGCGCCGCGATGATGTTGCGCTATGGTTTGAACCAGCCCCAGGCCGCTGACTTGATTGAAACATCAGTACTATCTGTGCTAGATCAAGGATATAGAACCGGCGATGTCATGGCGGCAGGTGCGACCCAAGTCGGCTGTAAAGCTATGGGCGAGGTATTGCTCAAAGCCCTCGCTTAACGAAACATGGGAGGAGCGCACGCAATGGGGATGTATCCATTACAGTATTGCTATTCAGTGAAGGGGTTATAAGCCGTGCATAGCTACAGTCATCCGCTCCCACCGGCTCCGCTCCCCCCCCGCCCGGAACCGATTGGCATGGCGGCGGTCTTTGACCCATCCTTGCTGAAGGCGGCCCGTCATATTTATCGCACCTATTACGAGGTCCACGCCGATGATGTGCAGCGGCCCATTGGCGTGGCGATCGGGCGCAAGACCCGGCGCGGCAAGCTGATTTTTGGCGAGCGTCCGGTGCTCTTACCCAGTGAATGCTTTATCCCCCTCACCCAAATCGAACCGGATATTCATTAATTGCACCTTCTGTTTCCCCTACTGGTTTTCTTTCTTGGGGCTTCGGTGGGGAGCTTTTTAAATGTGGTTGTGTATCGGCTACCAGCCGGGCTGTCGCTTCTGAATCCCCCGTCTCGCTGTCCCAAATGTCACCACCGCCTCAAAGCCCATGACAATGTGCCGGTGTTGGGCTGGCTGTGGCTCAAGGGTAAATGCCGGTATTGTCGCACGGCGATCGCGGCTCGATACCCATTAGTGGAGTTCTTGACTGGGGCGCTGTTCCTGGGCGCGTTTTTGCAATTTGGCCTGACCCTAGAAACGGTGGCGGCTTGGCTGTTGCTGAGCTGGCTGCTGGCCCTATCTTTTATTGATCTGGATACGTTGACCCTGCCCAATGAGCTGACCCAAACCGGTTTGGTAATCGGATTAATGGCGCAGGGATTGTTGCTCAGTCCCCTTGGCGGGGTTCCAGCCACCCTTGAAGCGGTTATGGGGGGTGTGATCGGTGCCGTACTGGGGCTCTGGCTATTTGAAGGGGTGGGGCTGATTGCCTCCCTAGTCATGGGGCAAGTGGCCATGGGCGGCGGTGATGGCAAGTTAGCTGCGCTGCTGGGCGCTTGGTTGGGTTGGCAGGGGGTGCTGCTGAGTGGGTTTCTGGCCTGTGCGCTGGGGGCATTTATTGGGGGTGGGGCGATCTCCTTGGGGTTACTTAGCCGCCGTGATCCGATTCCCTTTGGTCCTTTCTTAGCTATGGGAGCGATGATTGCTTTGTTTTGGGGAGATGCCTTGATTGGGCTGTATATCCAGTTCTTTTTTCCATGGGCGCAGGGTTAGGCATTAAAGCCTTCTTCGTGGGGCAGAAATTTGGTGATGTTCTAGTCAAGTGTTTGCTGCAAGACTGAGTTGTTCTTCATCATGCTGCTATGTCCATGGTGCTTGAACCCATCTGCCGTCCAATCTTCCACAATCCAGAAGTGATCAAAAGCGGCAAAAGCAATGAAGGCAAACAACGCTATCGTTGCCGCAACGTAGATTGCTCTCGTTCCGCTTGCATTCTTAATTACACCGACCAAGGCTACTTGCCAGAAGTTAAACAACCAACAAGTCTAAGTCTGTGGGGTAGCGAATATCGGCGGGGTTGCCCTGCTTAGGACTGAACTGTTCGGCGTAGTCTGCTTCTACGCTCTGCCCCGGAATCAGCTCTGCTAATTTCACCCACCGATTCTTCCCTGATAGTTTGCCGCCGAAGGGCAGGTAGAAGTGCTCGAAGCTTAGTTGGTCGGGGCAGGAACGGCGGTACATGCTGAAGCAAGTGCAAGGGGTTTGGCTTTTTTTTACCGTTTATATTGCTTTTTTCAAGCCCTTGTTTGGCGCAAATCTTTGTCTCTATTGGGACCTACACTTTTTCAGTAAGTCCTAGGGAGACGGCTCACCCTGATCGCTCGAAGGCTCGGGTGCAGGGCCCTGGCGACGCAGCTCAAATCCACGCAGGATAACGTAAGAAATCAGCGCGGTCACGAAAAAGACGAGCAACATCCAAGCAACGCTTTGAGCAGTCTGGATCATGGTGCGGTAGATTTCTAGGCTTGCCCGAGTTGAGGTTAGCTCTAGGGGAATGTTGTCGTTGCCGCGCCCGGTGATGTATCGCTCAAACTTATAGATCGGCACGCCACCAGAGATACCAACCACGTAAATCGCAAACCTGAGGTACCGCTGCCAAGCAGAGCTGAGATCGCCCGTCACCAGTCGGGTCAAAATCTTCTTGATCGGTTGCCTGAAGAGCTGGTCGATAAAGAGTGCGGTGCCGAGTGACACGAACAGTGTCATCAACAAAAGAACTAAGAACTTCATTTTGCTTGTCCGTCTAACGTTCCAACTGAGCGGCTGCAAATAACCTCTACAACGCTACCAAGATCTTTCGGCAGTATGTTCCAGGTGGATTGTTATGCCGCGATCGCTCAAACGATCAATTCAACATTCTGCAAGTTCTCCAACGAAAGTAAATTGCGCAACGCCTGGGCATTTAAGCCAACCTCTGCTGCGTCTTGTAACCCCAGTAAGACTTCTATGATGCAAACGCATCGCATGACTGGTACCAGCAGATCAAACTCTGTCGAGGGAACAGGACCACCGGCTGCTTGATAGGCTTGCAGAAATCTCACCGCTTTCTGATAATTTAGCCGATGCTGACATTTGTCCTTGCAGAAATCCCATGTCGCGCGACCCAGGGCATAGAATAGCCACTCGGCTTTGCATCCGTCCCAGTCCACCACTGCAGTAATCTGACCCTCTTTGACCAAAATGTTGTTACACCAATAGTCACAATGCGTGGGAGCAAATAAAGGCGATCGCCCCGAATGTCGCAACATGGCGACCCAATCTCGTAGGACTTCTCTTTCCTGGGCAATGAAGTTCCGTTTGGCAAAAAATCGCTCAGTGAGGGCACGCTGGTCTGGGTCACTGACTGTTTTGAGAAATGTATCTGCTCTATGAAACAGTAGACTTTCGACCTCGTTCCATCGCCACCAATGGTTATTCTCCCAATCCAGTTCACAGAACCGTGGCTTATTGGGTCTTGGACTTAAGTCTGGATATTCCATGCCGACCCGCTGCAATTGAGCAAACATTTGAGCCGCCATCATGCATTCTGCTTCATTTTCATCGTCCAGCATTCGCCCTGGCATGAAGGGAAATAGGGTAATCAGTGAACCATCATGCTGAAGAGAAGTCGAACCCTCATGGGTGACAATCGGGGCTGGAACTTCTGGAATCCGTTGGCTCATGAATTGCAGCAGCCGATGTTCATAGGCAAGCGACGCTTCGGTATGGGCTGAATGGCTGATTCGCAGGACAAAATTGCTTCTATCACAGTCAAGGCGAAATACTTGGTTCGACTCCCCACCGGTTAAAGCATCTACCTTTTGAATACTTCCGACTGGGTAGCATTCTTCAAGTAATCGATGAAGCCATGGAGAAATCATGCTTTCTGGTTTTGAATTACCCTAACCGATAACCCAGATTGCAGGGTAGGCAATGCCCACCAATTAGTGAGCAGAAATAAATGGTGGGCGATGCCCGAACTACCACATAAAAATTTCATTATTTTCCCTGCCCAACAATATGATCTAGCGAGTTTCAATGAATAGAAGTGAATATATATAAAACTGAAATTCCCCGTAGAAATCCACTATGCCTTCAGAAACTTACGACAATTTATTTGCAATCAAAATTTTCAGTTCTGGCGATATCAGAGACTACATATCATCAATATTTTGACATGAGGTGTTATCGGCAATTCCTGGTGTTTGAGTGCCCCAAGTTCTGTCAAGCCTCTCACATTCTTGCTTTGTGTAGGGCCCTAGTGTCTCAAGAAAAGCTCGAACCATTATCGAATTTCGTGTAAGAAGCACGTTGGTCAAGCTTTCTAGGCAACCAAGAGTTACACCATAGACTACAGATTCATCTCCATAGATTATGAGATGCTCTAAAGACTCAGGTACAGAGCTGAGCACTTTTATATTTTGTGTATCAAAGGCATCCAAGATAAACTCTGCAAATACTCCAAATTCATTCGTTATTCCAGATTTTTCCTCACCCCAGAAATCAAGATGCTTCGTCCATTTCTTGAAAAATGAGGGATGTCTATGGAGTAGATACTCTATTGCATGATCTCGTGAAAGAAGCATTATGATAAGCAGTTTATAATTCGACTTTACTACATACCTTACCCTTCTATCTAAACTATTTTTATCAAAAAGAGCTTAGGGCGGGAATTGCTCACCAAGTAGGGCTTTCGAAAAAGAATTTTGAATGATTCTCAATTAACTTTCAATAAGCTAGCAGGGTGGGCATCATCCATTATTACTTTTCTCTTACTGGCTAGTGGGAATTGGCCGTTTTATCGAAAGCTAACAGGCACTTCCTTAGAAAGTCTCAGCCTGCCGCAAATTCTGTATATTGACGTACATGAGGCGCATGATAGGCCAAAACAATATCTTGCTTTGGTACACCCTTTTCGACTAATTGAACCGAGATCGCATCCTCAGCACCACAATGTTCAAACCGAATTTTTTTGTCAATAATTTCGACATGAACGGTGCAACCTAAAATGGGTATATTGGAATTCTTGCCAACCTGAATTATAGGATGCATTGCCTTTGATTAAATGCACCATTAATGTTGAAAATTCAGAGTGATGCGTCCTCTTAATGTGCATCAACTTTCAGTCGATATGTGGATAAGAATGTACTCTAAGCTTCGCCAAAGCAGTTTACTGGCCTCGTCCTGGTTTGCAATCGGCAAACCCTAATGCCTCTGTATCCAGAAAACTCGCGATCGCCATCTCAATCACCGCTTCAATGGGATATTCAATCTCGCTAGCTCGCTCCACTAAAGCCATCCGAATTCGTTCAGGCAATCGCCCTAAAATAACTTCAGCATCAGCAGGAGACAGTTGTTTTTGAAGTTTGGCTTGCATGAGACATCACCTTTCAGTAGGAATTTGGGCGTTGTAAGGGGGTTCTGTAGCTCTTAAAATGATGGCTTCTAGCTCCAATAATAGCGTGGGGTTTTTCCAATGAGAGATGATCTGTACTGCGATCCGTACATCCTCATTGTCATATCTATCAAGCCAAGCCCACAAAAAAGCCTTGTGTCCGCCACTAAAGCGGCCTCGTAAACTCTTCGTTTTACCGATATAAAGCAGCCCATCATGTTTATGTCGAATTGCATAAATACCGGGACGTGTAGGTAAGTTGCTAAATTCGCGGCTTAAGGGTTGACACTGCTCAAATGGCGTAAAAGCAATCTCATCCAAAATATTCTGCGCTTGAGCTTGTAAATCAAAGTCATTTGCTGGCATGAGAATTCAAGATTGGATTGCATAAACTGAGTCGCTAATGAGATGGGCACAGATCGCCTCTGATGACCTCAAACTTCACCGCCCTGACCAACCTGGGCCATAGCTACAATCGCAAGTAACTCACCGCCCAAGCCCTGTAAGCCTACGACCAAGCACACCGCTTTGAAACCAATAGTAAAAGCCAAGTGCTGGGCCAATTCTCTCCGCAAGCGCGTCGCATCGCCAGCACAACCTAGGACGTGATTCACCATGACACCAACCCGAGATCGCCATGGCTCCGTTACTGGTGAGACCCATCCCCAAAGCCTCACCCTCCGACAGGATGACCGCAAGGCTTGGATCACGATCCCAACGGTAGTCGTTTGTGGGGTTGTCAGCATGTTGCTGCTGGCTGTTGGTTTTGGGCTGGTGAAAATGGGGCTAGACCCCAACAGGGGTAATGTCGTCAGCCTGCTGATCGGCCTAGGGTGCTGGATTGGGGTTGCGGGGCTGATGTGGTTTGGCCTGACAGTAGCGCTGAATGTACGGTTGGTGACCCTGGACTCCGAGACCTTGCGGTGTCGGAATGTTCCGATTTGGTCTCTCGGGTCGAGAGCCACCCTGCCCAGAGGCACCATTACCAAGATCGGAGTACAGACCAAATATGCAGAAGCCAGCACGCTCTACGCAGTGGTGGCCGCACTCCCTACAGGTCGCAATGTCTCCCTAATGACCTGTGCAACTGAAGAACAAGCGACTTTTGTGCAGCAGACTTTGCAGGCTCGGCTATAGCACCTGAGACGTCTTTGGGACTAAAAATGCCCACGAGGCTAAGCGTCAAACGAATGCCTTGGACTGGGTCAATCACAGAAAGTATGGAAGCGTTACGAAAAACATTGCAGAGGGTGTACTTTCCTGGCTTAACCCCCACTTCAGCCACATCGCAAATTTGCAACGGATAAAATACCGCCATGGCTAGGGGTGCCCATCTGAGGCTGAGAACACACCCTTAGAACCTGAAACCGGTTAGCACCGGCGCAGGGAAGCTGTTTATTGAGGCGAATTGAATATGTTACGCACAGAGTGGGTTGCCAAAAGGCAGGGTGATCGCAACGTCTCTCAGATGCACTATGCCCGCCAAGGGGTAATCACCGAGGAGATGACCTATGTGGCGCAGCGAGAGAACCTGCCCCCCGACTTGATTCGGGAGGAGGTGGCGCGGGGGCGAATGATTATCCCCGCCAACGTCAACCATGAGAATCTAGAACCGATGGCGATCGGCATTGCCAGCCGTTGCAAGGTCAACGCCAACATCGGCGCGTCTCCCAACTCCTCCGACATTAACGAAGAGCTAGGTAAGCTGCGGTTGGCGGTCAAGTATGGGGCCGACACCGTCATGGACCTCTCCACCGGCGGCGGCAATCTGGACGTTATTCGCACTGCGATCATCAATGACTCCCCCGTGCCGATCGGTACCGTGCCGATCTACCAAGCCCTAGAGAGCGTCCACGGCAATATCGAGAACCTCACCGCCCAGGACTTTTTGCACATCATCGAGAAACACGCTCAGCAGGGGGTGGACTATATGACCATCCATGCCGGGATTTTGATTGAGCATTTGCCCTTGGTGCGAGATCGCCTCACCGGCATCGTCTCTCGTGGCGGTGGCATCATCGCCCGCTGGATGCTGCACCACCACAAGCAGAACCCCCTCTACACCCACTTCGACGACATCATCGAAATCTTCAAAAAGTACGATGTCTCCTTCAGCTTGGGGGATTCGCTGCGGCCCGGCTGCACCCATGACGCTTCCGATGCGGCCCAACTAGCAGAACTCAAAACCCTGGGTCAGCTCACCCGCCGCGCTTGGGAGCATGACGTGCAGGTAATGGTGGAAGGGCCGGGTCACGTGCCCATGGACCAGATTGAGTTCAACGTTAGAAAGCAGATGGAAGAGTGCTCGGAAGCGCCTTTCTATGTGTTGGGTCCGCTGGTCACCGACATTGCACCGGGTTATGACCACATCACCAGCGCGATCGGTGCGGCCATGGCCGGTTGGTATGGCACCGCCATGCTCTGCTACGTCACCCCCAAAGAGCACCTGGGTCTGCCCGATGCCGAGGATGTGCGTAATGGTTTGATTGCCTATAAGATTGCCGCCCATGCCGCCGACATTGGTCGCCATCGACCGGGAGCGCGAGATCGCGACGATGATCTCTCTAGGGCGCGGTACAACTTCGACTGGAACAAGCAGTTTGAGCTGTCACTGGATCCAGATCGGGCGCGGGAGTACCACGACGAAACCCTGCCCGCCGACATCTACAAAACCGCTGAGTTTTGCT
The DNA here is from genome assembly GCA_050043365.1 of Leptolyngbyaceae cyanobacterium. Classification (GTDB taxonomy): domain Bacteria; phylum Cyanobacteriota; class Cyanobacteriia; order Phormidesmidales; family Phormidesmidaceae; genus PCC-6406. The sequence continues at coordinate 30,936 of JBHJIP010000255.1, forward strand.
CCATGTGTGGACCGAAGTTCTGCCCTATGCAAACCAAGGTAGATGCCGATGCTCTAACGGAACTGGAGAAGTTCTTAGCACGGGAAGACGCGGCCAAAATGGCCGTAGCGCCCTAAGCGCGAGCAAATACCTCCTAACATAAACGCCCCAGCCTTAAAGTCTGGGGCATTTATGTTTACACCCCCAATCCAGGTACGTGGATGTAGGGGCGCAAAGCTTGCGCCCTAGCAATATCGGGTCTGTTGCCAAATCGCATAACCTCAGGACTTACGCAGTCAAAATTACTAGCACTACCAATAGCGTTTAGGATCCCTGCCCCCCTTGATAAGGGGGGTGGCGACAGCCGGGGGGATCTTGCAACCCGCTGAAGTCTGTTCCCGTGCGTAAGTCCTGAACCTTTAGCGCCCCGGTTCAACAGATTCAAACAGTTCCCCTCAAGGGATGCGCTAATCTTGAGCCAGTGTGGTAGCCCTGGTCTAACCCCATGGTTGATTCGAACGCGATCGCTGACCCTGCCAGTGAACTGATGATTGAGGAGGCTGCAGACGATAGCCCCCTCGAAATCGACCCCGATAAACGTCGCGTCAAAACCGAAAAGCAGGATCTACCAGTCGAAACCCTGGTCAGTTGGGTGAATCGGGGCAAGCTCAACCTGCAGCCTGACTTCCAACGCAACTTTGTGTGGGACACCGGCAAGGCCAGCCGCTTGATCGAATCGCTGTTGTTGGATATTCCCATCCCAGTCATCTATGTTTCAGAGGAGCAGCGGCGCACCTATTCTGTGGTGGATGGCCAGCAGCGACTCACCAGTATTTGCTCCTTTGTCAATGGCACCTTTCCCAACGGTCAAACCTTTAAGCTGTCGGGGCTGCAGGTGCTTACCCACCTCAACCGCAAATCCTTTAGCGCCCTGCCTGAAGAGCTGCAAGAGGAGATCCTAAACTTCACCCTGCGGTTGATCATCATTGAAAAAGACTCAGACCCCGATGTGAAATTCGAGGTGTTTGAGCGGCTCAACCTGGGGGCCGAAAAGCTGAATGACCAGGAGGTGCGTAACTGTGTCTATCGAGGCAACTACAACGAGCTGTTGCGCAACCTGGTGCAAAACCCCCACATGCTCAAGATCATGCGGCTAAAAGCGCCCCATACTCGCATGGCCGATCGCCAGCTTATTCTGCGATTCTTTGCCATGTGGCGGAACACCCACCGCAACTATAAAGGCCCCTTTAAGCGGTTCCTCAACACCGAGATGGAGCAGCACCGTAGCCTTTCAGCAGAGAACCTGGCCGACATGCAGGCGGCCTTTGAGAAATCCATCGAGATGGCCGATGCCGTGTTTGGCGAGAATGCCTGCCATCGATTTAACGTGGGCAGCACCTATAACCCCAATGGCAATTGGGAGAGTCGCCGCTTGAATGTGGCCCTGTGGGATACGCTGCTCTACACCTTCAGCCAGTACGAGCGGGAGGACATTTTGCCCATTGCCGATCGCATCCGCGAAGAGTTTATCGATGTGATGGTGAATGACACCAAGTTTGCCGAATACATCACCAGCTCTACCGATAAGGCGGAGCGCCTCCAGTATCGGGCGGAGACCTGGCGGCAGCGGATCGATCAGCTGATCGGGCTCACCAACGACGAACCTCACACCTATTCCTTGGAGTTCAAAGCCGCCCTGCTGGAGCAGCACCCCGTCTGACATATTTGCTGGAAACCCATCGAAAACCTGGATGATGCCGCCATTGCCCACACCCCCAATTACTGGCGCGCCAACGACCCCCTGCCTAAAAATGCGCGTCTGGATCACCGCTGTTGTCACGAGTCCCGCAAATGACCCAAGCCGTCTGGGAAGTTGGTCTGCATCGCG